>CAZRLR010000343.1:0-5079 GCA_964600395.1 uncultured Conexibacter sp.
CCGACGAGCGGATTCGAACCGCTGACCCCTTCATTACGAGTGAAGTGCTCTACCAGCTGAGCTACGTCGGCAAGACGCTCGCCATCGTATCGAGCCTCGGCGTGGCGCGGCGACCCGGGTCCCGCGGCGGCCGATGACAGCCCACCGGCGCTCTCTGCCCGTGAGCTGTCACCGACGGCCCTGGGCGCTCAGTACGCGCCCATCTGCAGCTGGCAGAGCAGGATCAGCCCGGCGTTCGTCTTCGGGTTCGACGACCCGGCCAGCGAGAAGCCGCGCAGCTGCCCGCCGGACTTCGTCTCCGCGACGCCCGGGATGTACCGCGGCAGGACGCTGGAGGCGCGCGCCCGGCGCACCTGGGCGACCGCCGCCCGCAGGACCCGGCGGTCGGACGCCAGCGACCGCGCCGCGACGCCGACGACCCGCACGCGCCCGCCGACGGCGCCGAAGACCTCGACCCGGGACGCGCTGCGCCGCCGGACGTAGACGCCGCCGCCGGCCGACCGCACCCCGGCGGTCCGCCGCAGCGCCGACGCCGCGGACCCGACGGCCACCCCCCGCACCGACCGGCCGCGGGCGGTCGACCCGACGAGCTGCACCCGTCCGCCGGCCGACAGCACCGCGACGTCCGCCGCCCGCCGGTTGCCGCGCCCGGCCACGCAGTAGGACCACGCGACCGTCCGCTGCTGCGGCTGCCCCGCCTTGGCGAGCAGCGCCGTCCACGTCGCGCCGATCCGCAGCGCCGGGAGCCCCGCCCCGGTCAGCGCGCTGCGCGGCGAGCGGCACTTGCGCGAGGACGGCGTCCCCGTCGCGCGCTCCCACATCTCGAGGTACGCCTCGGCCCCGCTGTTCATGTCGGCGGCCATCTGCTTGCCCCCGAGCCGCGCGAGGTCGGCGAACCAGTCGGCGTACAGCCCGTAGTGGGCCACGCCCTCCTTGGCGTAGTCGAACGTCCGCTCACCGGTCTTCTGGCGCTCGAGCGTCACGCCGCGCCCGTCCGCGCTCTTGAACGGGTACTGCAGCGTCCCGGCCGAGCCCGCGTTCGGGGACGGCTGGTGCGAGAGGCCGCCGAGGTCGGCGCCGTAGCCCCAGCCGAAGGCGTACGGGGTCTGCTTCGGTCGGTAGTCCTTCCAGTCCTTGACGTAGTCCGTCGCCGTCGAATGGCCGGGGAAGGCGATACCGCCGAGCTTCCACAGCCGGGGCCAGTTGCCCGGATCCATCCAGCCGTGGGGCGAGATGACGCCCGAGTACCGGCGGGCCTCCAGCAGCGTCAGCGTGTCGTCGACCGCGGCCTGGGACATGTGGTCGGGGTTGACGATCATCCCCTTGTCCATCATCCGGCCCACGACGTGCTTGCCGAGCGCCGTCAGGCCCTTCGTGTTGCAGTGCGGGGCGGGCGGATAGACCGGGACGGTGCCGCCGCCGGCGCCCGCGCCCCCGAAGACCCCGGCGACGAGCGCGCTGACCGCGGGGGACCCCGTCTCCAGCGTGTTGTCGTGCAGGCGGCCCGTGCAGGTCTTGGCGTCGAAGAAGGAGCCGGCGCTCGCCCGGTTGGCGGCGTTGATGATGACCCCGGTCGCGCCGTCGTCGAAGCGCACACCCGTCAGCGGGTTGTCGAACTTGTTGAGCAGCAGCATCGAGCGGATGCCGATCGCGTGCATCTCGTCCAGGTCCCGGTCGACCTTCGCCTGCGAGCACGTCGGCTGGTCGATGCCGCGGCAGTCGAACGGCTCGGAGATCTCGATCTCCAGTAGGACGGCCATCTTGCCCGCGTTGATCGCGCGGCGCGCCTGCTGGGGATCGGTGACGATCTCCATGAAGCCCTTGCCCGGCCCGCCGGCCTGCGCGTCGATGTAGCGCTGCAGCTCGCGCATGTCCTTCACGGCGCGGCGGACGGTGTCCATCTCGTTGCAGTTCGTGTCCTTCACCGGCTGCAGCTCGCACAGGACGCGGTTCTCGTTGACGCCCATGACCATCATCCGCAGGCCGCCGGCCCAGGCGCGCTGGATCCAGCGCCAGTACGTCCCCTCGTACGTGAGGTTGTCCTTCGAGAAGGACGTGAGCTTCGGGAAGCCCGAGGTGTCGTGCAGCTGCGCCGGGTTGCCGTAGTTGAAGAAGTTCTGGAAGGGGGCGTTCGCGCCCTCGGGCCCCTCGACGCTCGCGCAGTCCGGCAGCGCGTAGGCGATCCCGTACTTGTGCCACGGGCGCCCGCAGTGGAAGCGCCCGCCGAAGTACTCGTAGGTCATCCAGTGCATGTGGCCTTCGACGATGCCGTCGACCTTCCCGTAGGAGAGCGCCGGCTTCGGGACGGCGGAGGCGTTCAGCGGCGCCTCGGGGTAGACCGCGCAGCCGTCGGCCGGGGTCAGGACGCCGGTGACGGCCCGGCCCCCGGCGAGCTTCGGCGTGAACGTCAGCGCGCCGCCCGTCGCCTCCGTCGCCACCCACTCGGCCGCGAGCGAGGGCTCGGGGGCCACCCCGGTGTCGCCGCCCGCCTGCGCGACGAGGAACGTGCGGTCGGGCAGGTACATGAGGTACTCGCCGAGCGTCGTGGCCTGGAAGCGCACGTGCTCGGCGCCGGGCACGCCGCCGAGCGCGTAGCACCCGCCGGCGATCGAGTAGCGCGTCGGCGTGGCGGCCTGCGCGGCTCCGGCTCCCAGGAGCGACCAGCACGCGGCGAGCGCGAGCAGCCCAGCGATTGAACGGCTTCCGTGCTTTCTCATCCCGCCCGCGACCCTAACCGCCGCGGGCGGGACGGCGCACCGGTTCCCGGCCGGCCGGCGTGCCCGGGCGCACAGCCGCGGACGGCGGACGGCGACGACGACGCTGCGGTAGGTTCTATGCGTGGCGCATACAACGCCCCATGACCGCAACGTCCTCGGGGCCTTCGCCCTGGCCTTGGCCGACGACGAGCGGGCCCTCGCCGACGCGGTCCTGCCCGGGGCCGACCCGGCGCTGGCGACGGCGCTCGTCACGGTTGCGAACTTCGCGCCCGCCGCCGCGCTGTCGGTCCTCGCGACGAGCCTCGGGCTGTCGCACTCGGGGACGGTCCGCCTCGTCGACCGCCTCGTCGACCGCGGGCTGGCCGAACGCGTGCCGGACCCGGCGGACGCCCGTGCCGTCCGCGTCCGCCTGACCGCCGACGGGACGTCCGCCGCCGCCCGTCTGCGCGAGGCGCGCGACAGCCTGCTGCGCCGCTGGACCGCGCCGCTGGACGACGAGGAGCGGGCCACCCTCGCCGCCCTCGTGGGCCGGATGCTCGAGGCCCGCACGACGGGGACCGCGGACGCGCTGCGCACCTGTCGCCTGTGCGATCCGGACGGGTGCGGCCACCCCGGGCGCTGCCCGGTGACGCAGGGCGCCGACCGCGCCGAAGGCCGGACGCGGTGACCGCCCGGCTCCTGGCCCCGCTGCGCCTGGCCGCCGCCCGCCTGCGCGCGCAGCCCGGACGCTGGGTCCCCGTGACGCTCGGGGTCGCGCTGGCCGTCGCCTGCCTCGGGACGCTGGCCGGCTTCGCCGCGCGGACGGGCGACCGGGTCGCCCACGAGCGGCTGTCCCGCGTCCCGGACGCACAGCGGCAGGTCGAGCTGAGCTGGAGCGGCGGGGTCCCGGCCGACGTGGACGCCCGCGCCCGCCGGACGCTGCGGGAGCTCACGCCGGCGACGCAGACGCGGACCGTCGTCCTGCAGCCCGCGCGCTTCGGGACGCAGACGGTCCGCCTGACCGCGATCTCGCCGCTGCCCCGCTGGACGCGTCTGACCAGCGGACGCCGGCCGCGCACCTGCACCGCCGCCCGCTGCGAGGTCGTGCAGGTCGGCGGGGTTCCGGCGCCGGCCGTCCTGGCCGACCGTGGCGTGCGCCTCGTCGTCGTCGGCCGCGCGCAGGTCACCTCGGCGGCGCCGCTCGGCTACGTCCCGCGCCCGGCGACCGCAGCGGCGTCCGCCGACCGGCGCGCACCGGTCCTGCTGGCCGCCGACCCCGCGGCGCTCAACGCGCTCACGACGCTGCGGACGATCTTCCGCACCCAGGGCTGGTCGGCGCCGCTGCCGCTGAGCACCCTGCACGCCTGGGATCTGCGGGACCGGCGCGACGATCTCGCGCGCACGACCCGCGCCGCGCAGCAGCGCGACCCGGGGCTGACGTCGACCGCCCCGGTGGACGCGCTGGCCGACGCGGACGCCCGAGCGCGGACCGCCCCGCCCCGCCTGCGGGCGCTCGGCCTGGCGGGCGCCGGGACGCTCGTCGCCGTCGTGCTCCTGCTCGCCGGCGCGCTGCGGGCGGGGCTGCGGGAGGAGCGCGAGCGCCTTGAGCAGGCCGGCGCGCTCGCGGGCCAGCGGGCGCTGCTGGCGGCCGGCGAGTGCGGCGTGCCCGCGCTGCTGGGGACGGCGCTCGGCGCGGCCGTCGCCGTCCCGGTCGTCGCCCTGCTCGGGGACGGCCTGGTCCGCCACGCGCTGCTGAGCGGCGACGCGCTGGTCGCGCTGGTGCTCGTCGCCGTCGGCGCGGTCCTCGTCGTCACGCTGGGCGCGGTCGCCGGGGGACGGACCGCCCGGCGGCTGGCCGAACTGGCGCTCGTCGCCGTCGGTGCCGCCCTGGCCGTCCGGCTGACCGACGCCCGGGTGCGCGACGGGGCCGACGCGGCGGCCCGGACGCTGCCGCTCCTGCTCCTGGCCGGCGGGGCGCTGCTGGCGGCGCGCAGCTTCACCGGGGCGCTGCGCCTCGCCGGTCGCCGCCTCCCCGGCGCGCCGTCGGGGCCGGTGCGCCTGGCGCTGCTGGACCTCGCCCGCCGTCCCGGACCGGCGGTGCTCACCTTTGCCGGTCTGACGCTCGCCCTCGCCTTCGCGACCTTCGCCGCCGCCTTCCACGCCACCGTCCGCGACAGCGAGCGCGACCAGGCCGCCTTCCGCATCCCGCACGACGCGACGCTCACGCCGGGGCCGTCGCTCGGGCGGCCGCTGCAGACGCAGACGCTTCAGGCGTACGCCCGGGCCCCCGGCGTGCGCGCCGCCGTCCCGGTCCTGCGGCGCGACGGCGAGGCCGTCGTCGGGCCCAGCCGGCGGCCGGTCGCGGTGCTCGCCGCGCCGGCCG
>CAZRLR010000344.1:0-5072 GCA_964600395.1 uncultured Conexibacter sp.
AGGAACAGCGCGATGCCGACGAGCACCTGGTTGGGCGGCGCGGTCGGCGTGCCCAGCCCGGTCCGGATGAACCCGAGGACGACGATGATGCGCGTGAAGCCGGTGACGGTGAACAGCAGCGCCGGGACGAGCGTCACGCCGCCGATGAGCAGCAGGAGCTGGACGGTGTTCGAGGACGCGGTCATGGGCGCGTGGTGAGGTCGCGCAGCCGGTCGATGAAGGTCGCCGTCCCCGGCGGGCCCGTCGACGGGCGGGGGCCGTCGAGGTCGTCGTCGTCCTCGGCCTCGATCAGGCCGAGCGCGATCGCCTCGTCCTCGGAGTACGTGCGGATCGGCGTGACGCCGTGCTCGGCGCTGCCGACGAGGACGAGCTCGCGTCCAGCGCGGACGAGGTGCAGCGACCGGTTGGGCCCGAGCGGGATCGTCGCCGCGTGCTGCAGGCCGGCGCCGCTGACGCGGGCCTCCTTGGAGTCCTTGACCTGCCGCAGGATCCACGCCACGCCGTAGATGACGCCGATGACGACGGCCAGGCCGACGATCGTGCGCACGAGGCTGCCGGACCCGGACGACCCGCCGACGTGGCGGGGCGCGTCGGACGGCAGGTTCAGCGGCGTGTCCTCGCCGGGACCGGTGAGCGTCGCCGCGAAGGACGCAGCGGGCAGGGCCAGCGAGAGGCCGGCCGCGAGGATGGGCGCGAGGAGGCGAGGCACAGGGGGCAGTGCCCGGGGACGGATCAACGGCCCGGACAGCCCGGTGATCGGCCCGTCGCCGCGCCGCTTGAGCGGGGTCGTCCGCGCCCGCCGGCGCGGACGGCCCGTGGCGCTACGGCGTGACCGGCAGCGTGCGGCGGTAGAAGCCCGCCCGCACGCGCTGGGGGTGGTCGCCGACCGTCACGGTCGCGATCTCCTTGCCCGCGGCGTAGGAGAGGAACGCGATCCGGTCGTCGCCGGAGTAGGAGACGACGCACTGCTTGCCGTCGGGCGCGTTCGTGGACCAGTACGGCTTCGTCCCGTGCGAGGCGATCGTGTAGGCGAACGTCCGGCGGTCGACGATCGCCGCGTAGTCGGACATCGTCCCCGCGACGCAGAGCTTGCGGCCCTTGGGGTCCATCGTCAGGCCGTGGTGCGCGGAGTCCAGGAGGTACTCGTCGCGCCGCTTGCCGGCCGCCTCCTCGCTGATCGGCAGGCTCGCGATGCGCAGTGGGCGCGTGTGCTCGAGGTCGAACTCGACGAAGCCGTGCAGGAAGGAGAGCTGGAAGTACGCGGTCTTCTCGTCGGGCGAGATCGCCATCGGCCGGATCGCCGAGCTCATGCCCGGGAAGCCGAAGGTCCGCAGGATCTTGCCGATGTCGAAGCGCTTGATGACCTGGTAGGTCTTGGCGTCGACGATCTCGAAGATCCGCTCGCCCTTGGAGGTGTCGAACGCGTACTCGTCCGTCGGCGTGTAGACCGTCCCGATCGACGCGTGGAAGATGCGCTTGCCGTCGGCGGAGAAGTTGCTCTCGTGCGGCGTGTCGCCGGACGGAAACGACGTGACGATCCTGCCGGCGGCGGTGTCGATGACGTGGACCTTCTTCGCCGTGGACGCCGAGACGAGCAGGCGCTTGCCGTCGGGGGAGATCGCCATGTGGTCGGAGCGGTTGCCCTCCACGGGGACGCGCCAGACGATCTTGCGCGAGGCGAGGTCGATGCAGACGACGTCCGCCAGGCTCGGGCGCGAGATGTAGATCCGCCGCCCGTCGCGTGAGCTGAAGACGTCGTCGACGTACTGGTTGTGGCCTTCGCCGATCTGCTGGGCGATCGCAAGGAAGAACGCGAGCTTCACCGGGTTCGCGGTGATCTCGGCCATGCGCTCGGGCAGGTCCGGGACGGCGTTCAGGTGCGCGAGCTTGCGGTGGGCGACAGGGTCGACGACGTCGATCGTCCCGTCCCAGTTGTTGCCGACGAAGAGTGCGTGGCGCACCAGGCTCGGGGCCTTGCGCTTGGCCTTGGCGGCGGTCGCCTGGGCGGGGACGGCGGCCGCGAGCACCGCGGCCGCCAGGGCGAGGATCCGACCGGTCTGCGTGAACATGGGACGATTGTCCAACTTTTGGGGCGTCGGCGTCGCGGTCGCCCCCGGGGTGTCGCTCAGGCCGCCTCGATCTCCCCGGTCAGCAGCGCCTCCGTCGGCACCGCGGGCTGGGAGCTCCCGATGACCTCGGTGAGGCGCAGGCCGAACTGCTCGTCGATGACGACGACCTCGCCGCGGGCGATCGGGCGCCCGTTGATGAGCAGGTCGACCGGCTTGTCGGCCAGGCGCTCGAGGGTGACGACCGAGCCCGGTCCCAGCGCGAGCGCGTCGCCGAGGGTCATGAAGGTGCGGCCCACCTCGACGGCGAGCTCGACCGTCACGTCGGTCAGGCGCTCGAGGTCGGTGGTGGACGGCGATGCGGGCACGAACTGCGTCGCGCCGGCGTCGGGGCCGTCCAGGGCTTCCAGCTGCATGTCCTGTGACACGGGGTGACTCCTTTGCCTGCCCGGGCTACTGCACGGCGATGTCGGTGAGGAGGACGTCTTCGACCTCGACGTCCGTGGACTTGTGGATGCGCTTGAGGATGCGCTTCTTGAGCTTCTCGCGCCCCTCGCGGGTCGTCAGGTCCCTCGCCTTGGCGTTCGTGACGACGTCGGTGACGATGTCGCGCACCACGGCCTCCTGCGCGAGGACGCCGTAGCCCTCCGGCGGCGCGGCGGCCGCCTCGTGGCCGCCGGCCTCGGGGGCCGCGACGAAGCCGTGGTGGAAGACGAGCGCGACGCCGAGCTTGGCGAACTTGCCGTCGGCGAGGTTCAGGAGGAAGTCCTTGGGCAGGACGTAGACCTCGCCCTCGACCTTCTTGGGCGGCAGCACCGGCGGCTTGGCGATCGCGAACTTGTAGACGCCCCCGAAGAGGACGAGGACGAGCGGGACGATGAACTTCAGCTTGGACTTCATGGGGTGGCCTCCTTGGCCGGAAGCGGCACGATCCGTGTGCCGAGGGGATGGGTGAGGTCGACGCCACCGGGGTCGGCGGCCGGAGCGGCCGCCTCGCCCTTGGACGTCGCGGTGGCAGGTGGGGTGGCGCCGGGCCCGGCGGTGATCCCCGCCTCCTGGCGGGGCAGCAGCAGCTCGACGCGGCGGTTGATCTGGCGGCCGGCGGGCGTCGCGTTGGAGGTGAGCGCGTCGCGGTCCGCGCGGCCGGCGGCCGTCAGGCGGTCCGGGCCGACGTGCGCCAGCAGCATGGCCCGGACGACCGCCGAGGCCCGGGCACCCGACAGCTCCCAGTTGGACGGGTACTGCGCCGTGTGGATCGGCATCGTGTCCGTGTGGCCCTCGACGATGACCGAGTGGCGCCCCTCGGCGGCCAGGACCGTCCCGAGGCGGGCCAGCAGGGGGAAGCTCGAGGGCTTGGGGACCGCCGAGCCCGAGTCGAAGAGCAGGTCGTCGGTGAGGATCCGGATGTGCAGGCCGTCGCGCGAGATCCGCGTGGAGACCTTGCCGGTCAGGCCGAGCTTCGCGGTGGCGCGGTCGACCTGCGCCTTGATCTTCTTGAAGTCGGCGGCCTCCGCCTTGGCGCGGGCGGCCTGCTCCGCCTTCGTCCCGGGGTCCGACCGGCCACCCATCTGCGGCTGGGGCGAGGTGGACTGCGGGGGCGCGATGACGCGCATGTCGGTGGCCGAGCCGCCCGCGGAGGCGATCGACGTGCCGCCGGGCAGCACGCGGCCGGAGAACGCGTCCTTCAGCGATCGCTGCAGCCCCTCGTACTTGGACTTGTTCACGGACGAGATCGAGAAGAGGACCATGAAGAGCGCGACGAGCAGCGTCATCATGTCCGCGTAGGAGAGGAGCCAGCGCTCGTCGCCGCCCTCGTGCTCACCGCCGCCGTGGCCCCCGCCGCGACGGCGTCCCTTGTGCCCGGCCATGGCGCTAGGCCGCGGCGGCGTCGGGGACGGCGGCGAGCTTGGCGTCCGCGCCGGCGTTCTCGGCGGCCTCGCGCTGGGCGGGCGGGACGAAGCTCATGAGCTTCTCGGCGACGACGCGCGGGTTGTCGCCGGACTGGATGGACATGATGCCCTCCAGCAGGAGCGTGCGCTCCTCGACCTCCTCCTCGCTCAGCGCCTGCAGGCGCGCGGCGACGGGGAGGAAGACGACGTTCGCGATGCCGACGCCGAAGAGCGTGGCGATGAAGGCGGCGGAGATCGAGGGGCCGAGCGTCTCGGGCTGCGACAGGTTGCTGAGCACGTGCACCAGCCCCATGACCGTCCCGATGATGCCCATCGTCGGCGAGTAGCCACCGGCCTGCTTGAAGCACGAGGCGCCGGCCTTGTGGCGGGCGCTCATCGCGTCGATCTCCGTCTCCATGATCTCGCGCAGGGTGTCGGGATCGGTGCCGTCGACGACGAGCTGCAGCCCCTTGCGGGTGAAGCCGTCCTCGACGCCCTCGACCTCGGACTCCAGAGCGAGCAGGCCGTCGCGGCGCGCGAGCTCGGCGAACCGCACGATCAGGCCGACCTTGGCCCCCAGCGCCGGGGGCTCGGCGCTGAAGGCGCGCTTGTAGAGCCCGGGGACGTTCTTCATCGTCTCCATGCCGACGGAGGCCATGGTGACGCCGAGCGTCCCGCCGAAGACGAGCAGGATCGCCGGGATGTTCATGAAGGCGGCCGGGCTGGTGCCCTCCATCATGGCGCCCCCGAGGATGCCCAGGATGGCGACGACGATTCCGATGGCGGTGGCGGCCTTCATGTCCTTCTGATCGTCGGTCGCGGCGGGCGGATCTTCAGGTTCCTGGACGGACCGTGGACGACGAGGACGGCGCCCGGTGCGGTGCCGCAGAACGACGAAGCGGCCCCCGGGTCACCGGAGGCCGCTCACCACGCGTCCACGGGGCGCCCGCTAACCGAGCGCCTTGCTGACCGCCCCCTGCACGCGATCGGGCTTGAACGGCTTGACGACGAAGTCCTTCGCGCCGAGCTTGATCGACTCCAGGACCTTGGACTCCTGCCCGAGGGCGGAGCACATGATGACCTTCGCCGAGGGGTCGATCGCGATGATCTCCTTCAG
>CAZRLR010000345.1:0-5071 GCA_964600395.1 uncultured Conexibacter sp.
GAGCATCATGATCGGGGACGACATCGAGGTGTCGGTGCTGTCGATCACGGGGGAGAAGGTCCGCATCGGCATCCAGGCCCCGCGGGACGTGCCGGTGTTCCGGCGCGAGGTCTACCTCGAGATCCAGGAGGAGCGCGGCTCGGTCGAGGCGCCGGGGCAGGCGAGCTTCCGCGCCGAGGTCGACGAGGCGCTGCAGAAGCTCGGCGAAGGCTGAGCGCCCCGGGCGTCAGCCCATGACGTAGTAGAGCGTCTCGAACATCGCGACCGTCACCAGGACGGCGGTCGCGATGAGGACGAGGCAGAGCACCACGAAGCGGGCCGAGCCACGCTTGTGGACCTTGTCGAGCTCCCGCCGGCGGCTGCGCGTCTCGATCTCACGCTGCAGCGCCTCGCGGCGCTCCCGGTCGGCGATCGTCTCTTCGACGAAGGCCTGTTCCAGCTGGTGGAGGCTCTGGCGGACGCCCATCGCCCCCCAGGGTAATCGATCCGGCGGCCCCTCCGACCCCCGGACGGCCTTCTGCGACACCCCGTCGCCGGTGATCGCCTACGCCCCGCAGCGGCCCCACAGCCCGCGGTCGGCGGCCCGTGCGCCGGCCTGCAGCGCCGCAAAGCGGGCGGCGTAGCGGTCGTTCGGCGGGATCGTCAGCGTCCGTGCGAAGCCCCCCTCCACGAGCGCGGCGTTGACGAAACGCCCGTCCTCGGCGCGGAAGACGTAGGCCAGCAGCCGGCCGTAGCGGTCGCGCGGCTCGGCGCCCACGACGAGCGTCACCGCCCGCCCGGCGACGAGCGTCGCGTTGCGGTGGCCGGCGACCTTCGCGTAGCACTGCACCGGGGTGTCCGGCTTGACCGACTCGGGGGTGTCGACGCCGATGTAGCGGACGGTCTCCTCCGCGGTGCGTCCCGCCCGCACGTGGATCGTGTCCCCGTCGACGACCCGCACGACCCGGGCGCTCACGCGCTGGCCCGGGGTGACCACCAGCGGTGGCCCGGACGTCGCCGGCGCCGGCGTGGCCGGGGCGCTGCCGGCCCGCCCCGCCCCCACCCGCGTCCCCCGGACGACGTCGAGCCGTGCGGCGGCGAACACCGCCGCGCCGAGGACGGCGAGCCAGAAGAGGGCGGTCCGGGGCGGCATGTCCCCACAGAAGCAGCGACGCCGGGTGCGTGGGGACCCGGCGTCGGCACGATAGGTGTCACGGCGCAGAGCCGTGACGAAGCGCGGCGGTCGCTACGCGATCGTCACGTCCTCGTTGAGGTAGACGTCCTGGATCGCGTTGAGCAGGCCGATGCCCTCGTCCATCGGGCGCTGGAAGGCCTTGCGGCCGGAGATGAGGCCGGTGCCGCCCGCGCGCTTGTTCACGACGGCGGTCTTGACGGCCTCGGTCAGGTCGGTCTCGCCGGCCGACGCGCCGCCGGAGTTGATCAGGCCCGCGCGGCCCATGTAGCAGTTGATGAGCTGGTAGCGGGTGAGGTCGATCGGGTGGTCCGTCGTGAGCTTGTCGTACACGAGCGGGTGCGACTTGCCGACCTTGATCGCGTTGAAGCCGCCGTTGTTCTCGGGCAGCTTCTGCTTGATGATGTCCGCCTGGATCGTCGTGCCCAGGTGGTTGGCCTGGCCCGTGAGGTCCGCGGCCGTGTGGTAGTCGACGCCGTCGACCTTGAAGGCCGAGTTGCGCAGGTAACACCACAGGACGGTCGCCATGCCGAGGCGGTGGGCCTCCTCGAACGCCTGCGCGACCTCGACGATCTGCCGGTCGGACTCGGGGGAGCCGAAGTAGATCGTCGCGCCGACCGCGACCGCACCGAGGTCGTACGCGCGCTGGACCGACGAGAACATGATCTGGTCGTAGGTCTCGGGCAGCGAGAGGAACTCGTTGTGGTTGAGCTTCACGATGAACGGGATCCGGTGCGCGTACTTGCGCGAGACCGCGCCCAGGACGCCGACCGTCGAGGCCACCGCGTTGCAGCCGCCCTCGATCGCGAGCTTCACGATGTTCTCGGGGTCGAAGTAGATCGGGTTGGGCGCGAACGACGCGGCCCCGGAGTGCTCGATGCCCTGGTCGACCGGCAGGATCGAGACGTAGCCCGTCCCGGCCAGGCGCCCGCTGTCCCGCAGCGCCCCGAGGTTGCGCAGCACCTGCGGGGAGCGGTCGGAGTCCACCCACACCCGGTCGATGAAGTCCGGGCCCGGGAGGTGGAGGTCGGTGGCGTCCACGGTGGTGCACTTGTGCTCCAGCAACGTGGCCGCGTCGGCGCCGAGGATCTCCTCGAGGCGCGAGCTGGTCATCTCGGCAGTGGTCATAGGCGGACGATACCCGGTCGTCCGCCTCGTCCGCCCCCGGGCGGGTCCTGCGTCGTGGGTAGGGTTTCCGCGAATGGAACATGCCTTCCGCACGGACCGCGACGCGTACACGATCGGCATCGAGGAGGAGCTGATGATCGTCGACGGGGTCAGCTACGACCTCGTCAACGCCATCGAGTCGCTGCTGGAGGAGGCCGGCCCTTACGGGGAGATCAAGCCCGAGCTGATGGAGTCTGTGCTGGAGATCGCGACGAAGCCCGCGCCGAACACGGCGGTCGCCGGCGCGGACCTGCGGGCGCTGCGCGCGCACGTGCGGGACATCGCCGCCGCGAAGCACCTGTGCATCGGCTCGGCGGGCACGCACCCCTTCGCGATGTGGGAGGACCAGCGCATCGTCGCCCGCCCGCGCTACCAGGACCTCATCGACGCCCTGCGCTTCGTCGCCCGCCAGGAGCTCATCTTCGGCCTGCACGTCCACGTCGCCGTCGACGACCCCGACCAGGCGATCCACGTCGCCGACGGGATGCGCGTCCACGTCCCGATCCTCCAGGCCCTGAGCGCGAACTCGCCGTTCTGGCGGGCGGACGCGACCGGCCTGATGTCCAGCCGGACGCCCATCTTCCGTGCCTTCCCGCGCGTCGGGATCCCGCCGAAGTACGACAGCTGGGACCACTACTGCGAGCAGATCGACTTCATGGTCCGCTCCGGGGTGATGGAGGACTACACCTACCTCTGGTACGACGTGCGGCCCCACCCGCGCTTCGGGACGGTGGAGGTCCGCGTCTGCGACGCT
Organism: uncultured Conexibacter sp.; assembly: GCA_964600395.1. Lineage (GTDB taxonomy): Bacteria > Actinomycetota > Thermoleophilia > Solirubrobacterales > Solirubrobacteraceae > Paraconexibacter. Next base: position 3,093 of record CAZRLR010000345.1, read on the forward strand.
CAGACCCGCGTGGAGCACACGCTCGCGCTCGCCGCCCTCGTGCAGGCGATGGTCAAGGAGCTGTGCGAGGACTTCGACGCCGGCGGGCAGCTGGCGGAGGTCCAGTGGCAGATGCTCGACGAGAACAAGTGGCTGGCCGCCCGGCACGGGCTGTCGGGCGAGCTCGTCGACCTGCCGCACGCCGAGAAGGTCGCGGCCAAGACGCTCGCCCGCCGCCTGCGCGACCGCCTGCGCGAGCACGCCCAGGACCTCGGCTCGGCCGCCGAGCTCGACGGGATCACCGCCATCATCGAGCGCAACAACGGCGCCCACCGCCAGGTCGTCGTCTACCAGGCCAACCGCGACCTCAAGGAGGTGATGGCCGAGATCGTCGCGGCAACAGCGCCGTGACCCATCCGCGGCGCTCCGCCTCAGGACCGACGCTCGAAGGGACTCCGTCCCGTCGTCGCGGTCGTTCCTGACCGGAGCATCCACGGCTGGGCCGCCGGCGCTGGTTGCCGCCGCCGGCTTCGGAGAGGATGCGCTTCATGCTCCGCACCCTGTCGCTCCTTCTCGCCGTGGCCTCGGTGGCCGGTCTGGCCCACGTCGCGCCCGCCCAGGCCGCCGACCCGACCGTCTGGCTCTGTCGCCCCGGTCTGGCGTCCAACCCGTGCGCCCCGAGCCTCGGCACGACGGCCATCAAGCTCGACGGCACCGTCCTGGGCCCGGTCGCGGTGAGGAAGGACCCGCGGCCGGCGGTCGACTGCTTCTACGTCTACCCGACCGTCAGCAACCAGGCGGGCATCCAGGCGACGCGGGCCATCGACCCCGAGGAGCGCTCGATCGCGCTCTACCAGGCCGCGCGCTACTCGCAGACGTGCCGGGTCTTCGCGCCGATGTACCGGCAGATCACGATCCAGGGCCTTCTGAAGCCGACGGAGATCACCCCGGCCATCCGCGCCCAGGGCTACGCGGACGTGCTCGCCGCCTGGCGCGAGTACCTGCGCAAGGACAACAAGGGCCGCGGCGTCGTGCTCATCGGGCACTCGCAGGGCAGCTTCCTCCTGCGCAAGCTCATCGCGGAGCAGATCGACAGGCAGCCGAGCGTCCGCCGCCGGCTCGTGTCCGCGATCCTCCTCGGCGGCAACGTCCTCGTGCGCAAGGGCCAGGACGTCGGCGGCGACTTCCGCAACGTCCGCGCCTGCCGCGCCGAGCAGCAGCTGGGCTGCGTCGTCGCGTTCTCGACCTTCAACGCGACGCCGCCGGACCCGTCGGCCTTCGGCCGCCCGAGCACGACACTCGGCACGGGCTCCAAGGGCCCGGCCGGGATGGAGGTCCTGTGCACGAACCCCGCGGGGCTGCGCGGCGGGACGGCCCGGGTGACGCCGGTCTTCCCGAGCGAGCCGTTCGCCCCGGGGACGGCGATCGGCTTCGAGACCGAGCAGACCGGCTTCCCGCGGCCCACGGTGCGGACGACCTTCATCCAGGCGAACAAGGCCTTCGTCGCCGGCTGCTCCCGGGCCGGCGGGGCGAACGTCCTGCGCCTCACGGGAGCGGGCTTCCTCAAGCCGCTGCCCGACGCGACCTGGGGCCTGCACCTGACGGACGCGAACATCGCGCTCGGCGACCTGGCGCGGCTCGTCGCCGTCCAGGCCAGGCGCTACGCCGCGGCCGCCCGCGTGGGGCGGCCCCGGGGGCCGCTGCTAGCGGCTGCTCTTGCGCGAGCCGCCGGAGCGCGAGCCGGCGGAGCGGGTGGACCCGCCGCCGCGCGACGGGCTGCCGGAGCTGAAGCTCCGGTATCCGCCGGAGCCGGCGGCCTCGTTGTTGCGCTCGCTCGGGCCGGTGTGGCCCTTGCCGCTGCGCGACTTGGGGCGCGCCGGACGGGAGCTGCCGCCGCCGCCCCCGCCGCGGGAGGAGCCGCCGCGGGACGGGCAACCGTGGCCCGAGCCGCCGCCGCCCCGCAGGCCGGCCTTGGAGAACTCGGTGCCGAGGTCCAGCGC
>CAZRLR010000346.1:0-5067 GCA_964600395.1 uncultured Conexibacter sp.
AGTTCATGATCGACGTCTGGAACATCAGCTCGTCGTCGGGCTCGGGCTCGATGAGGATGATGTCGACGCCGGGGTAGCGCGCCTCCCACTGCTTGGCCATCTCGTGCAGTCGCTGGTAGGCCAGCAGCTTGAAGGCCTGGTAGCCGATCTGCGGAAAGCCCATGTGGCTCACGTGCCGCCCGCTGCTGAGGTCGTTGACGTACGGCACGAGCGGGTTGATGACGACGATGAACTTCGCGCCCGCCTCCACGGCGATGTCGAGGTTCGTCGTCGACACGAGACCGCCGTCGACGAGCTCGCGGTCGCGGACCCTCGTCGGCTTGTAGACCATGGGCAGCGCGGTCGAGGCCCGCACCGCGGTCGAGATCGGTACGTCGTCCCAGCCGGCCTGGCCGAAGACGATCCGCTCGCAGGTGTCCAGATCCGTCGCGGTGAGGTAGAGCTCGCGCTCGAGCGCACGGAAGTCGTCCGTGCGGTCGGGGTCCTGCAGGACGGTCCGCACGTACTCCTCGACGCCGGAGCCTGAGTAGATGCCGCTCGGGAGCGCCTCCGCCAGGCCGAGGGCGACGTCCATCATGCTGACGGTGCCCAGCCGGGGCGCGAGCTCGCGGGCGAGGGCCAGCAGCCGGAACGGCAGCACCACCCCCTGACGGGCGAACTCCACGAGGTTCGGCCGCAGCATCTGCCCGAGGTCGATGTCGCGAAACGGCGTGGGCACCTGCTGGTTGACGACCCGCATCATCTCCTCGGGGGTGACGCCGTTGGCGACCATCGAGGACACGAACGCCCCCGCCGAGGTGCCGACGTAGACGTCGAACTCGTTCACCGTCCGGTTGACCGACAGCAGGTCCAGGGCCCGCAGGGCGCCCACCTGGTAGACGCCGCCGGTGAAGCCGCCGCCGCCGAGGACGAGCGCCGTCTTGGAGCGCTTGCGCCGCCGGCGGGCGGGCGTCGCGCGCCGCGCTGACCCGGCGGGCCCCCGCCCCTCCTTCGGGTCCAGCTTCACGACCTTGCCCATGGGCGGGAGTGTACGCCGGGGGACGGTTGCCGCGGACCACCGCGTCGACGTCCGCACGAGTGTGTTGCCTACCCTGCGATGCCGATGCCCCACGCTCACCGTCCGCGCCGCGGCCTGCTCGCGCTCCTCACGCTCCTCCTCCTCGTCCTCGGCCTCGGCCTCGCGCTCACCGCCGGGGCCCAGGCGAGCACGCTGAGCCAGCTGCGCGCGAAGCTCGGCGCCGAGTCGCGCAAGCTCGGCGGGGCCTCCGGGGCCCACGTCGTCGACCTGACCGACGGCGGCCGCGTGCTCTTCACCCGCAACGCCGACATCGCGCGCTCCCCCGCGTCGAACGAGAAGCTCCTCACGACCGCGACGGCGCTGCTGAAGTTCGGCCCCTCGGCGACGCTCTCGACGGTGGCCCAGCTCGGCGCCCGGACGTCGATCGACCGCGCGGGCCGCCTCGACGGCGACCTGTACCTCGTCGGCGGCGGTGACCCGAGCCTCAACGACGTCGCGCTGAAGGGCCTGGCCCAGCGCCTGGTCACCTCCGGGGGGCTGCGGTCGGTCACGGGCGGCGTCGTCGGGGACGAGAGCGTCTTCGACGCGCGGCGCGGCAGCTACGACTCGGGCTACGGGCCCGACGACGATCTCGGCGGCCAGCTCGGCGGCCTGACCTGGGGCCACGGGCGCGCCACCCCCGGCGGCCCGGCGACCGTCGCCGCCGCGCGCCTGCAGTTCTTCCTCGAGCAGCTGAAGGTCAAGGTCAAGCGCGCCGCGCGGACCGGCCGCGTGTCCGACGCCCCGGGCGGCGAGGGCAGGATCCTGGCCACCGCCGTGTCGCCGCCGATGGCGACCCTCGTCGCGATCACGAACCAGCCGTCGGACAACTTCTACGCCGAGACCCTGCTCAAGGACCTCGGCGCGACCTTCGGCGACCGGGGCTCGACGCCCGAGGGCTCCAAGGTCATCCGGGCGACCCTGCGGCCGTTCGGCGTCACGCCGCGGGTCGTCGACGGCAGCGGGCTCTCGCGCACCGACCACGTCTCGCCACGCCACCTGGTGGGGCTGCTGCGCGCGATGGCGGCCTCCGAGGTCGCCGCGACCTTCCGCGCCTCGCTGGCCGTCCCCGGGCGCATCGGGACGCTCGCCGGCCGGATGCGCGGCACCGCCGCCGACAACCGCTGCCAGGCGAAGACGGGGACCCTGCGGGGCGTCAGCGCCCTCTCGGGGTACTGCCGCACCGTCAAGAACCACCTCATCGCCTTTTCCTTCCTGGAGAACGACATGGATGCGCTCTCTGCCAAAGCCGTCGAGGACCGGATGGTCCCTGCTCTCGTGAGGTACGCGCCGTGATCCACCCCCGCCGTCCTGCCGTCGTCCCGTCCGTCGCCCTGCTGGCCGCCGTCGTGGCGTTCTTCTGCGCCGCCCTGGCCATCGCCCCGGTGCTCGCCAGCGCCGCCGGCCCACCGGTGGCCACGACCGGTGCGTCCTCCGAGCTCACGTCGAGCACCGTGAAGCTCGCCGGCACGGTCAACCCGAACGGCCTGCCGACGACCGTCGCCTTCGACTACGGCACCTCGACCGCCTACGGCTCGAGCACCGCGACGCAGGACGCCGGGACCGGGACGACCGACGTGGCGGTGACGGCCGCCCTCACCGGCCTGAAGCCGAGCACGACCTACCACTACCGCGTCGCAGCGGCGAACACGGCCGGCACCGACGCCGGCGCGGACCGGACGTTCACCACCCCGGCCGCCCCGGCGAAGCCGACCATCTCCAGCCAGCCCGCCACGGCGATCGCCACCGAGTCGGCGACGATCGGCGCCGCGATCAATCCGCAGGGCCAGCCGACGACCGTCGTCTTCGACTACGGGCCCACGACGGCCTACGGGTCCACGACGCCGGCGCAGGACGTCGGCACCGGGACGACCGCGGTGACGCTGAAGGCGACGATCACCGGCCTGAAGCCGGGGACGACCTACCACTTCCGGGCGCGCGCGACGAACGGGACCGGCACGACGAACGGCTCGGACCGGTCGTTCAAGACGACGGCGGCCCGCAAGGCGGCGGTCTCGACCGGCGGCGTGGCGGACCTGACGGCGACCGGCGCGACGATCACCGGCACCGTCGACCCGAACGGGCGTGCCACGCAGGCCTACGTCCAGATCGGGCCGACGAACAAGTACGGCGCCCAGACCTCGCTCGTGCCCGTCGGCACCGGTGACAGCGCCGTCCCGATCACGATCGGCGTCTCCGGCCTGACGCCGCTGCGGACCTACCACTACCGCCTCGTCGCCGTGAGCGACGCGGGCACCGTGACCGGCGCCGACAAGACCTTCACGACCCCGCGCGTGGCGAACACGCTCACGCTGACGGCCAAGCCCAACCCGGTGATCTACGGGCGCCCGTCGATCATCGGGATCGCGCTGAGCGGCACGGGCGCGGGCGACGCGCCGCTGAGCCTGTTCGCCTCGCCGTTCCCGTTCACCGGGCCCTTCGCGGCTTTCGCGCCGGGCACGAAGACGGACGCCACGGGCCGCACGTCGACGGTCGTGACGCTGCGGACGACGACCCGCTACCAGGCGACCGCGGTCGCCGCGGGCCAGACGGTCGCCAGCCCGACGCTGCGGCTGTCGGTGGCGCCGAGGGTGACGATCCGTGCGCTGAAGCGCGCGGGCGGGAAGGTGCGCTTCACCGGCACGATCCGTCCGCGCGGCGACGCGACGGTGTCGCTGCGGCGCGTGCTGCCCAACGGGGCGGCGGTGACGGTCAAGCGCGTCCGCGCGATCCGCGCGCCCGGCGCGTTCTTCGCGCGGTACACGATCGTCGTCACGCGGCGCTCGTCGCGGTACCTCGTGCACGTCAAGCCCGACTCGCGCGGCCTCGTCGCCGGTGACTCGGCGAAGGTGCGGGTCAGGCGGTAGGCGCCTCGGCCTCGGCCTCGGCGGGCGGTGGCGGGCCGTGCTCGAGCAGGTCGAGCAGGGCCGCCTCGTCGATGACCGGGACGCCGAGGCGCTCGGCCTTCTCGAGCTTCGAGCCGGCCGCCTCGCCTGCGACGACGTAGGCGGTCTTCTTCGACACCGAGCCGGTGACCTTCGCGCCCTGGGCGACAAGGCGCTCGGTGGCCTGCTCGCGCGTGAGGGTCGGCAGCGTCCCGGTGAGCACGAGGGTCAGGCCGCTGAGCGGCCCCTCGCCGGGCGGCGGGCCCTCCTCTTCGAGCTGCAGCCCCACCGAGCGCAGATCCTCGATGAGCGCGCGCATCTGGGGGTCCTGCAGCTGCTCGGCGATCCGCGTCGCCATGATCGGGCCGACCCCCGGCGTCGCGGCGATCTGCTCGGGCGTCGCGGCCATGAGCGCGTCGATCGTCCGCAGGTGCTGGGCGAGGCTGCGCCCGGTGACGAACCCGACCTCCTCCAGCCCGATGGCGAAGAGCACGCGGGAGAACGGCGACGCCTTCGAGCGCTCGATCGCGGCGACCATCCGGTCGGCGCTGACCTGCCCGAAGCCCTCGAGCTCCTGCAGCCGCTCGCTCGTCAGCCGGTAGAAGTCCCCCGCCGTCCGGACGAGCCCCTCCTTCATGAGCCGCGCGACCTGCGTGTCGCCGAGCCCGTCGATGTCCATCGCCCCACGGCTGACGAAGTGCTTGAGCAGCTGCCACTGCCGGCCGGGGCAGGCGCGGTTGGGGCACTTCGTGAAGACCGAGCCCTCCGGCTTGACCGTCGGCGTGTCGCAGTCCGGGCAGTTGGCCGGCGGCTGCGGCACCGGCGCGCGACCCTCGCGCTCGACGGCGTGCGGCGCGGGCGAGAGCACCTGCGGGATGACGTCCCCGGCGCGCAGGACGATGACCTCGTCGCCCGGCCGGATGTCCTTGCGGTGCAGGTCCTCCTCGTTGTGCAGCGTCGCGAGCTTCACCGTGACGCCGCCGACGTGCACCGGCTCGAGCACGGCGAACGGGTGCAGGTCGCCGAACTTCCCCACGTTCCACTCGACCGACAGGAGCTTCGTCACGGCGGTCGTCGGCGGGAACTTCCAGGCGATCGCCCAGCGCGGGTCGCGCCCGACGACGC
>CAZRLR010000347.1:0-5065 GCA_964600395.1 uncultured Conexibacter sp.
CTGCTCGAACCACGGCGCGAGCTCGAGGAGATCGTCGCCGGGCTTGGGCGCGTCGGGCCGGGACGCGACGAGCGCGTTGACGGAGCGGACGACGAGGGGGACCGGCCCCGAGAGCGCGACGACGGCCAGCGGGGCGTGGTGGGCCAGGCCGGCCTCGGCGTGGATGCCGATCGCGGCGTCGGGGTCCTCGTCGCGGGCCTGCAGCGCCGTCGCGAGCGGGACGCCGGCCTCGACCGCACGGCGGATCCCCACGACGTGCGGCACGTCGGCTACGGCGTAGCGGCGGGCGCCGCCGTCCACCCGGACGGGGCTCGGGTAGCCGTGCCGGCGCTCCCAGGTGCGCAGCCGCTCACGCGAGACGCCGGTGAGCGCCGCGAACTCGGTCGCGCTGACCGTCTGACCGACGTTGTCCACCCTCCGAGCGTCGCAGATCCGCGCGGCGGGCGCGACGACCGTGGGCGACGGTGCGTGGCGTCAGGCGGCGGTGGGGCCGTCGATGATCTCGACGTCCATCACGCCTTCCAGCCCGGTCCAGGCGACGAGCTGGGCCACGGGGCCGCCCTCCCGGCAGCGGAGGGTGAGCTTCGCCCCCGCGGCGTCGGTGAGCCGCCGGCAGCGGTTCACCGCGGCCAGGCCGGCGGAGTCCATGAACTCGACGCCGACGAGGTCCAGGACGAGCGTGCCGCCGTCGGGGACGGCGCCCTCCACGGCTTCGACGAGGGTGTCGACCGTCGCGAGGTCGACCTCGCCGCTGATGAGCAGCGTCGTGGTCCCCGGGGTGGTGTCGCGGTCGATCTTGAGCTGGCCGAACGTCATGCGTGCTCAATGCTACGCGGCGGAGCGGCGGACCGCACCCCCGCGTCCAGCGAACCGGCGTCGACGACCACGAGCGCGACGTCGTCCTCCAGCCCGCCGCGGCTGGACTCGACCATCTGGGTGACGGCCTGCACGAGCCGGCGCGGGTCGGCGCGGCCGGCCGCGTCGAGCGCCCAGTCGGCGAGGCCCGCGACGCCGAGGCGGTCGCCGTCGGCGACGAGCCGCGCCTCGATGAGCCCGTCCGTGTAGAGCGCGAGGGCCCAGCCGAGCGGCAGTTCGCGCTCACCGACGGGACGCGGCGTGCGGGCGCCGAGGCCGAGCGCGGCACCGCGTGGGCCCTCGAGTGTCTCGACGCCCGCGGGTGAGAGCAGCAGCGGCGGGGGGTGCCCGGCGATCGCGTAGCGGAGCGTCCGCCCGTCGGGGCTGACCCACGCGCAGGCGACGGTGGCGAAGATGTCGACGTCCCGCCGCTCGCCCTCGACGAGGAGGTCCAGGAGGTCCAGCCGGTCGATGCCCACGCCGGCGCTGGCGAGCGTCCGCCAGCCCGCGCGCAGGCTGGCGCCCAGCGCGGCGGCGCGGGGCCCGTGCCCGCAGACGTCGCCGACGAGGATCGCCACGCCGCCGTCCGGCGTGCGCAGCGCGTCGATGAAGTCGCCGCCGAGCAGCATGCGGCGCTCGCTGGCGCGGTACAGGGACCGCACGCCCGGCGGCATGTGCGAGGGCAGCAGGTCCTGCTGGAAGGCGGTGGAGACCCCCAGCGCGTCGCGCGCGTGCCCCAGGCGGGACGCCAGCAGCGGAACCATCCACAGCAGGAGGAACGCGACGACGCCGGTGCCGGCCAGGAGCGTCAGCCGCAGCCGCGGGACGTCGGCGAACGCCTCGGACGCCGGCACCTGCGCGAGCACCGTCCAGCCCGTGCCGGGGACCGGTGCGAAACCCGAGACCGTGCGCCGGCCGTCGACGTTGCCCAGGTGCACCCCGCTGCGCCCGCGCCGGGCCTGCGCGACGAGCGGGTTCTGCGCGAGGGACACCAGGCGCTCGGCGGCGTCGCCGGTCGCGCCGACGACGACGCCCGCCTGGTCGGTGACGGTGACGGTCGCGTTGACCTGCGACCCGTAGGCGTCGGTGAAGCGCTGGGTGCGGCGGCTGGCCGTGGCCGTGAGGATGCCGATCGGCCGGCCGGCCGCGTCACGCACGAGGATCGCCTCGACGGCGACGCGGCGGGGCTGGGCGCCACCGGAGAGGTACACCCGCGAGAGGTAGGGCGAGCGCCGCTGGACGCCGGCGAACCAGTCGCGGCCGGAGAGATCGGTCCCGGCGGGGAGGGAGGACGGCGGGTCCGCGGCGACGAGGCGGCCGAGCGTGTCGGTGTACGCCACGGACGAGATGCCGTCCACGTCCCGCCGCAGCGCGACCAGCGTCGTGACGAGGCGCCGGCGGTCGGCCGGCGGCAGGCGCGCCCGCTGGGGCGCGGGCAGGCCCTGCAGCCGCCCGGCGTAGGCCGACACGACCTCGCCGAAACGCAGCGACTGCTCGCCGACGAGGCGCGCGCTGAGCTCTGCCGTGCTGCGGACGCGGCCCTCGGCCTCACGCCGGACGGCGTTCTCGGCGAGGTTGAGGACGAAGACGGTGAAGACGGTGAGCAGCGCGAGCCCGCTCAGCGCGGCGACGATGAGCACCCGACGCCGGGTGGCTCCCTGTGATGTCCCTGCCGTCGCCACCGGTCCAGCTTAGGGGTGACGCGGCCGCGTGCGGCCGGTCCCGGCGCTACTCGTTGACGGCCGCGACCGCCTCGTCCCGCGTGGGGACGATGGTGAAGATCCGGTCCAGGCCCGTGATCTGGAAGGTCTTGGCCGTCGACGGCTCGGTGTTGACGATCGCCATGCGTCCGTCCAGCGGACGCAGGCGCTTGACGGCGCCGATGAGCACGCCGAGGGCGGTCGAGTCCAGGAAGCGCGTCTGGGTGAGGTCGATGACGAGGCGGTGGGCGCCGTCCTCGATGGCGAGCGCGATCGTCCGCTTCAGGTCGGGGGCGGTGAAGATGTCCACTTCCCCGGCGACCGCGACCACGTGGGCCCCGTTGGCGAGCCGCTCCTCGGAGAGGGCGAAATCGAAGGTGACGGGGTCGGCGCTCTGATCAGACATGCCGGGCCATGCTACCCGCCGGGGCCTTCGGGAAACGCCGGCAGGCCATCAGGCCACCAGCCGCAGGACGAGGGTCTCGCCACCGGCGGCGCCCGCGCGGACCCGCACCTCGTCGGCCAGGCGTTCGACGACCCGGCCGGCGCCGGGCACCGCGGCCCCCTCCAGCAGCCGGCGGCTGCTGTCCGGGCGCAGCGGCCCGACGCGGATCTCGAGCCGCCCGGCGTCGGACTGGACGCTCACCGGGACGCGACCGTCGTCGACGAAGGTCGCGGCGCGCGACGCGAGCGCGTCGGCGACCAGCAGCGCGTCGCCGACGCGGTCGACGGGGAGCCCGGCGCGTCCGGCGTGGATGCCGATGACGCGGGCGAGGACCGGGCCGAGCATTGGGCCCGCGGCGATCGTGACCCGCGTGCGGGAGAGGCGGCCGCGGGTGGTGGCCGTGACGTCGAGGTCGGTCACCGGCGGCGTCCGTGACCGTGCCGGCCGGCGGCGCCGGTGGGATGCAGCGTCGCGAGGGCCGCGGCGGAGGCCGGCTTGCCGGCGGGCGGCAGCGCGAAGCGCATCCGCACCTCCGTGCCCCCGCCGGGGGGCGACAGCAGCTCCATCGACTCGGCCAGGCTCGCGATGAGCGGCAGGCCGACGCCCAGGCCGGGGGAATCGGTGCGCGGGGCCATGCCCGTGCCGCGGTCCCGCACGACGACCTCCAGGTCGCCGCCGCCGGTCGCGACGTCGACGTCCATCAGCCCCGACGCCTCCCCCGCGTAGGCGTGGATGACGACGTTCGCGCAGGCCTCGCTGACGGCCAGGCGGATGTCCTCGAGGGTCTCGACGTCCAGGTGCAGCGCCTCGGCCACGCCGCCGAGCACGTGTCGGACCACACCGACGTTCTCGGGGCACGCAGGGAGGGTCAGCTCAAGATCGGGTGGGCGGGTCACGAGCGGGGGCGTCGGTGGGCACTGCCCTGACGAACTACGTCTAAAACCTGTCTTTCAGTTTCGCGGAAGCGGCGTGACCGGATCAAGGGACCCATGACCCCACGTGACCGGGTCTGCCCACCCTCCGTCGCACATTTCTTTCGCGCACCGCCTCACGCGTCCACCCTTGACCGGCTTGTTCATCGCCCGACGACGACGAGGATGCCCTCAACGACTGCACCGCCAGACGAAGGAGAGCACGACGCCGATGAGCACCCCCGAGATCACCCATACCCCGACGGCCGCGCTCGACGACGAGGCCGAGCTGCTGCGCCGTTACCACGTCGAGGGTGACCGCGAGGCCCGCACGATCCTCATCGAGCGCATGATGCCGCTCGTCCGCCACATGGCCCGCCGCTACGCCGGCCGTGGGGAGCCGCTCGACGATCTCGTCCAGGTCGGCTCCGTCGGCCTCCTGAAGGCCGTCGACCGCTTCGACGTCGACCGCGGCTTCAAGCTCTCGACCTTCGCCGCCCCGAACATCGCCGGCGAGATCAAGCGCCACTTCCGCGACCGCGGCTGGTCCATCCGCGTCCCGCGCGACATCCAGGAGCTCAACGCGAAGCTCAGCCAGGCCGTCGAGAAGCTGACCGTCCAGCTGCAGCGCGCGCCCACCGTCCCCGAGCTCGCCGAGGCCGTGAAGGCCACCGAGGAGCAGGTCCTGGACGCCATGCAGGGCGCCCAGAGCTACTCGACCGTGTCCTTCGAGGAGCCGATCGGTGACAACCGCACCGCGCTCGAGCTGCTCGGCGAGGAGGACGAGGAGTACCTCACGGCCGAGCGCCGCGTCCTGCTCGCCTCGGGCATGGAGGCGCTGGCCGCGCGCGAGCAGGAGATCCTGCGCCTGCGCTTCTTCGCCGGGCTGACCCAGCGCGAGATCGCCGAGCAGGTCGGCATCTCCCAGATGCACGTGTCGCGCCTGATCCGTCGCTCGCTCGACGAGATGCGGGAGCGCATGGAGGAGCGCCCGGCCGAGGCCGCCACGCAGCGGCGCCGGCACCTGCGCGCCGCCTGAGCAGCACCTGACCCCACCCCGTGCCGTCCCGGCGCGGGCGCCGGGTCCCCCGGGCGGCCCGGGGCGGTTATTTGGGCGCCCCAGGGGGTTACGCGCGGGCGGCCGCGGGGGATTC
>CAZRLR010000348.1:0-5026 GCA_964600395.1 uncultured Conexibacter sp.
CGCCGGGGCGGGGCCGCCCCCCCCCCCGCCGGGGGCGCCGCCGCGTCCGCCGGGGCCGCCGGGGCCGGCGCCGCCGCCGCCCCGCAGGCCGGCCTTGGAGAACTCGGTGCCGAGGTCCAGCGCCGACGCGATCGCGCCGACGTCGCGGGCCTGGTCGGACATGACCATCGTGATGCCGATGCCGCGACGCCCGGCCCGGCCGGTGCGGCCGATGCGGTGCACGTAGCCCTCGCGGTCCTCCGGCGGGTCGAAGTTGATGACGTGCGAGACGCCGTCCACGTCGATGCCGCGGGCGGCGACGTCGGTGGCGACGAGGACGTCGACGTTGCCGGCCTCGAAGCGGGCCAGCGCCTTCTCGCGCTGCTTCTGCGTCTTGTCGCCGTGCATCGCGACGGCGTCGATGCCCTCGCGGGTCAGGCGCTGGACGAGCCGGTCGGCGCCGCGCTTGGTCCGGACGAAGACGAGCGCGAGGTCGCGCTCGCGGCGCAGCTCCTCGACGAGGACGCGGAGCTTGTGCTCGTGGACGACGGAGAGGAAGCGGTGCTCCACGCGCGCCTTGGCGGCGTGGTCGACCGGCGGGACGTGCTCGTGCATCGCCGCGTCGGTCGTGTAGGCCTTGGCGACCTTGCCGGCTTCGCCGTCGAGCGTCGCGGAGAAGAACAGCGTCTGCCGCTTGGCGGGGCAGAGGTTCACGACGCGGTCGACGGCGGGCTTGAAGCCCATGTCGAGCATGCGGTCGGCCTCGTCGAGGACGAGGATCTTCACGTGCGACAGCGTGATCGCGCGGCGCTGGAGGAGGTCCTCGAGGCGGCCGGGCGTCGCGACGACGATGTGGGACTTGGCCGCGTCACGGGCCTGCTTCTGGATGCCGACGCCGCCGTAGACGGCGCAGATCGACAGCGCACGGGCGTGGGCCAGCGGACGCAGGTCCTCGACGATCTGGCTGGCCAGCTCGCGGGTCGGGGCGAGCACGAGGGCGGCGGGGCGACGGTCGGTCGCCTCGATCCGGTCGACCATCGGGATGCCGAAGGCGAGCGTCTTGCCCGAGCCGGTCGGGGACTTGGCGAGGACGTCACGGCCGGCGAGGACGTCGGCGATGACGAGGTTCTGGATCGCGAACGGGGCGGCGAAGCCCTGCTTGGCCAGGGTGGTGGAGACGATCTCGGACACACCGAGATCGGCGAACGACGGGGTCATACGAACCTTCGCTTCCTGTGGCCGCTTTCGGAGGGCCACGTCTGTGGGGGAGGCGATCTTCGTCTGACGGAAAAGCCACCTCGGGCATGCGGCGGCGCCACATGCGACCGCCAACAATAGCAGCCCGCCCCGCGGCCGCCCGGTGGGGTGGTCCTGACGCGCCGAGCAGCACGCCTATGCCGCGCCGACAAGCGCAGGGTCCCCGGGGTGCCTATCATCGACGGTGGATGGCCGGCACCCCTGATCTCTTCGTCGTGTGCAAGAGCTGCGGCTCGGAGGTGAGCCCGTACATCACGGAGTGCCCGTACTGCGGTCAGCGCCTGCGCAAGCGCGCGCCGAAGATCGAGCGGGAGGACGGCGAGGCGCGCGTGAAGGAGTCGCGCAAGCTGCCGCGCCCGACGCTCGGCCCGCTGCGCACGGGGGAGATCCCCGGCATCCGCGGCGACGAGGTCGGGCGGCCGTACGCGACGATCGTCCTGACCGTCCTGGGCGTCGTCGGCTACCTGCTCCTGTTCCTCGTCGACCGCGTCTCGATCGCCGTCGACGGCCCGATCGACGGCGAGTGGTGGCGCGTCGCGACCTCGCCGTTCCTCTACGAGAACGGGTGGGCGCAACTGGCCGCCGTCACGGCGATCGCGCTCTACGGCTGGCTGCTGGAGCGCCGTCACGGCCCCGTCCTCGTCGTCCTGCTCTTCGCCCTCGGCGGCGTCGGCGGCACCGCGGCGGCCGTCGCGCTGCAGGACGACCCGATCGTCCTGGGCGGCAACGGCGCCGCGATGGCCCTCATCGGCGCCTGGGCCGTCCCGCTGCTGCTGGCCCGCCGGCGCGGCGAGGACGACGACGAGGCCGACCTGCTGGGCACCGCGGTCATCGCCGCCGTCGTCTTCCTCCTGCCGGTCGTCTCGTACTTCACGAGCATCGTCGCGGGGGCCGTGGGCGCGCTCGTCGGCGTGCTCGCGGGCCTGCTGCTGTCGCGCCTGAAGCCGCGCTGAGCACCTTTGTAGAGTCGGGCGGACATGGACAGCGCCCCGACGTACACCGCCGAGCAGGTCGACGCCGCCGTCGCCGCGCTGTCGCTCCCCGGGCGCCTGGACCACGCGCAGGACGTCGTGACGCACGCCGCGCCGTCGCTGCAGCAGGTCCTCAACGCGGTGCTCGACGACGGCGGCTACTTCACCGGCGCCCACGAGGCCGCCGTGCGGCAGGCCTCGGACACCGGTGACCCGGCCGAGCGCCTCACGCAGATCCGCACGCTGATCGCCGAGGAGGTCCGGCTCGGCCTCCTCATCGGCTGCGCCGTCGGCTTCCAGCTGGCCCACGAGCTCAACGCTTCCCCCGACACCCCCACCCAGGAGAGCTGACCCACATGGACATCACGTTTCTCGGCCACTCGGCCTTCCAGCTGACCGACGGCGACATCACCGTCCTCATCGACCCGTTCCTGACGGGGAACCCGAAGGCGTCGACGACGGCCGACGCGGTGGCCGCGGACGCGATCCTCCTGACGCACGGCCACGCCGACCACCTCGGGGACACCGTCGACATCGCCAAGCGCACGGGCGCGACGGTGCAGGCGATCACCGAGATCGCGGGCGAGATCGGCGAGGAGGGCGTCACCGCGATCGACACGAACATCGGCGGCACCGCCGAGTTCCCGTGGGGGACGTCGCGCCTCGTGCCAGCCTTCCACACCTCCACGACGCCGAAGGGCACCGTCACCCCCGCGGCCGGTCTCGTCATCGAGTTCGGTGGCAAGCGGATCTACCACGTCGGCGACTCCGGGCTCTTCAGCGACCTGGCGCTGCCGGGCAAGCGCGGCAAGATCGACATCGCGATCGTCCCGATCGGCGGCCACTACACGATGGACCGCTTCGACGCCGTCGTCGCCGCGGAGTTCATCGGGGCCGACGTCGTCATCCCCTGCCACTACGACACCTTCCCGCCGATCGAGACCGACGCGCAGGCGTTCAAGGCGGACGTCGAGCACGCGGGCTTCGCGCAGGTCGTCGTCCTGGCTCCCGGGGAGTCCTACACCGCCCGCTAGGGCTGGAAAGAGACACGGCGGGATGTTGGCCCCCTGGGCCAACTCCCGACCGTAAACGGCCCCCCGGGCCGTTTACGGCTGGTTCTGCCAGCCGCGCTCGAACCAGATCTGGCGGTCGTGCCAGTCGTCGGCCATGAGGATCGTGCCGGCGGTCAGGAGCGCAAGGCTGCGGACGACGTTCAGCTGCAGCTTCGTCGCGATCAGGCCGGTCGCCGCGACCCCGGCGAGCAGGGCGCCCGTCGCGCCGTGATGGCAGCGCTGCCCGGCGATCCACAACCGCCGGCGGGCGGCGTCGTAGTGGATGACGTGGTGTTGGGGCGTGTGGTCCATGTGCGGTTCACCTCTGGCCTGCGTTATCGGCAGGGGCGCACGGGCACTGACGGTGGCGGCGACCTTGATCGGATGTTCGTCGACGCCCCACGGCCCGCCGGGCGCCGTCCGGACGCGCCGCGGCGCACCCCGGGGCGGGGGCCCGGCCCGTAGACTGGGGCCGGTGTCCGTCGTCCGCGAAGAGCTCGGCCCGAGCCTGCCGCAGCTCCTGGAACCGCGCTGGCAGCGGCTGTCGCGGGGCCGGCGGATCACGCTGATCGTCGCGGGGGTCCTCGTGCTCATCGCCCTCGTCGCCGTGCGCGAGGCCCTGCGCGACGAGCCGCTGAAGGTCCTCGTGGTCGACGGTCCGACGGCGTTCAACCTCGTGCACCGGCCCGAGCTCGAGGAGGTCGACGCCGGGCCTGGCGAGCTCGCGCGCCTGCAGTCCGGCGCGCGGTCGCGGACCGACGAGCGCTTCGTCGTGCGGCCGCTCACGCTGCCGGCCTACAAGGGCGACGTCTCGTCGGCCTACCTGCTGCTGGCCTCCCGCCGGCTGGCCCAGCTGAAGGCCGCCGACCCGCAGGTCGCCTACCGGGGGGAGGGCAAGGCGCGCATCAACCTCATCCCGGGCTACCAGCTGGCCTACCAGACCCGCAAGGGCGGCCGGCTCTTCTTCGGCAAGCTCTTCTTCCTCACGCCCGAGCCCGGCGACGACGGCAGGCAGCCGACCCAGGGCGTCGAGCTGGACCTCCTGTCGCAGTTCAGCCCCTCCACGACGCCGAACCTCACCGACGTCGGCAACACCTACCTGCTGAAGGCGCCGCTGCGCTCCTTCCGCTTCGGCACGGAGCGTCCCTGATGGCCGACGACGTCCGCGACCTGCAGTGGGCCGAGTTCGAGCGCGTCGACATGCGTGTCGGGCGCATCGTCGCGGTCGAGGACTTCCCGCAGGCCCGCCGCCCGGCGTGGAAGCTGCGGGTCGACTTCGGGCCCGAGGTCGGCGAGCGCCGCGCCTCGGCGCAGATCACGAACTACGCCAAGGACGAGCTCGTCGGGCGGCTCGTCGTCGGCGTCGTGAACTTCCCGCCCAAGCAGATCGGGCCGGTCATGAGCGAGTGCCTCGTCCTCGGGACGTACACCGCGCAGCGGCTCGTGCTGCTCCTGAACCCCGAGCCGGACGCGCAGCCCGGCGACCGCGTCGGCTGACCGCCGGCGTCGCGGTCGCGGCGATCAGGGAGCGGGTTCCGGCGCCGGGGTGGCGTCGGGGGAGGCCGGCTCGGGCACCGGCTCCGGCGCCGGCTGGGCGGCCGCCGGGGCGGCCTGCACGGGCTGTGGCTGCGGTTGGGGCTGAGGCTGGGGCGCCGGGGCGGTCGCGGCCGCCGGCGGCGCCGGGGGCGTGCCCGTCGTGGGGCCCGGGGCCGGGGCGCCGGCGGTCGTGCCCGTGGAGGACGCGCCGTTCTGGGCTCCCGCCGTCGG
>CAZRLR010000349.1:0-5006 GCA_964600395.1 uncultured Conexibacter sp.
ACCGTCTCGACGATCTGCTCGGGCGTCTGGTGCAGGCCCGTGTAGATGACCTCCATGCCCGCGTCACGCAGGGCCCGCGCGATGATCTTCGCGCCCCGGTCGTGTCCGTCCAGGCCCGGCTTGGCGACGACGACACGGATCTTGCGCTGCACGGCGGTGGCCTCAGTCATAGCGCGCGGGATATTACGACGCCACCGTCTTTCCCGGCGCCACGGGTCGTCCGCCCCGGCGCGGTGTCCCCTCACCGCACCGGTTTGACGTGCGCGCTCCGGCCCGCCACGCTTGTCGGGCTCGAGGGACCAGGGCCGGGCGGCAGGGGTCGCGACGGTCCTCCAAGGACAGGGGACGAAGGATGGGCCTGCTCGCATGCTCGCTGGTGTCGCTGCTGCTCGCCGCAAGCGGGACGGCGGCGAAGGACATGGACACGGTCGTCCAGGACGACGCCCTCTTCCTGCACCGCAGCCCCGCGGCCGTCGACGCCAGCGCCCGGCGGCTGTCCGAGCTCGGGGCCGACCGCCTGCGCCTCACCGCCGGCTGGTCGGCGCTCGCCCCGCGCCCGCACAGCCGGCGCGTCCCGCCCGCGCCGTTCGACGCCAGCGACTCGCGCACGTACCCGCACGACGCCTTCAGGAGCCTGGACACCGCGGTGAAGGCCGCCAGCGCCCACGGCCTGAAGGTCATGATCGACCTCGCGTTCTGGGCGCCGCGCTGGGCGGTCGGCCAACCGTCCCCCAACCCGGCGCGCGAGCGGTACTTCGTCGACGCCGCGGCCTTCGGCGACTTCGCGACCGCCGTCGCCCGGCGCTACTCGGGCGCCTACCCGGACCCGGCGCGCCCCTCCCGGCCCCTGCCGGCGGTCCGCACCTTCACGACGTGGAACGAGCCCAACCACCCGTCGTTCCTCAAGCCGCAGTGGGTGCGCACGCCGACCGGCGGCTTCCGCCCCGAGTCGCCGCACATCTACCGGGCGATGCACAACGCGGCCTACGACGCGATCAAGCGTGTCTCCCCGCTGGACGAGGTCCTCGTCGGCGGGACGGCCTCGACGGGCTCGACGGTCCCGGGGCAGGGCGGCGTCCCCCCGCTGGACTTCGTGCGCGCCCTGGCCTGCGTCGACGCGCGCCTCCGGCCGCTCGACGTCCCGGAGTGCGCGGACTACACCCCGCTGAAGGCCGACGGCTACGCGCACCACCCGTACTCGCGGCTCGTGACGCCCGACACGCGCTCCACGACCACCGGCGACGCGCGCATCGCGGACGCCCCGCGGCTCGGCGGCCTGCTGGACGCCCTCTGGCGGCGCGGGCGCCTGGCTCAGCGGCTGGGCATCTTCAACACCGAGTACGGCTACGAATCGCGCCAGGACGACCCGTACCAGCCCTTCGACCGCGACCAGCAGGCCGCCTTCATCGGCTGGTCGACGTACCTGGCGTGGAAGGACCCGGACACGCGCACGACGGCGCAGTTCCTCCTGCAGGACATCGACCCGGCCGAGTCCGGGCGCCCGCGGGCCACGCGCGCCTTCTACCGCGACTGGCAGACCGGGCTCTACGACGCGCACGGCGTGGCCAAGCCGGCCGCGCGGGCGTTCAAGCTGCCGTTCTGGGCGCAGACGCAGAGCTACGGCAACGGGTCGGCGGTGCTCCTCTTCGGCCAGGTCCGGCCCGGCAGCGGGCAGCGGGTCGTGCAGGTCGAGCGCCAGGACCCGGCGACGGGCGCGTGGTCGGCCGTGAAGACCTACGGGCAGTCGTGCGACGCCCAGTCCCCGCAGTTCCTCACCGACAAGGCGGGCTTCTTCCTGCGCGCGGCGCCGGCCGTCGGGGCGGGCAGCTACCGCCTGGCCTGGCAGCACGAGGACGGGAGCTTCGAGGTCGGCGTCCCGATCCCGGTCGCGGCCACGGGCGCCGATCCGCCGCCGGTCGCCGCGGTGAGCCCGGGCATGCGCGTCGGCTGAGGGCGGCAACCTGCCCGTCGGTCCGGACCGGGTGCGCAGTTTGCGGCCTTCCGGTCGGTACCGGCGGGGGCGTTCGGCCAGCACCATCGGTGCACGATGGCCCGCAGCCGACTGACCCCGCTGGACGCGTCCTTCCTGCGCGTCGAGTCCCCCACCGCGCACATGCACGTCGGCTGGAAGGGCGTCTTCGCGCCGCGGCCCGACGGCGGCACCGTCACGGTGCCGCAGCTGCGCCGGTCGATCGGCGGGCGCCTGCGGTACGCCGAGCGCTTCCGCCAGCGCCTGGCCTTCCCGCCGGCCGGGCTCGGCGAGCCGGTGTGGGTGGACGACGAGCGCTTCTCTCTCGAGCACCACGTCGTCGGCATGGGCGAGCCGAACGAGGTCCTCACGCGCGAGCGCTTCGACGCGCTGGCCGACCGCTGCCTGTCGCGGCCGCTGGAGCGCGACCGGGCGCTCTGGCGCATCGAGCTCGCGCCGCGGCTGGACGACGGCACCGTCGGCCTCGTCATGAAGGTGCACCACGCGATGGTGGACGGCAAGTCCGCGGTCGAGCTCGCGCTGCTGCTCCTCGACATGACGCCGGACGCCGAGCTCGCGCAGGACGACGACGGGTGGACGCCCGCGGTCGCGCCCGGCTCGCGCCGGCTGGCGCTCGAGGCGCTCGCCGACGCGGGCGGGGAGTCGCTGCGGGCGGTGCGGTCGGCCGCGCGTGTGGCCGGGTCGCCGCGGACGGGCGTGCGGCTGGCCGACACGCTGCGGCGCACGGCGCTCGCGGTCTCCGAGGACGTCCTGCGCCCCGCGCCGTCGTCCTACGTCAACGTCGCGATCGGGCCGCAGCGGACGCTCGTGCACCACACCGCGCCGCTGGCGCCGCTGCTGGCCGCGCGCGCCGCCGTCCCGGGGGCGACGCTCAACGACGTGGCGCTGACGGTCGTCTCGGGTGCGCTGCGCGACCTGGCGATGCGCGCGGACCGGATCCCGGAGGCGATGAAGGTCATGGTGCCGGTCTCGACCCGCACGGCCGAGGAGACGGCCGACCTGGGCAACCGCATCGCGTTCGTCTTCGTCGACCTGCCGGTGCACCTCTTCCGGGCCGAGGAGCGCCTGGCGCACATCCGCCAGGCGACGGCGCGCTTCAAGGCCGAGGACCGGGCGTCCGGGGGCGAGACGCTGCTGGGCGCGCTCGGCATCCTGCCCGAGCCGCTGCGCGACGCCGCGGCGAAGCTCGCGGCGTCCCCACGGCTCTACAACCTCACGGTCTCCAACGTCCCCGGTCCGCGCGTCCCGGTGTACCTGCGCGGCTGCGAGCTGCTGGAGGCCGCGCCGGTGATCCCGCTGCCCGAGAAGCACGCGTTGAGCGTCGGGATCTTCACCTACCGCGACCAGGTGACCTTCGCCGGCTACGCCGACCCGGCCGCGCTGCCGGACGTGCGCCACCTGCCCTACGCGCTGGCCTGCGCCGTCGCCCAGCTCTCGTCCATGCCGATCCCGGCCGCCCTCCCCGCCCCCGTCAGGAGCATCACCGCCGCATGAGCTCAGCCAAGCGTCCCACGCCCCGCCGCAAGGGCGACTGCCAGCCCGACGCGCCCAAGCGCCCGGCGCCCAAGACGCCACGACGGTGACCGTGGCGCTCTAGGGTCGGGTGATGCCCAGCCCGACCGACATCCGGCCGCCGTTCACCGCCGAGACCGCCGCGGCGAAGGTGCAGGCCGCCGAGGACGCGTGGAACTCGCGCGACCCCGATCGCGTGGCGCTCGCCTACACCGAGGACTCCGAGTGGCGCAACCGCGACGAGTTCCTCCACGGCCGCGAGGAGATCCGCGCGTTCCTCGCCCGCAAGTGGGCGCGGGAGGGGCGGTACCGGCTGAAGAAGTCGCTGTGGGCGTACGGCGAGCGACGCATCGCGGTGCGCTTCGAATACGAGAGCGTCGACGCCGAGGGGCAGTGGTGGCGGTCCTACGGGAACGAGAACTGGGAGTTCGACGACAGCGGGCTGATGGCCAAGCGCTACGCGTCGATCAACGACGTGCGGATCGACGCGTCCGAGCGGCGGATCGCGGTCGACTGAGGGCGATCGTCGGGACAGACGCAATGCAGCCACATCCGTCATTGGGGAAGTGGCTGCATTCCGTCTGCGCTCAGGCGTGACCGGCGACCGCCAGGGCCGCCCGGACGACGGCGACGACGTGGGCGGGGCGCTCGCGGACGTCGCGGGCGCTGACGCGGACGGTGCGCCAGCCGAGGCGGGCCAAGGCGGCGTCCCGGTCCACGTTGCGGGCCGCGTTCAGCGTGAGGTCGTGCTGGGCGCCGTCGACCTCGAGGACCAGGTGGTGGTCGGGGAAGCTGAGGTCGACCTCGAGCGGGCCGATGTCGGTCCGGACGACGTGGGCGATGACGGGCTCGGGCAGGCCGGCCTCGACGATCGCGGCGGCGGCGAGCATCTCCTCCTCGCTGCGCCACAGGCGCGGGCCGATCCTGAGGATCTTGCGCAGACGCGGTGACCCCGTGCGGTGCCGGGCGCGGGCGGCGGTGCGCAGCTGCGCCGAGCGGCGGAACCAGCCGTCGCGCTCGGCCTGCGCGGAGGCGGATTCGAGGGCGCGGTCGCTGACGGTTCGATCGGCTGCCAGGTCGATGATGGTGCGCTCCACGGTCGTGATCGGGATGCCCTCGCGCTTCGTGCGGTCGCCGTCGGGCAGGTCCCTGGTCACCCGGAGGTCGACGCCGGGTGGACTGCGACGGCCGGTGGACGCGAGGAGGACCTGCGGCTCCGCCGGCGGGTGGCGCAGCAGACCCCAGCGCACGGCGGCGGAGACGGCGCACAGGACCGCGGCCTCGCCGCACCCCCAGACCGCTGCGAGGTCGCGGCCGGAGGATGCGTCTACTCGGATGCGTGCGAGGACGGCGACACGTGCGACCCGGCGCTCGGGTGCACCGGCGGCGAGTGCGCCAGGGACGAGGACTGCTCGGACGGCGACGCGTGCTCGACCGGCGACTTCTGCCGCGGCGATGATGCGGGAGATGGCGCGGGGGATGACGTGCTCATGGCGGCAGAGGT
>CAZRLR010000350.1:0-5000 GCA_964600395.1 uncultured Conexibacter sp.
GGCGTCGCGCCCGGGCAGCTCGCCGTCCTCATGGACGGCGACACCGTCGCCGGACACGCGACGATCGCGCGTCATTAGGGCAAACCGAATGCAGCCAGTTCCCGAATACGGGAACTGGCTGCATTCCGTCTGCCGCGGGCACGGTGCTGCTACCTTGTAGTTCAGTGAGGTAATTACCTCGCGGAACGACTTCAGGAGCGCACGCCACGCCGACCCAAGCCCCCACCCAGACCCACACCGAGCTCGCCGACGAGGTCCGCCTCGTCGTCACCCGCCTGGCCCGCCGTCTGCGCCAGAACGCCGACTCGGGCCTCTCGCCGTCGCTCGGCGCGGCGCTGGCGACGATCGACTGCCACGGCCCGCTGACGCCGTCGCAGCTCGCCGACCGCGAGCGCGTCCAGCGCCCGACCGCCACGCGCATCGCCGCGCGCCTCATCGAGGAGGGCCTCGTCGCCCGCGAGGACGACCCGGCCGACCGCCGCTCGCACCGCATCGCCACGACGCCCGCCGGCCGCGAGCTCGTCCGCGAGACCCGCCAGCGGAAGACCGCCTATCTTGCGCAGGCGCTCGAGGGCCTCGCCCCCGAGGAGCAGCGCACGCTCGAGCGCGCCGCCGCGATCCTCGCCCGCGTCCTCGAGGAGCAGCCGGCATGAGCGCGGGCCTGCGCCGCTCGGTTGCCTCCCTCGACATCCCGAACTTCCGCCGCTTCTTCACCGGCCAGGTCGTCTCCGTCAGCGGCACCTGGATGCAGACGGTCGCCGAGGCGTGGCTCGTCCTCAGCCTCACCGCCTCCGGCGTGGCGCTCGGGGTCTCGACGGCCCTGCAGTTCCTCCCGATCCTCCTGCTCGGCGCGTGGGGCGGCGTCCTGGCCGACCGCTTCCCCAAGCGGCGGCTGCTCGTTCTCACGCAGTCGCTGATGATCGTGCCGTCGCTGATCCTCTTCGCGCTCACGGTCACCGGCGTCGTGACGCTGTGGATGGTCTATGCGCTCGTCCTCCTGCGCGGCCTCGTCACTGCGATCGACAACCCGACGCGCCAGTCGTTCATCAGCGAGATGGTCGGCCCGGCCAACGTCGTCAACGCCGTCTCGCTGAACTCCGTCCTGGTGCAGACCGCCCGCATCGCCGGGCCGGCCGCCGCCGGGCTCGTCATCGCGCTCAGCGGCGTGGCCGCCTGCTTCGCCCTCAACGCGCTGAGCTTCGGCGCGATGATCCTCGCGCTGCTGCGAATGGACCCCGCGCAGCTGCACGACGCACCGCCGGCGGTGCGCGCCAAGGGCCAGATCCGTGAGGCGCTGACCGTCGTGCGTGGCGCCCGCGAGCTGTGGATCCCGCTGGCGACGATGGGCGTCGTGTCGATGCTCGCCTACAACTTCCAGACCGTCCTGCCGCTGTTGGCCCGCTACACCTTCGGCGGCTCGGCCTCGACGTACGCCGTGCTCATGGGCTCGATGGGCGCCGGCGCGATCGTCGGCGCGCTCGTCAACGGCGCGCGCGGCCAGGCCTCGCCGCGCCTCATCTCCCAGTCGTCGGTGGCCTTTGGCCTCGCGATGGGCCTCGCGGCCGCCGCGCCGACCCTCGGCCTCGTCATGGCCGCGCTCGTCCTCGTCGGCGCCGCGAGCGTCACCTTCACGAGCGCGGTGAACGCCCAGTTGCAGCTCGCCGCACCGCCGGCCCTCCGGGGGCGCGTCATGGCGCTCTTCGGCGTCGTCTTCCTGGGCTCCACGCCGCTCGGCGCCCCGCTGCTGGGCTTCGTCTGCGAGCACGAGGGCGCCCGGGCCGGGCTGCTCGTCGGCGCGGCCGCCGCCGTCCTGGCCGGGGTCGCCGCCCTGGCAGGCGCGGCCCGCCACGAGGCGGCCACCGCATCGCGCCCGCGCGCCACGGTACGTCCCGTCACCCGTTAGGCGACAATCAGCGGGTGACGTCCGACGAGATCCGCGAGACCTTCCTGGCCTTCTTCGAGGCCCACGGCCACAAGCGCATGCGCTCGGGGTCGCTGGTCCCGGCCGCCTTCGACCCGTCGGTGCTGCTCACGACCGCGGGCATGCACCCGCTCAAGCCCTACTTCATGGGCCTGGAGGCGCCCCCGCAGCCGACGCTGACGAGCTGCCAGAAGTGCTTCCGCACGCCGGACATCGACAACGTCGGCGTCACCGCGCGCCACCTCACCTTTTTTGAGATGCTCGGCAACTTCTCGATCGGCGACTACTTCAAGCAGGGCGCCGTCGAGTTCGCCTGGGACCTCTCGCTCAACGGCTTCGGCTTCAAGCCCGAGGACATCTGGATCACCGTGTTCGAGGGCGACCCGGCCATGGGCCTGGGCCCGGACGAGGAGGCCATCGAGGCGTGGCTCAGCGTCGGCGTCCCGCGCGAGCGCATCGTCCTGTGCCCACCCTCGGAGAACTTCTGGCAGTCGGGGGCGACCGGCCCGTGCGGCCCGTGCAGCGAGCTGTACCTCGACCGCGGCGTCGAATGGGGCAAGGAGGACGACCTGCCCGGGGGTGAGAACGAGCGCTTCCTGGAGTACTGGAACCTCGTCTTCATGCAGTTCGACCAGGACGCGGACGGCAAGCTGACGCCGCTGCCGGCGCAGAACATCGACACCGGCCTGGGGCTCAACCGCATGGCGGCGATCCTGCAGGGCGTCGACACGGTCTTCGACACCGACCAGTTCACGCCGCTCATGGCGCTCGGCCGTGAGCTGGCGACCGTCGCCGAGCCCGACGAGCGGTCGCTGCGGATCCTCGCCGACCACACCCGCGGCATGACCTTCCTCATCGCCGACGGCGTCGTCCCGTCCAACGAGGACCGCGGCTACGTCCTGCGCCGCCTCATGCGCCGGGCGATCCAGCACGGGCGCCGGATCGGCATCCCGCACGGCTTCCTGCCGAAGTACGTCGACGTCGTCCTGCAGACGATGGGCGCGGCCTACCCCGAGCTGCGGGAGGAGCAGGAACTCATCCTCAAGTGGGTCCGGGCGGAGGAGGAGGGCTTCGGCCGCACGCTCGAGCAGGGCATGACGCTGCTGGAGAACCACCTGCAGGCCGGGACGCTCGACGCCGCGGCGGCATTCCAGCTGCACGACACCTTCGGCTTCCCGATCGAGATGACCGTCGAGGTCGCCGACGAGGCGGGCGTCACCGTCGACGAGGCCGGCTTCGCGGCGCTCATGGACGAGCAGCGCGAGCGCTCCGGCGGCGGGACGGCGCGTGCGCAGGCGGGCGGCGCGGCGAGCGTCGTGCGCGAGCTCGGCGCCGCGCCCACGACCTTCACCGGCTACGAGCACCTGGACCAGCACACGACCGTCGCCGACGTCGTCGAGCGCGACGGCCGGACGTTCGTGAAGCTCTCGGAGTCGCCGTTCTACGCCCAGGGCGGCGGCCAGGTGTCGGACTCCGGGACGATCGCCTGCGACGGCGGGGACTGCGAGGCGACCGTCGCGGACGTCCTGCGCGCCGGCGACGACCCGGCCGTCGTCGTCGAGGTGACCCGCGGCACGCTGCACAAGGGCGAGCGCGTCACCGCGCACGTCGACCGCGCCGCCCGCCACGCCACCGCCGCCAACCACACGGCCACCCACCTGCTGCACGCCGCGCTGCGCCAGACGCTCGGCGACCACGTCCGCCAGGCCGGCTCCTACGTCGGCCCGGACAAGCTGCGCTTCGACTTCACCCACACGACGCGGATGACCGACGCCGAGCGCCAGACCGTCGAGGACCAGGTCAACGCCTGGGTCCTGGCCAACCTCCCGGTCCGGTCGATGTCCACGACGCTCGACGAGGCGCGCGCGCTCGGCGCGATGGCGCTCTTCGGCGAGAAGTACGGCGACGTCGTGCGCATGGTCGAGGTGGGGGACGGCTCGTTCTCCCGCGAGCTGTGCGGCGGCACGCACGTCCGCTCGACCGCCGAGATCGGCGTCGTGAAGATCACCTCCGAGGGCTCCAGCGCGTCGAACGTCCGGCGGATCGAGGCGCTGACGGGCCCCGGCGCCGTCGCCCTTCTGCGCGAGCACGACGCGACGCTCAGCGCCGCGGCCACCGCGCTGCGCACCCAGCCGGGGACGGTCGTCGACGCGATCACCGCGCTGCAGGCCAAGGCGAAGGCGGGCGCGAAGTCCGCCGGGGCCGTGGACGCGGGGGCGATCGACGGCCTCGTCGGCCAGGCGACCGACGTCGGCGGCGTGCAGCTCGTGACCGCGAGCGTCGACGGCGTGGACCCCAAGGCCCTGGCCGACCTGACCGACCGCGTCCGCGGCCGCCTCGGCGACGACAGCGCCGTCGTCCTGGGCAGCACGACCGACGGCAAGGTGTCGCTCGTCGCCGCGTCCGGCCCGGGCGCGATCGCCCGCGGCGTCAAGGCCGGGGCGGTCGTGAAGGTCGCCGCGCAGGTCGTCGGCGGCGGCGGTGGCGGCAAGGACACGATGGCGCAGGCCGGCGGCCGCGACCCCGGCAAGCTCGCCGAGGCGCTCGACGCCGCCCGCGGCGCGATCCAGGCGACCCTCGCGTAGCATCGTGCGGGTGTTGGCGCTCGACTACGGCAGTGCGCGCTGCGGCTGTGCGCTGAGCGACCCGACCGGGACGCTGGCCACGCCGATCGAGCCCGTGCTGCGCCCGGACACCCGCAAGGGCTTCGCCCGCGTCGTGGGGACCGTCCGCGAGCACGGCGTCAAGCGCGTCGTCGTCGGCCTGCCGCTCGGCCTCTCCGGCCGCGACACCGCCCAGACCGCCGAGGCGCGGGCGTTCGCCGCCCGCCTGGCCGAGGCGATCCCACGCGTCCCCGTGGAGCTGTACGACGAGCGCTTCACGACGACGATCGCCGCGCAGGCCGGCGGGGGGGACGCGAGGACCTCGGAGGACTCGCGCGCCGCCGCCGTCCTGCTGCAGGACTGGATGACCCACCGGGCCAACGCCGGGAGCCGCGCGTGAGCCCGCGCTTCGGCAAGGGGTCCGGCGGCTCCGACGGCGCCGGCCGCAGCGCCGCCGAGCGCGAGCGCGCGCGCCT
>CAZRLR010000351.1:0-4973 GCA_964600395.1 uncultured Conexibacter sp.
CGGGCTCCTTGGAGAGGACGTTGTCGTGGTAGAGCCGGACGTCGGCGACCTGCAGCAGGTCGGCGGCCAGGCGGCCGATCCGGGGGGCCAGGGCGAAGAGCCGCAGGACCTCGGAGTCCGTCTGCCACATGAGGTCCATGCTGAGGAATCCCGAGCGGCCCGGGCCGTCGCCGGCGTCGGCCAGGCGCTGGACCTCGGCGCGGCCGGCGGCCAGCGCGGCGGGGGAGAGGACGTCGCGCAGCTTCACGTAGCCGTCGGCGGCGAAGCGCGCCAGCGCCTCGTCGGGGAGGGCGTAGGGCTCGGTCAGCTCGTCGCGCAGCTCGGCGACGGTCGCCGGCGTGACGGGCTCGGGTGGGGCGAGCTCGACGAGCTCGGTGGGCGCGCCGTCGGAGGCGTCGGCGAGCGAGAGGTACCAGTCCCACCAGTCCTCGTTCGTCTGCTCCCACGGCTTGTCGACGCCCGACTCGCGGGCGTGCTCGGCGCTCAGGATCCGGCTGTCCACGTGGGCGTGGCTCCTTCCGGGGTCAGGCTCAGGCACAGGACGTCCTGGGCGAAGCGGTAGGCGCCGGCGGCCTCGTCGCGGCAGGCCGCGAGGTAGTCCCCGAGGACGGGCGCGGCGAGCAGCTCGTCGAGCGCCAGCGTGTCGTCGAAGAGGCAGCGCTGGAGGTAGCCCTCCAGCACGGAGGCCTGCTCGAACGGGACGACGTGCTCGTAGTGCAGGTGGCGACGGCGGGCGACGAAGCCACGGGGCGCCGCGGCCTGCTCGAGGGCGTCGGCGACCTGCTCGCCCGAGAGGTACTCGGTCCCGGCGCCGCCGCGCACGCCCTCCAGGAAGGCGCGGTAGACGGCGAGGTAGTGGCCCGCGTGGGCACCCTGCGCCATGAAGCCGAAGCCGCCGGGGGCGATCGCCGCGGCGAAGCGCTCGGCGGCGGCGGTCAGGTGCTCGGGGCGCAGGGCGTAGAGGGCGTGGGTGGCCCAGACGACGTCCCAGGGGCCGGCGGCGGGGTCCAGGTCTTCGAGCGTCGTCTCATGCGGCGCGCCCTCGTGCAGCGGCGGCGCCAGGACGCGCGCGGCCTCGGCGATCGAGAACGCGCTGGGGTCCAGGAGGTCGTAGCGGACGCCGGCGGAGGGGAGCGACCGCAGGCGGCCGGCCTCCAGGAGCGCGGCCGGGAACTTGCCCGAGCCGCAGGCCACGTCGAGGAGCGTGGTCGGGCCGACGGGGACGGCGGCGGTGTGCTCGCGGGCGCCGGCCAGGGCCTCGTCCCAGTCCAGGACGCCGGCCAGCAGCTCGTAGTCCAGGCGGGCGAAGGCGTAGAACGCCTCCATCTCCGCGCGGCCGTCCTCGCTCCAGTGCGCGAGGCTGCGCGCGGCGGTGTCGTCGGTGGTGGTGGGGGCGGGGTCAGATGGTGTCAGGCCTCCGACCTTAGGCCGCGGGCGGCGGTGTACACGCGAACCGGGCACTTTGGGTGCGTCCGTGCACGCTCGCGGCCGCGACACCCGGCCGTGTCCCGGGCCGCTTGTGGGCGTGCCCCAAACCGGCGTGCGGCGCGGCCCGCGAGCATGCCGACCATGACCGACACGCACACGCTCGCCCTGGAGTCCGGCCACCTGCACGTCGAGCGCAGCGGCCCGGCCGACGCCGCGCACACGGCGGTCTGCGTCCACGGCCTCACCGCGAACGTCCGCGCCTTCGACGACCTGCGCGACGACCTCGTGGCCGCGGGGGTGCAGGTGCTCGCCATGGACCTGCGCGGGCGGGGGCGCAGCGAGGACTCGGGGCCGGGGACGTACGGGCTGCCCGCCCACGCCGCGGACGTCGTCGCGGTCGCCGAGCACTTCGGCCTGGAGCGCTGGCACCACGTCGGCTGGTCGATGGGCGCGCTCATCGGGCTGGACCTGGCCGCGCTGGCGGGCGAGCGCCTGCAGACCGTGGCGCTGCTGGACGCCGCCGGCGGCATGGACCCGGCGGCGCTCGACGCCGTCCGCGCCGCGACCGCCCGGCTGGACGCCGTCGTCCCGACCGCGCAGGCCTACTTCGACGCGATCCGGGCGTCCGGGATCTTCGAGCCGTGGGCGCCGTACTGGGAGCGGTACTTCGGCTGGGAGCTCGCGCCGGTCGACGGCGGCCTGTCGTCGACGACGAGCCGCGCCGCGTGCCTGGAGGACCTGGAGGCGGCGACGCGCGACTTCACCGAGCGCTGGCCGGCGCTCACGATGCCGACGCTGCTCGTCTGGGCGTCGGTGCCGATGAACGGCGGACTGCTCGTGCCGCCGGCGGTCCGCGACGCGTTCCTCACGCGGGTGCCCGGGGCCCGCGTCCACGTCGTGGAGCGCAACCACTACGCGCTCATGACCGACCAGCCCGTGCGCGACGCGATCGTCGCCCACGTCCTCGGCGGCGGCGCTCAGGCGGCGGCGGACGCCTGAGCCTGCTGCTGCTCGCGCCAGCGTCCCGGCGCGGTGCCGTGGTGGCGCTTGAAGGCGGCGGCGAACGAGAACTCCGAGGCGTAGCCGACCGCGGCGGCGACCGCGGCCAGGCGGTCGTCCGTGTCCCGCAGGCGCTCGCGCGCGAGCGCCATCCGCCAGCCCGTCAGGTACTCGAGCGGCGCGCTGCCGACGGCCGCGGTGAAGCGGCGCGCGAACGCCGCACGCGAGAGGTTCACCGCGTCGGCGAGCTCCCCGACCGTCCACGCGCGCGCCGGGTCCTCGTGCACGCGCGCGAGCGCCGCGGCGACCTGCGGGTCGGCCTGCCGTGCGCGGAACCAGCGCGGCGCGTCGTCGGCCGCCCGCGTCAGGTGCTCGCGCAAGAGGTGGACGAGGACGACGTCCAGGAGCCGGTCCAGCAGCGTCTGCTGCCCGGCGGCGTCGCCGCCCATCTCGTGGGCGAGCAGGTCCAGCGCGCCGCGCAGCGCGCTGGCGGCCGCGGGCCGGACGTGGACGACGTCCGGCAGGGAGGCCAGCAGCTCGCTGCACAGGTCGCCCGCGAAGAGGTAGGCGCCGCAGAAGAACGCGGCGACCGCGTCCCCTTGACCGTCGCCGCCGGCGTAGCGCCGGTCCGAGCCCGGGACAGCGCCGTCGCGCAGGAGCTCGTCGAGCGTCGTGCAGCGCCGGTCCGGCGCGTCGGCGAGGCGGTGGGGCAGGGTGCCGCGGACGAGGACGACGTCCCCGGGCAGGAGGCGCACCGGCGGCTCGCCCTCCACGAGCAGCAGCCCCTCGCCCTCGAGCATCGCGTGGACGATGAGCTGGGCGCCGACGGGCATCTCCAGGCCCCAGCCGCCCCGCATCGTCGTGTGGGCGAAGGCGGCGCCGCGGGCGCGCGAACGGTCCAGCAGATCGGCGAGGACATCCATGACGAAAGACGATGACATATGTTGATGCGCGTTTCCAGCATTCCAACGCTCATACGAACGCGGTCTACTGGTGCCCATGACCACCATCTCCACGAACGACACCGTCCTCGTCCTCGGCGCCACCGGCAAGACCGGTCGCCGCCTGGCCGAGCAGCTGCGCGCCGCCGGCGCGCCCGTCCGCACCGCGGCCCGCAAGGGCGCCGACGTGCGCTTCGACTGGGACGACGCAGGCACCCACGACGCGGCCCTCGCCGGGGTGCGCGCCGTCTACCTCGTCCCGCCGGCCCTGCGCCTGGACCACGCGCCGACCGTCGCGGCGTTCCTCGACCGCGCCGAGGCGGCCGGCGTGCAGCACGTGACCGTCCTCAGCGCCCGCGGCGTGGACCTCGCGCCGCCGGAGGCCGCGATGCGCGCCGTCGAGCTTGACGTCCAGGCGCGCACGGCGCTGACCTCGTCGATCCTCCGGCCCAGCTGGTTCATGCAGAACTTCGACGAGAGCTTCTTCCAGCCGACGATCGCAGCTGCCGGCGTCCTGCCCGTCCCGACGGGCGACGGGCCCGAGGCCTTCGTCCACGTGCACGACATCGCGGCCGTCGCCGCCGCGACGCTGCTGGATCCGGCCGCGCACGCCGGCCGCGACTACGCCCCCACCGGCCCGCAGGCGCTGAGCTTCGGCCAGGTCGCCGAGCGGATCGGTGCGACGATCGGCCGTCCCGTCCGGCACGTCGACGTGCCGCGCGAGGCGTGGATCGCCGAGGCGGTCGCCGGCGGCCTGCCCGCCGACTACGCCGACCTGCTCGCGGGCCTCTTCGACATCATCAAGGCCGGGCACGGCGCCGTCCCGAACGACGACGTGCTGCGGGTGACCGGACAGCCCGCCCGCAGCCTGGAGGACTACCTCGCCGAGCCGGGCGTCGCGGCGGCTTGGGCGCCGGTGGCCGCCGGGGTCTGACCCGGGGCGCGGGGCCGGCGTCGCACCGCGGTCGCGGATCCCGCGACCCAGGCGCGACGCCGGCGCGCTCACCCGACGGCGACGATACTGGCGACGGTACCCCAGTATCGCTAGGGTTCTCGCCGTGGAGGTCGTCCCCACCGTCACCGCCCGGCACGAGGAGCTGCTGGACCAGCTCGTCGAGCTCTTCCTCGCCGAGGGCTTCGCGGCCTTCACGCTCGGCGACCTCACCGTCCGCCTGCGCTGCTCGAAGTCGACGCTCTACGCACTCGGCCACAGCAAGGAGGCGGTGACCGTCAACGTCCTCAAGCGCTTCTTCGCGCGGGCGACGGAGCGCGTCGAGGCCCGCGCCGCCGCCGCCCCGGACGCCGCCGCCCGCATCGTGGCCTACCTGCGCGCCGTCGCCGACGAGCTGCGCGCCGCCTCGCCGGCGTTCATGCGCGACGTCGCGACCCATCCGGCCGCCCGCGACGCCTACGAGCAGAACACGCGCATCGCCGCCGCCCGCGTACGCGACCTCATCGCCGCCGGCTCGGCCAGCGGCGACTTCCGCGGCGTCCACAGCGCCTTCGTCGCGGACGTCGTCACGAGCACGATGGTCCGCATCCAGAACGGCGACGTCGCGCGCGCCGCCGGCCTGGACGACGCCGAGGCCTACGACGAGCTCGCCC
>CAZRLR010000352.1:0-4964 GCA_964600395.1 uncultured Conexibacter sp.
CGGGGTGCCCGACGCCGCCGCCGCGCTGCCGCCGGCGGACGGGGTGGTGCTCGACGCGGTCCTCGACGAGTCCGCGCTGCTGCTCGGCTATCGGGTGCTCGAACACCCGCAGGCCGCGGCGCTGCTCGGCGCGGAGCGCGCGCCGCTGGCGAGCTCGCGCTCCAACGGCGTGGGCGAGCAGGCCTGGCGCGACCATCTGCTCGCGCTCCCGGTCCGCGGGCCGGCCCGCGACGGGGGCCACGGACGGCCGGGGCAGGTCGTCGGCGTCCTGTGGGTGCAGGACCCGTCGGACCGGCTGCTGCCGAACGCCGGGCGCCTGCTGGCGCTGCGCGCCTTCTCCGGCCTCGCCGGGCTCGCCGTCGGGCACCGCTGAACGGGCGGGAGGGACGGTCGCGAGCCAGCGCCGGCCGTCAAGGGGGGCAGACGGCCGGCGCTGGTCCTCGCTTCTCAGACCGGGCAATGGTCGCGCACAAGAGCTTGGCTCGCTCGCAACGTGGGGGCAGGGGGCTCGCCCGGTCAAGGAGAGTGTCGGCGCTGGCGGTCCCCGCTTCGATCCCCCTGACGGGCTGTCCCTGCGGGCGGGCCCGCTGCCCGATCGGACGAGGCGGGGGTCCCCCGATCGGTCAGGTCGCGGCGGTGGCGCTCGCGCGGCCGGTACGGTGGCCCGGCATGAGCCCGTTCGACGACCCCGCCACCCTGGAGCGCTTCGCCGACCTCGTCGTCGGCTTCGCGGTCAACCTGCAGGAGGACCAGATCCTCGCGATCGGCTCCGAGCTGGGCAAGGAGGCCCTCACCCGGGCGCTGGCGGCCAGCGGCTACCGGCACGGCGCCCGCTACGTCGACGTCGCCTACTTCGACCTGCACGTCAAGCGGGCGCGCATCGAGCACGCCCGGGAGGAGACGCTGTCGTTCGTGCCCTCGTGGCTCGGCGAGCGGGTCCTCGAGCTCGGCCGCCAGCGCTGCGCGCGGATCGGGCTGACCGGGCCCTCCTTCCCCGGCCTGCTCGACGACCTGGACCCACGGCGCGCCAGCCGCGACCAGCTGCCGGCGTTGAAGGAGGGCGGCCAGGTCGTCAACGAGCGCACGACGAACTGGACCGCGGTGCCGTGCCCGACGCGCGAGTGGGCCAAGCTCGTGCACCCCGACCTTGACCCCGAGGCCGCCTGGGCCCGCCTGGGCGAGGAGATCGTCCACGTCTGCCGGCTCGACGAGCCCGACCCCGTCGCCGCCTGGCGCGAGCGGCAGGCGACGCTCATCCGCGCCGCCACGGCGCTGAACGACCGGGCGCTGGACGCGCTGCACTTCCGCGGCGAGGGCACCGACCTGCGGGTCGGCCTGCTGCCGACCTCGCGCTGGATCACGGCGACGTTCGAGACCTGCGACGGGATCGAGCACATGCCCAACCTGCCGTCCGAGGAGGTCTTCACCGCCCCGGACCCCGAGCGGGTGGACGGCGTCGTGCGCTCGACGAAGCCCCTTGTCGTGGGCGGCTCGATCGTCCGTGGTCTGGAGGTCGAGTTCCGGGGCGGCCGGGCGGTCCGGATCGACGCCGAGGAGAACGCCGACGTCGTCCGCGGCTACGCCGAGCGCGACGCGGGCGCCGCGCGCCTGGGCGAGGTCGCGCTCGTCGACGGGGACGGGCGCATCGGCGCGCTGGACACCGTCTTCTTCGACACGCTGCTCGACGAGAACGCCGCCAGCCACATCGCCCTCGGCGAGGCCTACGCCTTCAGCGCCGGCGAGGCCGACCAGTCGCGCCTGAACCACTCCGTCATCCACGTCGACTTCATGATCGGCGGGCCCGGGGTGGACGTCGACGGGGTCACGACGGCGGGGGACGTCGTCCCGGTGCTGCAGGACGGCGTCTGGCAGCGCTGATCGGTACCCTGACGGTCCCCGCGCCGTCGGTGCGGGCCAGGAGAGGTGCCAGAGCGGTTGAATGGGCACGACTGGAAATCGTGTGTGCGTTAACGCGTACCGAGGGTTCGAATCCCTCTCTCTCCGCTGGGCCGTGACCGGGCCGCCCCTCCCCAGAAACGGGGCCGCTCCCTCGTCCGGTCGTCCACGGACTTGAGTCGGCGCGCTCAGCCGCCGACCTTCTCTTCATGAGCTCGCTCTCATCCGCGTCGGACGTGCTGGTGCGCAACAACGTGCGGACGGCCGGCCGGCCCGGAGCGCGCCCGCTCGTCTTCGTCCACGGCTTCGCCTGCGACCAGCGGATGTGGCGCGGGATCACCCCGTACTTCGAGGACACCCACTTCCTCGTCCTGCTCGACCAGGTCGGCGGCGGTCACTCGGACATCTCCGCCTACGACCCCGACCGCCACGGCCATTTGGAAGGCTACGCCGACGATCTCGTCGAGGTCCTCGAGGCGCTCGACCTCGACGACGCGGTGCTCGTGGGCCACTCCGTCGGCGCGAGCGTCGCGATCCTCGCGCACCTCATGGCCCCCGAGCGCATCGGCGCCCTCGTCCTCGTGGGGCCGTCGCCCCGCTACGTCGACGACCCGGCGTCGGGGTACGTCGGTGGCCTGAGCGAGGAGGAGGTCGAGGGGCTGCTGGAGGCGATCGAGCTGAACTTCTCCGGCTGGGCGGACGTCATGGCGCCGGTCATCATGGGCAACGAGGACCGCCCCGAGCTCGGGGCCGAGCTCGTCGCCACCTTCTGCGAGACCGAGCCGGGGATCGCGGTGCAGTGGGCGCGCGTCTCGTTCCTGGCGGATGTCCGCGACGAGCTCGGGGCCGTCACGGTGCCGTCGATCGTCCTGCAGTGCTCCGAGGACCCGATCGTCCCGGACGCGGTCGGCCGGTGGATGGCCGACCGGATCCCCGGGGGCCAGTTCGTGCAGCTGGCGGCCACCGGCCACTGCCCCCACCTGAG
Source organism: uncultured Conexibacter sp. (assembly GCA_964600395.1). Taxonomy (GTDB): domain Bacteria; phylum Actinomycetota; class Thermoleophilia; order Solirubrobacterales; family Solirubrobacteraceae; genus Paraconexibacter. Next base: position 2,882 of record CAZRLR010000352.1, read on the forward strand.
CGCGCCGGACGAGACGGCGACGGCCATCCAGCGCTTCCTGACCGGCACCGGGTGAACGCGACATCCGCCGCCGACGGCGCCGTGAACGCCGACCTCGCCCCCGTCGCGCTGCTCGAGGCGGACGCCGAGGGGCACGTCACGGCGGCGAACGCGACGCTCTGCGACGCCTGCGGCGTCGCCGAGACGGCGATCCGCGGGCGCCCGTGGTCGGAGCTGCTGGCGCGCGGCAGCCGGCTGTTCGTGCACACGCACTGCATCCCGATCCTGCTCACGCGCGGGCACGTCGCCGAGGTCGCCGTCGAGCTGCTGGGTCCCGGGGGCACGCGCCTGCCGATGCTCCTCTACGCCCGGCGCGACCCGGCCGACGGGCACCTGCGCCTGGCCTTCACCGGCGCGACCGAACGGCGCGCCCAGGGGCAGGAGCTGCGGCGCGCGCGCCTGCGCGAGCGGGCCCGCCTGAACCTCCAGGCGCTCTCGGCGGAGCTCGGCGAGCAGGCGCTGCTCGGCGTCGAACCCGAGGCGCTGCACGGCGTGGCCGCCGAGCGGTTGCGGACGCTGCTGCCGGCCGAGCGGCTGACCGTCGTGCGCGCGGACGGGCGGGTCACGGCGGCCGCGGGCGAGCTCGCCGTCCCGCCGCACCCCCCGCCGCCCCCGGGCGCCTTCGCGGCCGAGCCCTACCGCGTCGTGCAGGGGCCGGACTTCGTCGCGCTGCACGTGCCGGTCGGCCCGTCCCCGTCGCCGCACGCCGTGCTCGTGGCCCACCGCGCCGCGGCCGAGCGCTTCAACGCCTTCGAGATCGGGGCGCTGCAGGCGGTGGCCTCGGTGCTGTGGACGGCGGAGGTCCGCGCCGGCGACGCCCGTGAGGCCCTGCGCCGCGCGCTGCACGACCCGCTGACGGGCCTGCCCAACCGCCAGCTGCTGCACGACCGCCTCGAGCAGGCGCTCGCGGCGGCGCGACGGGACGCGGCGGCCCCGGTCGTCCTCTTCCTCGACCTCGACGACTTCAAGCTCGTCAACGACACCCAGGGCCACCAGGCCGGCGACGCGCTCCTGCGGGTCGTGGCCGACCGGCTCCGGGGCGTCCTGCGCGAGGCCGACACGGTGGCGCGGCTCGGCGGGGACGAGTTCGTCGTCCTCTGCCCCGACACCGGGACCGACGCCGACGCCGAGCGCCTGGCCCGGCGGGTCCACGACGTCCTGAAGGACCCGGTCCGGATCGGCGGCGCGGTGCACCGGCCGCGGGCGAGCGTTGGGGTCGTCGTCCCCGATCCCGCCGCCGACGCGGACGCCGTGCTCGCGGACGCCGACACCGCGATGTACCAGGCCAAGGCGGCCGGGCGCGGGCGCCACGTCGTCTTCGACGCGTCGATGCGCGCGCGGACCCACCACCGCGCCCTGGTCGAGCGCGAGCTCCACGAGGCGGTGGCCCGGCAGCAGCTGCACTGCCACCTGCAGCCGATCGTCGCGCTGGCGGACGGGCGGCCGGTCGCCCTGGAGGCGCTCGGGCGCTGGCAGCACCCCGTGCGCGGCCTGCTGATGCCCGACGCCTTCCTGCCGATCGCGCAGCAGTGCGGGCTGATGGACGCGGTCGGCACCGAGATCCTCCGCCTGGCGTGCGCCGCGCTTGCGAACCTGCACGCGCGCCTGCCGGCGGCCCGGGGGCTGTGCCTGACGGTCAACACCTCGGTCTCGCAGCTCGCCTCACCGGCCTTCCCGGACGTCGTGCGGCAGACCCTCGAGGGTCACGGTCTGGACGGCCAGGCCCTGCGCCTGGAGGTCACCGAATCGCTGCTCATCGAGCACGAGGAGGTCGCGGTCCAGGCGCTCACCGCGCTGCGCGGGCTCGGCGTCACGGTCGACATCGACGACTTCGGGACGGGCTTCAGCTCGCTCAGCCGCCTCCACGCCCTGCCGATCGACGGGCTGAAGGTCGACCGCTCGTTCGTCGCCGCGCTCGGCGAGGACGGGCAGGGCGACGCCACGATCGTCGCCGCGATCTTGCAGCTCGCGGCGGCGCTCGGGCTCGACGTCGTCTGCGAGGGGATCGAGACCGAGGGGCAGCGGGCGCGCCTCCTCGCCCTCG
>CAZRLR010000353.1:0-4948 GCA_964600395.1 uncultured Conexibacter sp.
CCCCGGCATCTCCTACGACGCCTCCGGGTTCGCCGAGCCCGACATCGCCTACTCCTACGCGGAGGCGATCCGCGACGGTGTCTGCCGCCGGGTCACCTTCGTCCCGTTCGACGGGACCCTGGTCTGGCAGAGCGGCGAGGACACGATCGAGAGCTCGTTCGCCGAGGAGCTGCCGGCCCGCGAGCGCGGGCGCCGCTATCGGACGGCGATCTCGACCGAGTTGCCGGAGGGTCTGCCGAGGATCCTCAGGCAGGCGGACGAGCAGCTCAGCTCGGTCCGCGCCGACGGTCACCGCGACGCGGGCGGTCTCGTGATCGCCGCCGACAGCGCCCACGCCCGGGTCGTGGCCGCGGCGCTCGCCGACATCGCCGGCGAGACGCCGACGGTCGTGTTGCACCAGGATGCCGGCGCCCACCGCCGCCTCCGCGAGTTCGCCGCCGGCAAGGGGCGCTGGATCGTCGCCGTCAACATGGTCTCCGAGGGAGTCGACATCCCCCGGCTCCGCGTCGGCGTCTACGCGACCGCGGCGAAGACGCCGCTGATCTTCCGCCAGATCGTCGGCCGCTTCGTCCGCACGATCCCGGGCCGGGGCGCCGACCTCTCGTGGGTCTACCTGCCCGCGGACCCGATCCTGCGCGACCACGCCGAGAACGTCGAGGGCGAGCTGCGCCACGTCCTGCGGCGTCCGGACGACGAGGGCTTCGACGACCCCGTCGAGCGGGAGCGCAAGGAGCGCGACCCCGACGAGGAGCCCGAGGCCTTCGTCCCCCTCAGCGCGGACGTCGTCCCGCAGATGACGCTCTTCGGGCCGCCCGCGGGGGCGCCCGGAGGACCGCCCGCCCAGCGCGTCGTCCCGACCTTCCCGGCGGCGATCAGCGCGTCGACAGGCGACGCCGGCGGCGGGCACGACAGCGCCGACGACGAGGAGACCCCCGGGATGCCCGCCTACGAGCGCCGGGCGCTGCTGCGCGACAAGCGCCACCGCCTCGTCGGCGACCTGCGCCGGCGTCAGGGCGGCACGCCCGCAGAGATCAACCTGTGGCTCAACCGCGAGACGGGGGTCAAACGGGTGGAGGACGCGACCCTGGCGCAGCTCGAGCAGTCCGTCGAGCTCCTGCTCGACCGGCTCACCGCGCGGCGCTGACGGACAGACTAACCGCGCGCCCGATGTACGCGCCGTCGGCCTGAGCGCGCACCCGTTCGTCGGCGACGTGGACGCCGCCGAGCACGAGGCGGCGCTCGAGGCGTGGTTGGACGGGGCCTACGCCTGAGTGGAGCCGTACCGGGCGCCCCGTGGCGTGGGCGCGCGAATCACGCGAGTGCCCCCGGCCGGGCTCGAACCGGCGCGCCGCAGATTAAAAGTCTGCTGCTCTACCAACTGAGCTACGAGGGCTCGCGCATCATCGCACCGAACGCCGACCGATAGTGACCTTGAGCGGCTGCGGTACGCCGGCGATGACAGTTGGCGCAGCGCACGACGCACTGCGCCATCTCGTCACGGAGTCGTTCGACGGAGGCTCCAGAGCGAGCAAGGTCCGTGACGTTCGCGGTCTTGCGCCCGACGTGATCGAAGTCGAGGACCGCGAGCTCCCGGACCCCGCACTCGACGCATCCGCTTCGTTCGAGCGCGTTGTAGACCAGCGCGACGTTGCGCGCTCGAGAGCGGCCCGGGGGAGGCGGCGTCTCCCACCACCGGTCACGAGACCGTCGATGGCCGGCCCGCGCGGCGGTCCGACGGCGGTGGCAGTTGACGCAGACCACCTCGCAGCGCTGCAGCTCCTCATCGAGGCGGTCCGGCGACGCGCCCGTCCCGACGAGCGACGCGACGGTGGCTCGCTTCTCCCCGACGTGATCGAACTCGAGGACGACCGGGTCAGCCAGGCCGCAGTCCGTGCAAGGCTGCCGCTGCAGGAGCTGACGCACGTGCTCCTGCGCCCGTCGCACGAGGGCGGCCCTGCGCCGCCGGGCGATGGCGCGCCGGCCGCGGTGGTAGCCGCTGAAGCACGCCCGGCACCACGGGTGGTGGCCCGTCGACGATCGGTTGAAGTCCGTGATCGGGCGGGTGACCTCGCAGCGGCTGCATCGCTTTCGCTCGTCGGTGTCGGCCGGGGCCGACGTCTGCAGGGCCGCGATGGACACCGACGGTTCGGAGGAGCGGGTAGGTGGAGACGGGCGATCGACGTCGCGAACCCAGACGGACACTGATGACTGCGCGACCCCGAGCTCGTCGGCGATACGGCGTATGGGCCACCCGTTGGCGCGGAGCGCGCGGGCCTGCTCTTGCTCCAGACGCTTGGCTCGCATGGGGAACATATGTTCGCATGCGCGTCGGATGGGAACGCCCGGCCGCAACAGACCCGGCTACGCCGCGACCGCAACCGTCGCATCGCTGTAGGCCAGCCACAATGCGGCCGCCCGCACCCGCCGGTTCACCCTCGGGTCGAAGGTGACGCCGAGCTTGAGGAAGACCGACCAGGCGTGGCTCTCGACCGTCCGGACCCCGACGGTCAGCCGGCCCGCGATCTCCTCGTTCGTCCAGCCGGCCGCCATGAGCTCGAGCACCTCGCGCTCGCGGGTGGTGAGCGACGCGAAGTCGGGCGTCACGCCGCCACCTCACGCGAGGCGGCGACGCCCTGGGCGATGATCCACACCGTGTAGACGAGCGGTCCCAGCAGCGTGTTCATGTCCCCACCCGGCGCAAAGAACCCGTCGTCGCCGAAGACCGTGGTCGTCTCGGCGAGCTGCTCGGCGGCGAGGACCAGGCTGATCGACGTCAGCCACGCCGCGCCGTCCGGCGACGGCCAACGCCAGGGCCTGCAGGATGATCGGGAAGGTCAGCAGCGGCCCCCAGTACGCCTCGATGTCGGCGATCGCGCGCGCCGTGCCCGGGTCCAGCGCGTCGCCGTGCCGGGCCAGGCCGAGGCGGAGCAGCATCGCGACGGCGATCAGCGTCACGCTGACAATCACTCCGACGAGGTAGGCCGTCGCCTCCGGGCCGTCGATGCGCCGGTGCACGAGCGCCACGAGCGTCCCGCCCGGCAGCATCGCGAGCATCACGATCCACGCCTGCCAGCGTAGCGCGTCGCCGTGGTCGGCCGCCCACGCGGCGACCGCCTGCCCGGACTCGGTGACGCCCGGTGGCGACGGGGCGACCGACGTGCCCACGAGGAGGACGACGGCGAAGGCGACGGCGGCGAGAAGCGGCTGGCGAGCGGTCATGGGGCCAGCGTCGCGCGCGGCCGGCCGCGGGCGCGAGAGGTGACCACCCCTGTTTTTCGGTGGTTCGACCCTTGCGATCAGGCGGCGAGCTCGCCGTCGAGCGCCGCGCCGACGGCGTCGCGCCGCTGCACGTCGAGCTTGCGGAAGATCTTCGCGGGGTGCCCTTCGACCGTCTTCGTCGTGACGAACAGCTGCTGGGCGATCTCGCGGTTCGTCCGGCCCGTCGCCGCCAGCCGCGCCACGCGCAGCTCCGAGACCGTCAGCGCGTCCCGGCCGCTGAGGGCGTCGCGCCGGGGGCGGCCGCCGGCCGCGACGAGCTCGGTGCGGGCGAGCTCCGCCAATGGGCGGGCCCCACACGCGGAGGCCAGCGCCAGCGCCTCGCGCAGCGGCTCGCGCGCGTCCGACCGGCGGCCGTGGCGGCGCAGGTGCGCCCCCAGATCGTGCAGCGCCCGGGCGCGCTCGAGGCGCAGCTGCGTCCCGGCGAGGACCTCGACGGCCCGGGTGAGGTCGTCCGTGTCGTCGTCGAGCAGCCCGCGCAGGCGCAGACCGATCCCGAGCAACCCGGGGATCCCGGCGCTCGCGGCGACCTTGAGCGTCGTCGCGACGTCGGCGCGCGCCTCCTCGACGCGCCCGAGCCTGAGCCAGCACTCGACGTGGGCCGCCCCGCCGCTCTCCCAGATCGGGTGGCTCGTGTTCGGGAAGGCCCGCTGGATCGCGATCGCCCGCGCGAACGCCTCGGCGGCCGCGTGGTCATCCCCCAGCGCGGCCAGGACGATGCCGCGGCTGCGGTGCGGCCAGGCCAGGTGGGCCTCGGTCAGGCTCGGCGGGACCTCGGTCTCGACGAGCAGCCGCGCGGCCTGGTCCAGGTCCCCCCGGGCGACCTGCACGAGCGCGTGGCCCGAGCGCAGGAAGAGGTCGCCGGTGGGGTCGTCACGGTCGAGCTCGAGGCCGGCCTCGTAGACCTCGGCGGCCTCGTCGAGGTTGCCGAGCCGGAACTCGAGCAGGCCACGCCCGAGGGCGACGGCGAACGCCTTGCGCTTCCACATCGGGCCGGCGACGGCCTGCGCCATGAGCGCGCGGGCCTCGTCGAACAGCTCGCCGTGCACGAGCACGAACCAGCCGAAGGAATGGATGTCGAAGAGGTCGGGTTGCTGCGGGAACCCGGCCAGCGCCTCGGCGATCTGCCCGACGATCTCGGTGGCACCGCTGCCCGCGTCCACCGCGTGGGCGAGCTGCAGGCTCAGCCCGACGATCTGCATGCCGGCGAGAAACCGCGGATCCTCGGGCGGGACACCGCGTGCGAGGTCCGCCATCACGGCGTTCGGGTCCAGGTCGCTCACCAGGATCCCCGCCGTGACGAGGTCCAGGCGCAGGACGTCGCGGACGCCGGCGTCGACGTCCTCGGGGGCCTCGCGCAGCGCGGCCATCAGCGTGCGCGCGGCGTCGGCGTAGCGCGACAGGTCGTACTCGGCGAAGGCGACATGGTGGGCCAGACGCGCGCGCTGCTCGGGGTCGGTCGCGGCAGCGTGCGCCTGGCGCAGGTGCTCGACGGAGGCCGCGTCGCCCGAGAGACGCTCGGCGGTCCCGAGCTCGAGCAGGACGTCGACGCGGGAGCCGGCGTCGGGAGGCTCGGCGAGCGCACGCCGCAGCGGCGCGACAGCGGCCTCGGCCGAGCCGCGGGAGACCGCCTCGGCGCCGGCGGCCCGCAGGCGCTCGACGGTCTGCTGGT
>CAZRLR010000354.1:0-4914 GCA_964600395.1 uncultured Conexibacter sp.
CGCGGGCCGGAAGGCGACGGTCAGGCCGGGGACCTTGTTGGAGTCCGCGGTCGGGTACTTCTTGCGGATGATGTCGCCGGACCGCACGTTCGTCGCGTACATGAGGTAGTCGACCTTGCCGAACGGGTTGTCGAGCACCTGCCGGAACTTGCCGTCGCCCTTGTCGATGCGGTCGAAGACGTTCTGCGGCCGGCCGCTGAGGAGGATCACGCCGAACACCTGGGCGTCGTCGGCGAGGATCGAGTTCTTCTTCTGCGGGATGTCCTTGTTGATGTAGTCGGCCATCCGCGCCTCGGAGGCGATGCCGACGGTGTAGCCACCGCGCGACCCCTTGCCCTCCTGGTCGTCGCCCGAGAAGAGCGTCCGCGTGAAGGCCTGCTCGAGCGACTGGAAGGGGTAGTTCTTCATCCCGTTCCACGCCGTGTACATGCCGACGATGAGCAGCACCATCGTCACGAGGAAGACCGGCAGCCGCATGAGCGGCAACGAGCGGTACAGCCAGGCGGCGCCGACGAACGACGCGACGTACATCGGCATGGAGTCCCGCAGCGTCAGCAGGCTCTCCTTGTCGGCCGCGTAGGCGTGCACGCCGATGATGACGATCCCCAGGACGACGAAGGACGCCAGCCACAACGCCATGTCGTTGCGCTGGGAGGCGAAGGTGACGACGAGCGCGGGCACGGCGACGAACGCGAGCGGGAAAACCGCGACGTTGAGCTCGACGAGCCGGCGGGCCACGTCGTTGAGGCCGAGCGAGCCGCTGTCGCTGATGCCCGTCGAGTTGATCGCCTGCGTCGACGTCGTCGTGTCGGAGATCCAGCCGAACGGGTCGCCGATGATGAGCGCGTTGAAGAGGATCCACAGCGCCAGCACGTAGATGATCGGCGCGGCGAAGGCGATGACCGACCCCTCGACCTCGATGCGGCGCGCGGCCCGGCGGATGAGCGCCACGCCGATGAGGACCGCCAGCAGCAGCGCCCAGATGATGAACGCGTAGCGGACGAGGACGAGGATGCTCAGCGCGAAGCCGGCGGCGATGAGGTAGCGCGGCTCCGTCGTCGCGTACCAGCTGACGAAGCTGTAGAGCATGAACGCGAGGAAGAACGAGTAGACGACCTCGCTCATCCCGTTGCCCGCGTAGAAGAGCCAGAAGGGGTTCAGGCCGAAGGCGGCCAGGAGCGGGTAGCGCAGCAGCGCCGTGATGTCGCAGCGCGCGAGCGTGCGGTCGAGGATGACGATCGTCCCTGCCCCGAACATCGCGCTGGACAGCGGCAGCGCGACGAGCGACGTGGCGACCGGCTTGACGAGGGCGAACGGCAGGAAGGCCATCGTCGTGATCGGCGGGAAGACGAAGCCGACGGCCGCGAGCTTCGGCGGGTCGTTGTGCCAGACGAGGTAGGACCGGGCGAGGCGGTCCAGCGCGTCGAAGACGACGACGTGCGAGCTGATCGTGCTGCGGTACCCGATGTAGAAGTACAGCGCCGTGACGACGACGAACAGGCCGAAGGAGACCAGGCGGCCGGGCAGCGGCGCCTGCGTCTCGTGCGGCTCGGTGTCCAGCCGGGTGCCGGCGCGGTGGCCGTGCTCGACGTCCCGCTGACGGCGGGGGATGGCGATCGCCATGCGGGGCTACCCGTTGCCTTCCTGGGGGGTGTCGAGGCCGTGGACCGTCTTCTCCCAGTAGAAGGGCGCGTAGAAGAGCTGCAGGAAGCCCTTCCAGGCGGCGATCGACATGAGGCCCCAGTAGAGCGGGGACAGCAGGGCGTACTTCGCCAGGTCGAAGTACCCGCGCTGGACCGAGCCCGCGACGTTGAGGTACATGAAGACGAAGTTGCCGACGAAGAGCTGGAAGGCCGCCGCGTAGAAGACGAAGCTCGGGAAGAGCTGCTGGATGAAGCCGGCCTGGGTGAAGAAGAAGAGCGTCGTCAGGGCCCAGAAGATCGGGTTCAGCAGGAAGATGAACGTCCCGCCGACGACGAGCTGGAAGCTCAGGAACGACTTGAGGCCGATCTGGTTGAGCATGCGCAGCGGGTGGCGCATGTGGACGAGGTAGGTCTGGATGTAGCCCTTGATCCAGCGCGAGCGCTGGCGGATCCAGTTCTGCAGGTCCGAGTTGGCCTCCTCGAACGTCGTGGAGTCCACCATCGCCGTCTTGTAGCCGGCCTTGTGCAGGCGGATGCCCAGGTCGGCGTCCTCCGTCACGTTGAAGGGGTCCCACGCCGCCAGGTCGATGAGGCGGTCGGTGATGAAGTGGTTGGAGGTGCCGCCGAGCGGGATCGGCACGCCGGCGGCGTCCAGGCCCGGCAGCAGCAGGTCGAACCACATCGAGTACTCGGTGGTGAACCAGCGCGTGAGCAGGTTCTGGTTCGCGTTGAAGTAGTTGAGCTTCGCCTGGATGCAGGTGACGCGCGAGTCCGCGTTCGCGAAGGCGCAGACGACCTTCTTGAGCTGGTTGGGGTCCGGCTTGTCCTCGGCGTCGAAGATGACGACGTACTTGCCGTCCGCCTGCAGCAGTCCGTAGTTGCACGCCTTGGGCTTCGTCTTGGGCTGCGCGTCGGGCACGACGACGAGCTTGAAGTGCGGCGGCAGGTTCATCGCGATGATCGCCGGCACCGTCTCGTCGTCGTCCTCCTCGCAGAGCAGGCGCACGTCGAGCTTCGTCTTGGGGTAGTCGAGCCCGTTGATGCCCTCGGTGAGCTTCGGGAGGATGTTCGCCTCGCGGTAGAGCGGGACGAGGATCGTGTAGATCGGCAGGTCACGCTCGTCGAGCGCAGCGATCTCCTCGTCGGAGACGGCGATCTCGTACGTGTGGCCCAGGGCGTTGTACGTCAGCTGGAACTTGTAGAGCGACGTCGCGAGGTAGAAGAGCGAGCAGACCCCGATCAGGCCGATGAGCGCCGGGATCGGGAAGAGGATGAGCAGGACGACGATGAGCAGGACGAGGACGACGAAGAAGCCCTTCTGCCCCGAGGAGAGCACGCGGTTGGCGCACTCGTCGGGGAAGCGCTCCAGGAGCTCGGACTTCGCGACGGAGACGTACTCGCCGCCGTGGACGCGCTGCAGGAGCGTGTCGATCGAGTTGCGGCTGGCGAGGAAGCCGCGCAGCTCGAGCTGCGTGTGCTCGCGCAGCGCGGCGACGACCTCGTCGTCCAGGACGTCGGCGATCGCGAGGTAGAGCGTCGTGTCGTCGACGGCGATCGGGACGGCGCGCAGGTGCCGGGCCAGCGGTTCGGGGATGAGGACGAGGGCGGCCGGGTCCGGCTCGTACTCGCTCAGGTCGATGAGCGGCAGCTGGAACTGCTCGGCGAGGATCGCGACGAGCTCGCTCTCGCTGATGATGCTGTTGGAGACGAGGACCTCGCCCAGGCGGCTGCCGGTGCGGTCCTGCTCCTCCAGCGCGGCGGCGACCTCCGCCTCGGTGGCGATCCCGCGGGCGACGAGCAGGTCCCCCAGGCGGGTCGGGAAGGACGGCGAGGTGACCGGCGCCTCGGCGTCGCCGGCGGGCGACGCCTGGTCGAAGAGGTCACCGTCGACGACGGTCGCCTCCGGGTCGACGGCGATGCCCTCGATGCCGCTGTAGCCGCCGCTGAAGGTCGCGTCGATCGCGTGCTGCAGCTCGTCCTTCGGCGCCACGACGAAGCGCACGTCCCGGCCGGTCAGCGAGACGGCCACGTCGCGGGCGACCTCGTCGGCCGGTGACGCGGTCGCGATGATGACCGTGCCGTTCGCGTACGAGATCGGCAGCATCGTGAAGTGCCGGGCGATCTGCTCGCTGAGCAGCCGCGCCGCCAGCGGGTTGATCGTGCGCCGCTCCCCGGGGACCTCCTCCTCGCCGTCGAAGGTCACGAACTCCAGGCCGGCGTGCTCGGCCAGCTGGCGGTAGAAGCGCTTGCCGGGATCCAGTGAGGTGGCCATCAGTCTGCGGTTCCTTCGGTGTGGCTGAGGACGCGGTCGATCTCGTCGGCCGGCGCGATGACGATGTCGATCCCGAGGGCGGGGAAGTGGCGGCGGATCGCCGTCAGGTCCGGGTCCGGCGCGGCGGCGGCGAGCTGCAGGCGGTCGGCGATGATCGTCATCGGGACGACCCGCTGGGCGAGGGCGACGCGCTGGGGGACGTAGAGCCACATGCGCGGGTCGACGGCGAAGTCCCGAAGGCCCGTGAACGGCAGTCCGGCCGCCATGGCGATGGCCACCGCATCACTCACCGTCTTGGGGGATCGGTCGTTGGGCCTGGGCGACGGCTTCGGCGTTCACGCGGGCGCGCTCGGCGTCCTGGCGCTCGCGCTCGGCGCGGCGCAGGGTGGCCTCGTGGGCGAGGCGCTCCTCCGCGCTGCGGACCCGGGCGTCGGCCTCGTCCTCGAACTCGCCCGGTGCGGCCTCCTCGTCGCGCTTGGGGGCCTTGCGGCTGCGGTCCACCGCGGAGAAGCCGACGTAGAAGAGCAGCAGGACGGCCATCGGCGCCACGAGGAAGCCGAGGAAGAAGACGGCGAAGAGCAGCAGCGCCGCGAGCACGACGCCGAGGAGGGCCAGCGGGGAGTACTGCTCGTTCGTGGGCTGCTCAGGCATGTCGGCCGCCGTCGATGGTGATGGACACGTGGTTGGGGCCGGTGGCCGCCAGGACGAAGCCGACCGGCGCGGTGCGCCGCAGCTCGGCGCCGAGCGCGACCGAGCCGCCGAGCACGACGTCGATGAGCGCGCGGCTGCCCTCGAAGCCGCGGACGTAGACGTCCTGCGTGCCGGGGACCTGGCCGAGCGCCTGCTCGAACGCGCTGAGGGTCCCGATGTCGGTGAAGGGCCCGGCGTCGACGGTGACCTGACCGGAGAACAGCGTGCTGTCGGCGGCGGCCGGGGCCGCCGCGGCCGCGGCCGCGGCCGTCGGCGCGGCCGGCACAGCGGGGGCGACCGGGTCGACCG
>CAZRLR010000355.1:0-4909 GCA_964600395.1 uncultured Conexibacter sp.
GTCGTCGGCGGGAACTTCCAGGCGATCGCCCAGCGCGGGTCGCGCCCGACGACGCCCAGGCGCCGCTGCAGCTCCAGGCCGTCGACCTTGACGACGACCCCGTCGATCTCGAAGTCCAGGCCCGTGCGGCGCTCCTGCCAGGCGAGGCACTGCTTGACGACTGCGTCCTCGTCCTCGAGCACGACGATGTCGTCGTTGACCGGGAAGCCACGGGCGCGCAGCCAGTCCAGGCCCTCGTGGTGGGTCTCGAAGCTCAGGCCCTCCGTCACCCCCACCGCGTAGGCCCAGAACGACAGCGGCCGCTCGGCGGCGAGCTTCGGGTCCAGCTGGCGGATCGTCCCCGCGGCGCTGTTGCGCGGGTTCATGAAGGTCGACAGCCCCTGCTCGGCGCGACGCTCGTTGAGGTCGGCGAAGTCCTGCAGCGACATGTAGACCTCGCCGCGGACCTCCAGCAGCGCCGGCGCGTCCTTGATCCGCTGGGGGATCGTCCCGATCGTCCGCAGGTTGTGGGTGACGTCCTCGCCGATCTCGCCGTCCCCGCGCGTGGCGCCACGCTCGAGCACGCCGTCGCGGTAGAGCAGCGACATCGCCAGCCCGTCGACCTTCGGCTCGCAGACGAAGGCGAAGTCCGGGTCCTCGATGCCCTCGCGCGCGAGGTGGTTGCGCATCCGCGTCACCCACGCCCGCAGCTCCTCCTCCGTGCGCGCGTTGGCGAGCGAGAGCATCGGCTGCAGGTGCGTGACCTTCTCCAGCGAGCTCACCGCCGCCCCGCCGACCTTCTGCGTCGGCGACTCGGGCGTCACGAGCTCCGGGTACTCGGCCTCCAGCGTCCGCAGCTCGTCCAGCAGCGCGTCGTACTGCTCGTCGTCGATCTCCGGGTCGTCCTGGACGTAGTAGCGCTCGGCGTGGTGGTGCAGCTCGGCGTGCAGCTGCGCCACCCGCTCGGTCACCTCCGTCGGGGCGGCGCCGCTGCTCATGCCAGGTCCGAGGCGGCGGGCGTCAGCAGGCGATCGAGGCCCGCGAGGCTCAGCGGCCCGATGCCGTCGTGGAAGGTGAGGTCCAGGTGCAGCGGCGTGACCGCGATCTGCCCGCGGTGCACGGCGGCCATGTCGGTCCCCGGCTCGTCCTCGAAGTCCGGCTCGTCCCCGTAGATGAAGAAGCGGCGGGGGTGGGACGGGTCGCTCGGGCCGTCCTGCAGGTCCAGGCGGTCGCGGTAGATCCGGCGCCCGAGCCGCGCGACCTCGACACCCTGGGGCTCCCCGGCCGGCACGTTGACGTTCAGCAGCGTGGACGGCGGCAGGGGCACCTGCTCCAGTTCTCCGACGACCCGGGCGGCGAAACGCGCCGCGGTCGCGAAGTCGAACTCCAGGCCCTGGCGGAAGTCCATCTCCCGCGCCTCGGACTGCTGGGAGACCGCGATCGCCGGCAGCCCGAGCAGCAGCCCCTCCATCGCCGCCGCGACCGTCCCGGAGTACGTCACGTCGTCCCCGAGGTTGGCCCCGTGGTTGATCCCGGACACGACGACCTGCGGCGTCCAGCCCTCGACGAGGCCGAGCGCCGCCAGGCGCACGCAGTCCACCGGCGTCCCGTCGGTCGCGAACCCGTGCGTCCCGTCGGGGAAGTCCACGCGCTGGACCATGAGCGCCCGCCGCGTCGTGATCCCGCGCCCGATCGCCGAGCGGTTGCCGTCCGGCGCGATCGTCTGCAGGTCGATCCCGTCCAGGCCGGCGAGCGCGACCCGCAGGGCCTGCAGCCCCTCGGCGTCGATGCCGTCGTCGTTCGTCAGGAGGACCCGGAGAGACACGCGCTCAGGATAGTCCGGTGAACTGGGCCAGCGCCTCGACCGCGTAGCCCAGGTCGAAAGGGCCGTCGGCCCCCAACGGACGGAGCCCATCGGGCCCGGCGCCGACGCCGTCGGGTCGTTCTGAGACGCCCACCGGGACCGCGGCGCGGGGCACTGGCTCAAGCCGCCGGCCGTCGGGCGCGACCGCGGCGAACGACCCCGCGGCATCGTCCTCCCTCGCCTCCAGGCGGTAGCCGCCCTCGTGCAGCAGCTGGTGATGGTGGTGGCAGAGCAGGACGAGGTTGCCCAACGACGTCCGTCCGCCGTGTGCCCAGTGCTGCACGTGGTGCGCCTGCAGCCACCGCGTGCGGTCGCAGCCCGGGAAGCGGCACCCGGCGTCACGCCGCGTCAGCGCCCTCCGGATCGCCGGCGGGATCGATCGCGTCCGCCGCCCGACGTCGAGCACCGTGCCCTCACCGTCGACGACCGTCGGCACGATCCCTGCGTCGCAGCACAGCCGGCGGATCGTCTCGGCCGCCAACGGCGTGCCGTCCTGCAGCTCCGCGCACCCGGGGGCGTCGTCGCTGGTCGCCGCGAGCGCCGAGGCGTCGACGTTCACCGTCACCTCCACCCGCCCACTCGTCACCCGTCCGGCGTCGTCGGGCGCCGCCCAGGCGGTCTGCGCCAGCCACACGAGCGCGTCGGCGCGGCGCGCGGCCGCCGGCGGTCGACGGGGGTGTCCGCCGCTCTGCGGCTCGGGCCCGGCCGCCTCCGCGCGGTCGTCCAGACGCTGCTCGGCCTCCTGCACGGCCGCCAGCACGATCGCGCCGAGATCGGCCGGCAGGCGGCCGTTGAGGTACACCGTGCCGTCGCTCTCGCGGAAGAGGTCCAGCGACCGGTCGCGGTAGCGCGTGTCGGCCTCCTCGCGCGTGACGCGGCGGAAGGCCGCGACGATCCGCTCGAGCTGCGCGGCGCTGGCCTGACGCGCCAGCTCGACGAGCTCGGCCTCGTCCTGCACCTCCTCCACGCGCGCGAGCGCCCGCACCTTCGAGTAGCTCAGCTCGCCGCGGGCGAAGGCCTCCCGGACGAGCGGCAGCTCGTCCAGCCGGGCGGCGATGCGTACATGCTCACGCGCCGTCACCGGCGCGACCCCGCAGCGCCAGGACACCCAGTGCGCACACGAGACGCACCCCTCCTCGGCCCAGCCGCCGAGCCGGTCGAACGCGGCCAGCAGCAGCAGCCACCGACACATCGTCGCCGTCATCTCAGACGCCAGCGCGGCCAGCTCGTCCCCGAGCTCCTGCGTCGACCGGTCCCCTCCCGTCTCCTTGAACACGAACACATGTTCCCATGGGCGGCGGACGGAATCCCTCCAGTCCTGGCGCTTGTCGGGCGATTCCGCGGAATCGCCCGGCGCCCGCGGGTACCGTTCCGCCATGCCCGCCCTGATGCTCGCCCCCGCGGCCAAGACCGACGTCGGCCGGGTCCGCGACGGCAACGAGGACGCCGTCTTCACGTCCCCGCGCGCGATCGCGGTCGCCGACGGGGTGGGCGGCGCCGCCGCGGGCGAGGTCGCCAGCCGCGTCGCGCTCGACGCCGTGATCCACCTCGAGAAGTGCCACCTGAGCGACCCCCTCGACCTCGCACTGCAGCGGACGCTCGTCGACGGCAACGCGACCATCGCCTTTCTCGCGAGCCGACGTCCGCGCCTGCAGGGCATGGCCACGACGCTCGCGGCCGTCGCCCTCGACGACGCCGGCTACGTCATCGCGAACGTCGGCGACTCCAGGGCCTACCTCCTCCGCGACGGCGCGCTGGAGCAGCTCACGCGCGACGACAGCCTCGTGCAGGACCTCGCCCTCGCCAACCGCGCGGGCGGCCGCGACAACATCACCGTGGCGGTGGCCGACGTCGTCCCGCGCGCCCGCCCCGACCTCGGCTGGGACTGACCGCAGGCGATTCCGCGGAATCGCCCCCGACGACGCGCCGCCGACCGAACCGCCACGGCCCCGGCGGCCGCGAGGTACGGTCTGGCGTATGGCTGCGCAGGGGTGCTCAGGTCAGGCCACGCCGTCGCGTGCCGCCGTCGTCGTCGTCCTCGCCGGGTTGCTGGCGGGGGCGCTCCTGCTCTGCGCGCCACCCGTCGCATCCGCGCGGACGACACCCCGGCCACCGGGACCCGCCCTCACCGTCCCGCCCGCCCAGCTCGCCGGCGCGCTGCGCTGCCCGTCGGGCCGCCGTCATCCGGCGCGGCCGGTCGTCCTGCTCGTCCACGGCACCGGGACGACGGGCGAGGACTCCTGGCCCGACGGCCTCGGGGTGGTCCTGCACCGGGCGGGTCGCGACTGGTGCATGGTCACGATCCCCGGCCGCGAGCTCGACGACATCCAGCAGACGAGCGAGTACGTCGTCGCCGCCGTGCGGCGGCTGCACCGTCGCGGGCGCGACGTCGCGCTCGTCGGGCACTCCCAGGGCGCGGACCTCATCCGCTGGCCCGTGCGCTGGTGGCCGGACGTCCGGGCCGCCGTCGATGACCTCGTGACGATCGAGGGCGCCAACCAGGGCGTGCCGACCGCGTCCGCCGTCTGCGCGCGGGGCGCCTGCGCACCCGCCGTCTGGCAGTACCGCGTCGGCTCGGCGTTCCTCCAGGCGCTCAACCGCGTCCCCACCCCCGCCGGGCCGAGCTACACGGCGATCGGGAGCCTGACCGACGAGCTCCTGCAGCCCGGGCTGCCCGCCGCGACGTCGACCGCCCGGATCCCCAGCCCGGCGGCCGCGAACCTGCTCGTGCAGGACCTCTGCCCGGGGCGCCCGGTCACCCACGTGCAGGCGATCTTCGACGCCGCCGAGCTCGCGATCGTCCTCGACGCCTTCGACCACCGCGGCCCGGCGGACCTGCGCCGGGTCGGCACGGCGAGCTGCACCCGGCTGTTCGCGCCCGGCATCGATCCGATCGCCGCGACCGGCGCGATCGCCGCGGTCTACGCGGGCGCGGCCGGCCCGACGCTCGCTGGTCCGAGCACCGGGAAGACGGCCGAGCCCCCGCTGCGCCCCTACGCCCGCTCGCGCTGAGGGGCGTCGGGGTCCACGGACCCACCGGCGAGCCCCTGGACGAGCACGAGCAGC
>CAZRLR010000356.1:0-4908 GCA_964600395.1 uncultured Conexibacter sp.
CGCGGTCCCGCCCGCGCGGCACCTGCACGACGAAGACGAACCAGCCGCGGCGGTTGCCGTCGCGGTCCTCGCACGGCAGCCCGAGATCGTGCTCGGCGGCCAGCGGGGCGAGCGCCTGCCGGTACCAGGCCGCCGCCTGCGCGCGGCCGGCGAGCATGCCGTTGAGCCGGTCGAGCTGCGCGAGCCCGACCGCGGCCTGCAGGTCGCTGAGCCGGTAGTTGAAGCCCAGGCGGTCGTGGTCCAGCCAGCCCATATCGGGCGCGCGCCCCTGGTTGCGCTCGCTGTCGATCCGCTGCTTGGCGGCGGGGTCGGCGAGCGTGATCATGCCGCCCTCCCCCGTCGTCAGCTGCTTGTTGGCGTAGAACCCGAAGATCGCCGCGTGCCCGCGGGCGCCGACCGACGGCCCGTCGCGGTGCCGCGCGCCGAGGGCCTCGCAGGCGTCCTCGACGATCGGCAGGCCGTGCTGCTCGAGCGTCGGGAGGTCGGCGGGGTAGCCGAAGATGTGGACCGGCAGCAGCGCCGTCGTCCGCTCGGTGATCGCCGCGGCGACGGCCTGCGGGTCGACGTTGAGCGTCACCGGGTCGATGTCGGCGAAGACCGGCGTGGCGCGCTCGTAGGCGATGACGTTCGCGCTGGCGACGAACGAGAACGGCGACGTGATGACCTCGTCGCCGTCCTTGACGCCCGCGGCGCGGATCGCCAGATGCAGGCCGGCGGTGCCCGAGGAGACGGCGCTGGCGTACGGCGCGCCGACGAACGCCGCGAAGTCGCGCTCGAAGCGCGGGCCGGTCGGGCCGAGGGAGAGGTAGCCCGAGCGCAGGACCTCGAGGACGAGCTGCTCCTCCTCCACGCCCAGGACGGGCTGGGCGAGGGGGATCTCCCCCAGCGGCGCGTCGGCTGGGCTCAAGGCGCCTCGCTCCGGACGGGCGCCCGTTGTTCGGCGTACTCGAGCGAGTCGACGAGCGCCTGCCAGGAGGCGGCGATGACGTTCTCGGCCACGCCGATCGTCCCCCACGTGCTCGCGCCGTCCGAGGAGTCGATGAGGACGCGGGTGGTCGCCGTCGTCCCGTGGTGCTCGTCGAGGATGCGCACCTTGTAGTTCACGAGCTCGACGTCGTTGAGGTGCGGGTGGACCTCGCCGATCGCGGCCCGCAACGCGGCGTCCAGGGCGTTGACCGGGCCGTTGCCCTCGGCGGTGCGCACGTACCGCTCGCCGTCGATGAGGATCTTGATCGTCGCCTCGCAGGAGACGCGGCCGGCGGCGTCCTGCTCGACGATCGTCCGCCAGGACTCGAGCGTGAAGAGCTGCTCGTACTCGCCCGCCTCCTTGCGCAGCAGCAGGGCGAGCGAGGCGTCGGCGGCCTCGAACTGGAAGCCCTGGTGCTCGAGCGCCTTGACCTCGTCCATGACCCGTGCGCACGCCGCGTCGTCGAGCTCGAGGCCGGCCTCCGCGGCCTTCTCGACGATCGTCTGCCGGCCGGCGAGCTCGCTGACGAGCAGGGCGCGTGCGTTGCCGACGAGCTCGGGCTCCATGTGCTCGAAGGTCGTGGCGTCCGCCCGGATGCCGGCGACGTGCAGGCCGCCCTTGTGGGCGAAGGCGTTGCGCCCGACGAACGGCTGGTTGGGGTCCGGCGGGACGTTGAGCAGCTCGTCGATGACGTGCGCGGTCGGCGTCAGGCGGACGAGCTGCTCCTCGGTGAGGACCTGGTAGCCGAGCTTCGTCTGCAGGTTGCCGATGATCGAGACGAGGTTCGCGTTGCCCGTGCGCTCCCCGATGCCGTTCATCGTCCCCTGCACCTGGGTGGCGCCGTTGAGGACGGCGGCGAGCGTGTTGGCCACGCCGCATTCCAGGTCGTTGTGGCAGTGGATGCCGACGGGGAACGCGCCGCCGAGCCCGGCGATGACCTCGGCGGTCGCCGCGCCGATCTGGTGCGGCAGGGACGACCCGTTCGTGTCGCACAGGACGATGCGCTCGGCGCCGGCGCTGGCCGCGGCCCGGAGGCAGCGCATCGCGTAGCCGCCGTCGGAGCGGTAGGCGTCGAAGAAGTGCTCGGCGTCGTAGATGACGCGCTTGCCCTTTGCGATGAGGAACTCGATCGACTCGGAGATCATCACGAGGTTCTCCTCGCGGTCGACCTTCACGACCTTCTCCAGGTGCAGGTCCCACGTCTTGCCGACGATCGTCACGAGCGGCGCGAAGCAGTCGGCCAGCGTGCGCAGCCCTTCGTCCTGGTCGGGCTTGACGCCGCGGCGGCTCGTCATCCCGAAGGCGGCGATCTGCGCGTGGTCGAAGTGCTCGCGGGCCAGGCGGTCGAAGAGCTCGAGCTCCTTCGGGTTCGACGAGGGAAAGCCCGCCTCGATGACGTCGATGCCCAGGGCGTCGAGCTCGTGCGCGACGCGGACCTTCTCCTCGGCGGTGAGGGACATGCCTTCGCCCTGCATGCCGTCGCGCAGCGTGGCGTCGTAGAGCTCGATGGTCGGCTGGTTCATGGTGATGCGGATCCTCTGGTGGTGACGGGCGGCGGACTCGGACAGCGACGGACGGCCTGACCGCAGGTCAGGCCGTGCGCCGCCGGCGAATTCGCTGGTGCGTCACCACGGGTCGGCCCTTCAGGCCACCGAGCTCGAGGACGGGCCCGTCGAGGACGGGTACAGGTCGGCCGGGATCGGGTCCAGCCACTCGGCGTAGCGCGGCGAGCGCCCGTGCAGGGCGTCCTCGAACGCGGACTGCACCGCCAGGGTCACCTCGCCGGGCGCCCCGGTGCCGACGGCGTGGTCGTCGACCTCGCGGACGGGGACGAGCTCGGCCGCGGTGCCGGTGAGGTAGATCTCGTCGGCGAGGTACAGCTCGGCGCGGGCGATGTCGCGCTCGACGACCGTCAGGCCGAGGTCACGGGCGATCTGGATGGCCGACTTGCGGTTGATGCCGTCGAGGATCGAGGCGGTCGCGGGCGGCGTGTGGATGACGCCGTCGATCACGACGAAGATGTTCTCGCCCGAGCCCTCGCACACGTGGCCGTGGTCGTCGAGGACGATCGCCTCCTCGTAGCCGGCCTTGTGCGTCTCGATCTTGGCGAGGATCGAGTTGAGGTACTGGCCGGAGGCCTTCGCCTGCGGGATGAGCGAGTCGGGGCTGATGCGCCGCCAGGAGCTGACCTTCGCGCGCACGCCCGTGCGCTTGCCCTCCTCGCCGAGATAGGCCCCCCACTTCCAGCACGCGAGCGTCACCTCGACCGGCGCGTCGAGCGGGAAGAGCCCCATCGTGCCGTAGCCGCGGTAGACGAGCGGGCGGATGTAGCAGTCGCGGAAGCCGTTGCGGCCGACGAGCTCGAGCGTCGCCTGCCGGATCTCCTCCGGCGTGTACGGGATGTCCATGTAGTACAGCGACGCCGACCGGTACAGGCGCGCGATGTGGTCCTGGTGGCGGAAGATCGCCGGGCCCTGCGACTCGGTGTCGTAGCACCGGACCCCTTCGAAGACGCCCGTCCCGTAGTGCAGCCCGTGCGTCAGGACGTGGATCTTGGCGTCCTCCCAGGCCACAAACTCGCCGTTCAGCCAGATGAGATCCGCTTGTTCCACGGGCGCAACTCTAGCGCAGGAGGGGTCCGCCGACCGGTGCCCGGCGCAGGCCGAGGGTCCACAGCCGTGCGCCGTCGCGCTGCGGCGCAGCGAGTCGCGGACCGCGGGCGACGAGCACCGTGTCGACGCCGGCCGCGGTCAGCGCGGCGTCGAGCCAGGTGCCAATCGCCCCCGGGCGCCCGGCTACAGGTGCGCGAGCACCGCGGCCGTCGCGGCGGCCGTGTCGGCGCTGCCGCCGAGGTCGCGCGTGCGCAGGCCGTCGGCGAGCGCGGCGTCGACGGCCGCCTCCAGCGCGGACGCCTCGGCCTCGAGCGAGAGCCCGTGGCGCAGGAGCATCGCCAGCGACAGGAACATCGCCAGCGGGTTCGCCGCGCCCGTCCCCGCGATGTCCGGGGCGCTGCCGTGCACGGGCTCGAAGAGGCCGGGACCGTCCGGGTTGCCCAGCGAGGCCGACGGCAGCATGCCGATCGAGCCGGTGATCATCGCCGCCTCGTCGCTGAGGATGTCCCCGAAGAGGTTCTCGGTGACGATGACGTCGAAGTCCGCCGGGCGCGAGACGAGCTGCATCGCCGCGTTGTCGACGAGGACGTCGACGAGCTCGACGTCCGCGAAGTCCTGCGCGTGCACCTCGTGGACGACCTGGCGCCACTGGCGCGAGGTCTCCATGACGTTGGCCTTGTCGACGGACGCGACCTGGCCCCGCCGCCCGCGGGCAGCCTCGAACGCGACGCGCGCGATGCGGTCCACCTCGGCCACGGTGTAGTGGCACAGGTCCGAGGCGTCGGTGTCCGTCCGGGTCTTGTCCCCGAAGTAGATGCCGCCGGTCAGCTCGCGGACGACGAGCAGGTCGGTGCCCTCGATGCGCTCGCGCTTGAGCGGGGAGGCGTCGTAGAGCGCCGGCAGCGGCCGGACCGGGCGGAGGTTGGCGAAGAGCCCGAGCGCCTTGCGGATGCCGAGCAGGCCCTGCTCCGGGCGTGGGTCGTCGGGGTTCGTCGTGTCCCACTTCGGGCCGCCGACGGCGGCGAGCAGGACGGCGTCGGCGGACTGGCACGCGGCCAGCGTCTCGTCCGTCAGCGCGGTGCCGTGGGCGTCGATCGACGCCCCGCCGAAGAGGTGCTCGGTCGTCTCGACGCCGGCGACGAAGTGCTGCAGCAGCTGCACGGCCGGGGCCATGATCTCGGGGCCGATGCCGTCCCCGGGCAGGAGGGCCACGCGGGTCATACGCCGGCTCCGGCGAGCGCCGTCGTGTCCGGGCCCTTGCGCTCGCGCTCGGCCTCGTAGGCCTTGATCGCGTCCTCCTGCGCCAGCGTCAGCGAGATGTCGTCCAGC
>CAZRLR010000357.1:0-4898 GCA_964600395.1 uncultured Conexibacter sp.
GGCTGGTGTTGGTGTGTCTGCGCCTCGCCCCCCGGGGCCCACGCTACGTCTTGCGGCGCCGCGGGGGCGGCCGACCGCCGGCCCGCCACCCGGTAGGGCTGCTCGACGAGCGCGACGGCGACCCCGTCCGCGGTCGCGGCCGCCGCCACCGCCTGCAGGTCCGGCGCGGTGACCGATCCGCCGGCGCCGTGGCCCAGGACGAGGGCGCCGCGGGCCGGGCCGGGCGCCGCGGCGTGCACGTGCGCGCGGGCCGGCCCGTGCGGCGTGTCGACGTCCACGACCGCCGCGGCCATGACCCCGGCCTAGCCGTCCTGCGAGGTGGGGCGGATGAGGATCTCGTTGACGTCGACGTGTGGCGGCTGGCCGACGGCGTACAGGATCGCGCCTGCGATGTCGTCGGCCTGCAGCGCACCGTCACCGGCGCCGTTGTCGAAGAACGGCGTGTCGACCATGCCGGGCTCGATGATCGTCACCCGCACGCCGGTGCCGTTGAGCTCCTGCCGGACGGACTCGCCCATGCCGCTGATCGCCCACTTCGTCGAGGAGTACAGCGACCCGGGCATCGCCTTGCGCCCCGCGACCGAACCGGTCAGCAGCAGGTGGCCCTTGGACTCCTTCAGCGCCGGGATCGTCGCGCGGATCGTCAGCGCCGCCCCGTAGACGTTCGTGAGGACCATCGACTTCCAGTGCTCGACGGTCTCGTTGAGGAAGCCGCGCGAGGCGCCGAAGCCGGCGTTGCCGAAGGCGACGTCGAGGCGGCCGTAGGTGTCCAGGGTCTTGGCGACGAGCGCCTCCACCTGATCCCACTCCGTCACGTCGCAGGCGACCGCGAGCGCGCGGTCGGGGCCGCCGAGTTCGCGCGCGAGCGCCTCGAGCTTGTCGACCGAGCGGGCGGCGAGCACCACCCGGTACCCCGCCTGGGCGGCGTGTCGCGCCGTGGCGGCGCCGATGCCGGTGCTCGCACCGGTGATGAGGAAGACCTTGTCGTCGTCGGGCATGCGACGAGCCTACGAAACTCCTCCGAGCGCCTGCCCGCCTACCATGGACGGCGCATGCTCTACGACAAGGCCCGCATCTTCGTGCAGGGCGGAGGTGGCGGCGACGGCTGCATGAGCTTCCGCCGGGAGGCGCACGTCCCCATGGGCGGCCCCGACGGCGGCGACGGCGGCCACGGCGGGGACGTCGTCTTCGTCTGCGACGACTCCCTCCGCGACCTGCAGGCCTTCAAGCGCCGCTCGCACTACAAGGCCCCGCGCGGCCGTCACGGGGAGGGCGCCCAGCGCCACGGCTCCAGCGGCGAGACACTCCTCGTCCCTGTCCCGCCCGGCACCCAGATCACCGACCTGGAGGGCACGGTCCACGACCTCGTCGTCCCCGGCCGCAAGGTCGTCGTGGCGCGCGGCGGCTCGGGCGGCCGCGGCAACCGCTGCTTCACCTCGCCCACGCGGCAGGCTCCGCGCTTCGCCGAGCGCGGCATCGTCGGGGACGAGGGCTGGGTGGAGCTGCGCCTCAAGCTCCTGGCCGACGTCGGCCTCGTCGGCCTGCCGAACGCCGGCAAGTCCTCGCTGCTGGCGCGCCTGACGCGTGCCGCCCCGAAGGTCGGCAGCTACCCGTTCACGACGCTCGAGCCGATCCTCGGCACGCTCGACGGCGCCGAGCGCCAGCTCATCATCGCCGACATCCCGGGGCTCATCGAGGGCGCCTCGGAGGGCCACGGCCTCGGCCACGAGTTCCTCGCCCACGTCGAGCGCACCCGGCTGCTCGTCCACGTCCTGGACCTCGAGCCGCTGGACGGGTCGGACCCCGACGAGAACTACGAGGTCATCGAGAAGGAGCTCGAGCTTCACGACCCGCGCCTGGCCGGCCTGCCGCGGATCCTCGTCCTCTCCAAGGCCGACCTCGTCAGCCCCGAGAAGGCCGAGGCGGCCCGCGCGCGCTGGCAGGCGCGCTTCGACGCCGCCGTCCCGCCGCGCGAGGAGTGGGAGCCCGAGGACCCGTTCGCCGCCACGCCCGTCCTGATCACGTCCGCGGCGACCGGCCTGGGCCTGGACGAGCTGACGCTCGCGCTCTTCCGCCGCGTGCCGGTGCTCCCGCCCGGCGACGGCGCCCACGGGGTCTACGCCGCGACCGGCGGCCAGGCGAGCGTCGCGGACGAGCTCGACGCGCTGCCCGCCCACCAGACGTTCAAGCCGACCGCGCGCAAGGCGTGGGAGGTCGAGGTCGTCGAGGAGGGCTTCTTCCGCGTCAAGGGTCCGGAGGTCGAGCGGCTGCTCGCCCGCCACGACCTGGAGAACGAGGACGCCCTGGCCCACGTCGAGCACCGCCTGGGCAAGATGGGCGTCATCCGCGCGCTGCACGAGGCGGGTTTCGAGTCCGGCGACGACGTCGAGATCGACGGCGTCGTCTTCGAGCTGGACTGAGGCGGCCGTGGCCCGGACCGTCATCAAGCTCGGATCGGGGACCGTCGCCGGCACGACCGGCGAGCCGCGCCTGGACGTCCTCGGGCGCGTCTGCGACGCCGTGGCCGCCCGGCGGGCGGCGGGGGAGGACGTCATCGTCGTCTCCTCCGGCGCCATCGCCCACGGCATCCACGTCATGGGCCTCGAGCAGCGGCCGTCGTCGATCGAGGACCTGCAGGCGGCCTCCGCGGTGGGGCAGGGCAAGCTCTACCACGTGTGGGACGACCTGCTGGCGGCCCGCGGCGTGCGCAGCGCCCAGGTGCTGCTGACGTTCTTCGACCTGCACGCGCGCACCCAGTACCTCAACGCGCGGCACACCGTGGAGCGGCTGCTGGCCTGGGGTGTCGTCCCGGTCATCAACGAGAACGACACGACGACGACGGACGAGATCTCCTTCGGCGACAACGACTTCCTCGCCGCGCAGGTCGCCGTCCTGGCCGGCGCCGACCGCCTCGTCCTCCTCACCGACATCGACGGCCTCTACGACGCGGACCCGCGCCTGCACCCGGGTGCGCAGATCGTCCGCGAGGTGCACGACTTCGACGCGCTCGGCGCGCTGGACATCGGCGCCTCCACGTCCCCGCTGGGCAGCGGCGGCATGCGCTCGAAGGTCGTCGCGGCGGAGATGGCCAGCGCCGCGGGCATCCCGACGATCGTCGCCAACGGCGTGCGGCCCGGGGCGCTGGACGCCGTCCTGGCGGGGGAGGACGAGGGGACGCGCTTCGCCGCCCGCGAGGCCCGCCACTCGTCTTTCAAGCTCTGGCTGCGCTACGCCAAGCCCGCGCACGGGACGATCCGGGTGGACGCGGGCGCCGCCCGCGCGCTGCGCGACGGCGGCACGTCGCTGCTGCCCGTCGGCATCACCGAGGTCGAGGGTGCCTTCGACGCCGGGGACGCGGTGCACGTCGCGCACGACGGGGCGATCATCGGCAAGGGCATCACGAGCTACTCCGCCGACGAGCTGCGGCGGGTCGCCGGGATGCAGAGCGCCAAGGTCCGCGAGGTCCTGCCGCTGGCCAGCGACGAGGCCGTGCACCGCGACTCGTTCGTCCTGACCTAGGCGCGCCTCCCCGCCGAGACCCGATGCGTCCCAGACCGGGTGGGAGGATTCGGGTCTCGGCCCGCCTCGCCGCCGAGACCCGATGGGTCCCAGACCGGGTGGGAGGATTCGGGTCTCGGCGCGGGGGCGCGGCATGGGTACCCTTCCGCCATGGCCACGACCGCCACGTCCGTCACCGAGATCTGCCGGCAGGCGCAGGCCGCCGCGCGCGACCTGGCCGCGCTGCCGTCCACCGTCAAGGACGCCGCGCTGCTCGCGATCGCCGACGCGCTGCTCACCCGCACCCCGGAGATCCTCGAGGCCAACGCGCGCGACATGGAGGCCGGCCGCGACAACGACCTCTCCGCCGCGCTCCTGGACCGCCTGCAGCTCACCGAGGGCCGCATCGCCGCGATCGCCGCGCAGGTCCGCGACATCGCCGCGCTGACCGACCCGGTCGGCGAGGTCGTCAGCGGCGAGCGCCGGCCCAACGGCCTTGAGCTCACGAAGGTCCGCACGCCGCTCGGCGTCGTCGCCGTCGTCTACGAGGCGCGCCCGAACGTCACGATCGACGCCGCCGCCCTGTGCCTGAAGTCCGGTAACGCGATCGTCCTGCGCGGCTCCTCGAGCGCCGCGCACTCCAACGCGGTGCTCGCGGGGATCGCCGCGGACGCCGCGACCGCGGCAGGTGTCCCGGCCGGGGCCATCGCGCTCGTCGCCGGCGGGGGCCGCGAGGAGCTCGCCGAGCTCGCGACCCAGACCGGCGTCGTGGACCTCATCATCCCCCGCGGCGGCGAGGGCCTGAAGCACGCGCTCAAGGGCGTGGCGACCGTCCCGGTCATCTTCGCCGCCTCCGGCAACTGCCACGTCTACGTCGACGCCTCCGGCGATCCGGACACGGCGGAGGCGATCATCCTCAACGCCAAGACCCAGCGGCCCGGCGTCTGCAACGCCGCCGAGACGCTGCTCGTCCACGTCGACGCCGCCCCGCTCGTCCTGCCCCGCGCGCTGCAGGCCCTGCACGAGGCGGGCGTGCAGCTGCGCGTCGACGGCCGCACCCGGGCGCTGGCCGGCCCGCTCGCGGCGCAGCTGCACGACGCCACCGACGAGGACTGGGACACCGAGTTCCTCGAGCTGACGCTCGCCGTCGGCGTCGTGGACAGCGTCGACGAGGCCATCGCCCACATCAACCGCCACGGCTCGGGCCACTCGGAGGCGATCGTCACGAACGACGTCGCCGCCGCCCGCGCCTTCGAGCAGCGGGTGGACGCCGCCTGCGTCTACGTCAACGCCTCCACCCGCTTCACCGACGGCGGCGAGTTCGGCATGGGCGCGGAGATCGGCAACTCCACGCAGAAGCTCCACGCCCGCGGGCCGATCGGCCTGCGCGAGCTGTGCAC
>CAZRLR010000358.1:0-4880 GCA_964600395.1 uncultured Conexibacter sp.
GGAGGCGATCAACGCCGTGCTGCGCGCGGAGCGCATGGACCTCGAGGTCCGTCCGGGCGGCGAGGTCGCCCTGACGCGCGCGATCGACCTCCCCGACGCCGAGCTCACCGCCCTCGGCCTCGGCGGCGGCCCGTGGCTGCTGCTCGAGTGCCCCCTGTCCCCGGTCGCCGCCGGCGTCGAGCAGGGCATCGAGGCCCTGCGCCGCCGGGGCCACGAGCAGATCGTCCTCGCCCACCCCGAGCGGATCCCGGCGTTCCAGCGCGACCCTGCGCTGCTCGAGCGCCTCGTCGCGAGCGGGCTGCGCACGTCGGTCACCGCGGGCGCCTTCGCCGGGCGCTTCGGCAAGGACGTCGAGCGCTTCGCGCGTCGCCTGCTGGCCGACGGGCTCGTGCACGACGTGGCATCCGACGCGCACTCGACCGGGCGCCGGCCGCCGGAGATCGGGCCGGTCCTCGCGGAGGCGGGGCTCGACGCGGCCCAGGTCGACCACGTCGGCCGGGTCGTCCCGCTGGCGATCCTCAGCGGCGTGGAGCTGCCGCCCGGGCCCGCGATGCCGCCGGTCCCCAAGCGCACGGGCCTGGGCCGCTTCTTCGGTCGCTGACGCCGCCGCGCCACGATGGACGAACCGCATGCAGCCACTTCGCATATGCGGAAGTGGCTGCATTCCGTCTGACCTGAGGGACCCGAGCGCTACACGAGCTTCGTGATCGCGATGACCATCCCGGCGAGGATGAACACGACGAGGACGGCCTGCATCCAGATCCAGGTGGGGGACATGGACTGCATGATGGCCGACCGGGGTGCCGCGACGGCGCCTGGCGCGCCGGCGGGGTCTAGCGGATGGTCCGGCGGGCCGAGCGCCCGGACCAGTACTGCGTGACCTGGACGACCATGCCACGGCGGATCGCCGCCGGCAGGGTCAGCCGGTAGCGGCCGTCGCGGTCCAGGCGGAAGACGGCCCGGAAGCGCAGGACCCCGGCGTCGAAGGCGTCGAGCTCGAGCGCGTCGCCGGCGGGCGCCGAGCCGGACGCCACGATCTGCCGGCCCGGGCGCGTGAGCCGCAGCGTCACGGGCCGCAGCGTGCGCCGCCTCGTGAACGCGGCCCGCACCGCGGCGAAGGCCGGCTTGCGGACGCCGTTGCGGTCCAGCACCCCGAAGTCGTACTGGGCCGTGTCCTGCATGCCGTAGACGACGGCGGCCTTGACGTACGACGTGCGCGCCAGCGCACGGACGACGTCGGTGATGTTCGCCCCCTGCGCCGCACGGCTGACGCAGTTGTGGCCGCCCTGCGTCCGGGCCGGGCGGCAGCTCGTCCACCCGTACTCGGCCAGCCACAGCGGCTTGGTGTCGCCGTTGGCCCGCTGGACCTGGCGGAAGGAGCGCAGCGAGGCGAGCACGAGGTCGTAGAAGTGCACCGACAGCGCGTCGTAGGAGCCCTTGATGCCGGCTCGGTAGAGCGCCTTGAGGAAGACGCCGTTGGACCCGACGAGGGAGCCCGCGAGCACCGGCACGCCGGGCGCGGCCCGTTTGATCTCCGGGTAGGCCGCCTTGAGGATCGCGGCGTAGCGGCGCGGCTTGTCGGGCCCGGCGAAGTAGTACTCGTTCGCCTGGTCGGGCTCGTTCCAGACCTCGAACGCCGCCAGCGCCGTGCGATAGCGGCCGGCGACGAACGCGGCGACGGCGGCGAAGTCCGCCGGCCGCGCGGGCGGATAGCTGGCCGCCTTGGCCCGCTCGTCGCCGGTGGTGCAGTCCCCGCGCAGGTCGGCCGGGGCGCTGGAGGCCCAGCACGGGGTGCCGTCCACGACGAGCAGGACCTTCAGGCCGGCCGCGCGCGCCCGGTCCATGACCGCGTCGGCCTGCGCGAGGAAGGCCTCGTCGCGCACGCCCGCGGCGTCCGGCTCCAGGAGGTTCCAGCGCAGCTCGACGCGGACGAGCCTGGCGCCGAGCTGCTTGGCGGCGGCCAGGTCGGTCGCCGCGTCCCCTTCGCCGATCTTCGCGATCTGGATGCCGTTGACGGGTGCGGCGACGGCCGGCCCGGCGGCGAGCGCCGCGCCGCCCGCGAGGGTGGTCGTGGCCAGCAGCGTCGCGACGGCGAGGCGTCGGGCGCGGCGGGGACGGGGGCGCTGGAGGCGGGGCATGAGAGGAGGGCGGGCGCCGGTGCGCCCAGCCAGAAGACCAGCGTAGGGTCCGGTCGATGCGGTGGCGCTCCACCGATCGCACAGAGCCGCGACGAGGCGCCACCGTCCGACCGGCGGTCGGACGCCCCTCAGGCGGTGGTGCTCGGCGCGCTCGGCCGCGGCTCGGCGCCGCCGTAGTAGTCGTAGTCGGCGTCGACCTCGCGGGTGCCGTTGACGACGAGCCCGACGTTGCGCATCTGGTGGCGGTCGATGACCGCGCGCGTGCGCCGGATCTCGTCGCGCGTGGTGACGTAGGCGCGACCGACGAGCAGGCAGGCGTCGACGTGGCTTGAGTCCAGCAGGACCTGCGTGTCGGCGACGGGCAGCAGCGGCGGGGCGTCGAGCACGATGAACTCGGCCTCGAGCTTGAGCTCCTGCAGCACGCGGCTCATCTCCGCGGAGCGCAGCAGCTCGGCGGAGTTCGGCGGGACGGGGCCGCTGGGCAGGACGGTCAGCGTCCGCAGCCCCGGCAGCACCGGGCGCAGCAGCTCGGTCACCGGCGCGCCGCCGACGAGCGCGCTCGTCAGGCCGCGGTGGTCGCCGCCGAGGTCGAACTGCTGGTGGAAGGTCGGGCGCCGCAGGTCGACCTCGACGAGGACGACGGACTGGCCCGCGAGCGCGATCGCCCGCGCCAGGCCGGCGGCGACCGTCGACTTGCCCTCGCCGGTGACGGCGCTCGTGACGAGGACGACGCGCACGTCGCGGTCCACGGCGAGGAAGTTCAGGCCGTTGCGCAGGATGCGGAACGGCTCCAGCGCGGCCTGACGGTCGCGCTGCGTGAGTGGGTCGCGGGCGCGGTAGGGGATCGTCGTCAGCGCGCGGGCACGGTAGCGGCCCTCGAAGTCCTCGATGTCCTTCACGCGACGGTCGAAGAGGTCGATGAGGAACGCGATCGCCAGGCCGAGGGCGAGGCCGAGGACGACGCCCTCGATCGCCGCCCGCTTGGGCAACGGCGAGGCAGCCGTCGTCGGCGGCTTGGCGCGGTCGACGACCTCCGCGTCGCCGGTCGTGACGGCGCGCAGCGCGTTGACCTTCTGCAGCGCCTGCTCGAGCTCGATGCGCTGGCTGCTCTGCCCGGGCGGCAGCGCCGCGATCTGCTGGCGCAGCAGCTCGGCGCCGTC
Source organism: uncultured Conexibacter sp. (assembly GCA_964600395.1). GTDB lineage: Bacteria > Actinomycetota > Thermoleophilia > Solirubrobacterales > Solirubrobacteraceae > Paraconexibacter. Next base: position 3,299 of record CAZRLR010000358.1, read on the forward strand.
GTTCGCACGCCGACGGTCGCTGTCGCGGCGGAAGAGGACGAACTGGTCGGCGAACGCGTTCGCGATCCGGGCGGCCTGGGCCGGGTCCGGGTCCGTCGCGGTGACGTTGATGAGGTCGGCGTCCGGCTCGGCCTTCGGGTCGATCGCCGCCAGCAGGTCGTCGGCGGTCGTGGCCCCGCCGAGCTGGCGCTGGACGCGGTCGGCCACCGCGCTGGACTTCACGAGCAGGAGGTTCGTCGCCGCGTCGCGCGCGGGGTCGGCGTTCTGCCCGGCGGACGGGTCGATGAGGGACGTGAGGTCCGAGGACCGGATGAGCAGGCTCGAGGTCGCCTCGTACTGCTTGGTCCCGCTCAGCGCGAGGGCCAGGAGGGCGAGCGTCACGAGCACCGTGCTGAGGGCGACGATCCACCAGCGCTCGCGGACGACCCGTAGGCCGTTGATGAGCGGCGACGTCTCTTTGGCGCCCTCGGGTCCCGTGCCAGAACTCACACGGCTGACTCTACCGACGCGGCGCGCGTGGCAGACTCCCTCGGGATGACCGAGATCCAGCAGGGGCTCGCCGCCGACCGGCGCACGCACATCACGTATGACCTGCAAGAGGCCACGCAGAAGTTCGGCACGTCGGCGTTCAAGGTCGGCCACGATCTCGCGTCGAGCCCGCTCTTCACCCTCGACGCGCTCGCGGCGCTCGCCGAGCGCCTGCCGGAGGAGTTCGTCGAGCACAACGCCGGCAACAAGGACGTCGTCGTCGCCGACAACGACTCGATCCCCCAGGCCGCGCTGAGCCCCGCGGAGATCGTCCGTCAGATCGAGACGCGCCCCGGGTTCGTCGCCCTGCCGACGACCGTCCCCGGCCTGCCGCGCCAGAACGGCTACCAGGAGCTGTTCGAGGAGATCCTCGCCGACCTCGCGCCGATGATCCCGGGGGGCATGCCCGCGATCAGCGACCACCACGCCGTCGTGTTCGTCGCCTCCGGCGGCAACACGACGCCGTCGCACGTGGATCCCGAGCCGAGCTTCCTGCTGCACGTCCGCGGGGTCAAGCGCTTCAGCATCGGCCGCTACCCGGACCCGGTCACCGAGCAGCACGAGCTCGAGGCGTTCTACCGCCACGAGGGCCGCAACACGCCGCTCGTGCCGGTCGACGTCGAGCACTTCGACCTGGCCCCCGGCGAGGCGCTGCACGTGCCGCCGGTCACGCCGCACTGGGTGGAGAACGGCCCGGAGGTCGCGATCTCGTTCTCCGTCGGCTTCCAGACCGCCGAGGACCACCGCCGCATGGGCGTCTACCAGTTCAACAGCCGGGCGCGGCGGCTCGGCCTCAAGCCGGCGCCCTACGGGGCCGGCCCGCAGCGCGACCGCCTCAAGGGTGGCGTGATGTACACGGCGTTCCGGGCGCGCAACCGCCTGCTGCGCCGGCCGGGATGACGGCCCTGCGCGCCGTCGTCCTGCGCGACGAGGGCGCGCTGGAGGCCTACCGCGAGGGCTGGACGGCGCTCGTGGAGGCGACGTCGCAGCCGTTCTGCGACCCGGAGATGCTGCTGGCCTGGTGGCGGCACGCGCGCCCAGCGCGCGCCCGCCT
>CAZRLR010000359.1:0-4875 GCA_964600395.1 uncultured Conexibacter sp.
GTAGGACTTCCCGAAGCCCGCCATCGCGGCGATGACCGGCTGCAGGTCCCGGCCGCGTTCGGAGAGCGTGTAGCTCACGTGCGGCGGGACGACCGGGCGCGGGTGGCGGACGACGAGCCCGTCGGCCTCGAGCTCCTTGAGGCTCGAGATGAGCATCTTCTCGGTGATGCCGCCGAGGATCCGCCGGCGCAGCTCGCCGAAGCGCAGCTCCGGCTCCTGCAGCAGGTGCCAGACGATGTGCAGCTTCCACTTGCCGCCCAGCGTCTCGGCGGCGAGCTGGACCGGACATCCGTAGCTGCGGCCGTTGATGACGTGCGTGCTCACGCTGTCGATCGTAGTACTGACGAAAAAGTAGGTACTTCCGCAACGGGCAGCGGCTCGGCAAGCTGTCGATCCATGCCCCCCATCGACATCGACACCTACCACGCCTTCGCGACGCGGCACCGCCGCGAGCACGGCTGCGAGGGCTACCCGTTCGAGGACGGGCGGCGCCTGCGCGACATCGTCCGCGGCCGCTCGGCCGAGCGCGTCCTGGAGCTCGGCACCGCCGTCGGCTTCTCGGCCTTCTGCCTGGCCAGTGCCGGCCCGGCGGTGCACGTCGACACGATCGACCGCGACCCCGAGCACGTGCGGACCGCTGCGACCCGGCTCGCCGCGCTCGGCCTGGGGGGCCGCGTGCGCTGCCACGAAGGGGACTTCGGCGACGTCATCGCGACGCTCGACGGGCCCTACGACCTCGTCTTTGTCGACGGCTTCGAAGCCGATCCGGCGCTCCTGCCGCGCCTGACCGCCCTGACCGGCGGGGCCATCCTGGCCGCGAACCTGTCGTGGAGCTCGACGACCGCGGCGTACGTGGAAGACCTGCGCCGGCTCGGCTGGGCGGTCGGCCGCGAGGGCGACATCGCCCTCGCCACGCGCCCGCTGTCGATGCAGAAGGCGGGGTGACCGTGTACCGCGTCGAGGACGTCAGCTTCTCCTCCCAGGGCGACCGGGTCGCCGGGCGCCTCTTCCTCCCGGACCGGCCGGCCGCGGACACCCGGGCGTTCGTCGCGCTCGGCCCGGTCTCGTCGGTCAAGGAGCAGGCGCCGCTGCAGTACGCCACGCGCCTGGCCCGGGCGGGCCACGCCGCGCTCATCTTCGACCCCCGGGGCTTCGGGGCCAGCGGCGGCCTGCCCCGCCAGTTCGACGATGCCGCGGGCCGCAGCGCCGACGTGCGCGCGGCGGTCGACGTCCTCGCGACGCACCCGGAGATCGACGCGGCGCGGATCGGTGGCCTCGGGATCTGCATGGGCTGCAACTGGATGGCGCAGGCCGTGGCCGACGACGACCGGTTGCGGCACGCGACGTTCGTGGCGGGCGCCTACTCCATCCGCAGCCGGCGCGTCGCGCTCGCCGGGGGTCAGGACGCGTTCGACCGGCAGCTGGCCGCCTATCGGAAGGTGCTCGAGCGCCACGCTGCCGACGGGACGGTCGAGTACCACACCCTCGTCGCCGCCGAGATGGCCGACAGCTACTTCTCGTGGGCCGTCCCCTACCACTGGTACCGCATGTGGACCGACCCCGGACCGCTGCGCTACAAGGGCGGCTGGGAGAACCGGCTGGCGACGATCAGCGATCACGCGCACTACGCCTTCGACGTGTGCGAGCCGTTCATGCGCATCGACGTCCCGACCCTCGTCGTCAACAGCACCGACTCCGCGACGCCGCTGCCCGCCGTGGAGGACCTCTTCGCCCTGCTGCCCGGACCCGGCCACCGCCTCGTCGTCACCGGCGACGAGATCCAGGTGCAGTTCTACGACGACCCGGTCACGATCGACCACGTCGTCGACGCGATCGTCGCCGCCGACGTCTAGCTCCGGCCTGCGCGCGATGGAAGCGGCCGCCACGTCGGGATAGGCTCGGCGGACGCGTCCCGGCCCCGATCTCGACAGGAGCACCATGTCCACGCCCGCCGACTTCAACGCCCAGGTCATCGAGGAGTTCCGCGCCAACGACGGCGTCGTCGGGGGCATGTTCGCCGGGGCGCCGATGGTGCTCGTGCACCACGTCGGCGCGAAGACCGGGACCGAGCGCGTCACGCCGCTCGTGTACCTGCCCGACGGCGAGGACTACGTGATCTTCGCGTCCAAGGCGGGCGCGCCGACCAACCCGGACTGGTACCACAACCTCCGCGCCAACCCCAGGACGACGATCGAGGTCGGCGGCGACACCATCGACGTGACGGTCGAGGAGGTCACCGGCGCCGAACGGGATCGCCTGTTCGACGCGCAGGTGGCGGCGATGCCGCAGTTCGCCGAGTACGCGAAGGCGACGGACCGCGTGATCCCGGTGCTGGTGCTGCACCCCGTCGGCTGACCCGGACGACCGCGACGGTCCGCCTGCCTCAGGGCAGCGACGGCGCCGCGCCGGTGGTGCTGCCGGGGACCGGAGCCCCCGGCGAGAGCAGGTAGCGCACCTCGCGCGCCTGGATGCGCGAGTCGTTGGCGTAGGCGGTGTGGCCCACGCCGGACCAGTGCAGGAGGCGCGAGCCGGCGATCTGCCGGGCCATGCCGATGCCCCAGGAGTCGGGCGTCGACGGGTCGTAGGCGCCGCTGACCACGAGCAGCGGGGGCGTCCCGGAGACCGGGACGGGGCCCCACGGGTTGCGGCTGGGCACCGGCCAGTCGAGGCAGCCGGCGACGACGCTGAGGCCCTCGACGAACGGGCCGACGTCCGGCGCGGCCCGGTGCAGCTTCGTCAGCAGCGCGCGGTAGTCGCCGTAGCCGCGGATGTCGCTCGGCATGTCGGCGCACGTCGTCGCCCGGTAGGCGCCGGCCTCGGGCGCGCCGACGGTCGCCAGCAGGGAGGCGTCCGGACGCGGGGCCGTCGCGGCGGCGAGCGCCTTGGCCAGCAGCGGCCACTGCGCGGGGACCTCCAGGAAGACGAAGACGCCGAAGCCGAGCTGGTCGGCCGTCGCGCCGCCGGGGACGCCGCGCGCGGGGACCGGGTGGCGGCGGGCACGGGCCAGCAGCGCGCGGTAGGTGTCGCGGACGTCACGGCCGTGCAGGGCGCAGCTGCGGGTCCGGTGACACCAGCGCGCGAAGCGCTCGAACGCCCCCTGCGCCGCCCGCGCCTCGTCGAGGGCCAGGCGCGTCGTGCCGACCGAGTGATCAAGCGCGCCGTCGAGTACCGCGGCCCGGACCCGCGTCGGGAACAGCCGTGCGTAGGTCTGACCCAGCAACGAGCCGTAGGAGACGCCGAGCCAGCTGATGCGCTCGACCCCGAGGGCCGCGCGGGCGGCGTCGAGGTCGCGCGCGGTGCTGACCGTGTCGACGTTCGCGAGCAGGGCGCCGGTGTGCGCCAGGCAGTCGCGACCGACCCGCCTGCTGTAGGCCAGGAGCCGGTCGTAGCCCGCGCGCGTCGTCGGCGCGATCGTGACCTGCGGGTCGCGCGTCGGCAGCGTGCAGGTGACCGCCGGGCGGCCGGGGCTGACGCCGCGCGGGTCGACGCCGACGATCTGGAAGCGGTCGCGCAGCGCCTTCGGGAAGAACGCCGCGGCATGGTCGCGGACGATGTCGCGCGTCTGCCCCCCGGGGCCACCGGGGTTGAAGAAGAGCACCCCGAGGCTGTGCGCCGGGTCGGCCGGCTCGCGCTTGGTCATCCCGACGGAGATCTGCGCGCCGCCCGGCGCGTCGTAGTCGAGCGGCACCAGGAGGGATGAGCACTGCGCGCCGTGGCGGCCGCACTCATGCCAGCGGAGGGTGGCGGCCGAGGCGCTCTCGGCGCCGGCGGCGAGGGTCAGGGCGAGCGCCGTGAGAGCCGGCGCGACGCGCCGGAGGAGGAGTCGTTGCATGCCGGACACCGTGGCGGGCGTGGCCGGCGGCGACCACGGCCTGCGGTCTCGGGCGCCCGCGACGAAAGGCCCGGGTGGCGGAGACGTTCGTCGCGCGCAGCACCGACCGACGGCCCTTCCGGGGGGGACGAGGCGTCCCGCAGAGTGCTGGCCGCACCGGTCGGCATCACCGGCTCGCCGACCACAAGACAAAGGATCGAAGACGATGACCTGGACCATCCGAACCCTCGGCACGCGGCTTGCCGCCGCCGTCCTCGCGCTGCTCGCGGTGTCCTGCGCCGCGCTGGCGGCGCCCGGCGTGGCCGCCGACGTGGACCCCGCCCGGCTCCCGTTCGCCGCCCCGGGCGACCACCCGGTCGGCTATCTGCACGTGACGGAGGCCCGCGCGGGCGCCAAGCCCCTCAGCATCCACGTGTGGTATCCGGCCGCGGCGGGCACCGTCGCGGCGCCGATCCGCTACTCGGTGCCGAACAAGGGGCGCGCCCTCCTCGGGGTGCCGGGATCGCGCGTGGTCAACATCGGGCGGGCGGCCGCGGGAGCAGCGCCGGCGGCCTCCGGGGCGCCCTACCCCGTGGTCGTCTTCTCCCACGGGTTCGGCCTGAGCCCCACCTTCTACAGCACCCTCGTGGAGCACTACGCCTCGCGTGGGTTCGTCGTCCTCGGGCCTGAGCACGACGAGAAGATGGACCCGTCGTTCAACGGGCTCTGGAAGGGCCTGGTCGATCGGCCGGACGACATCCACCGCACGATCGACGAGGCCGCGGCGCTCACGGCGGCCGGCGGCCGACTGGAGGGGCTGCTCGACATGTCCCGCGTGGCCGCCGTCGGACACTCCTACGGCGGGTACACGGCGCTCGCCAGCGGCGGGGCCCGGATCGACTTCGGGCCCCACAAGGCGCGCTGCGCCCGCCTGCGCCAGAGCGACTGGCGGCAGTTCTTCTGCGGCCCGGTCGTCCCCCGCGAGGGCCAGATGGCCCGGCGCATCGGGCTCCGTCGGGCCCCGTCGGGCCTGTGGCCCTCGACGCGCGACGACCGCGTGAAGG
>CAZRLR010000360.1:0-4846 GCA_964600395.1 uncultured Conexibacter sp.
AGCAGGACGCGGCCGCGCAGGCGGCGGCCGGCGAAGCAGCAGTTGGCCGAGCGCGACTCGTACCCCTGCTCGCCGACCGTCCACTCGCGGTCGGTGTCGACGAGCGTCAGGTTGGCGGGGGCGCCGACCGCGATCCGCGGCAGCGGCAGGTCGAGCAGGCTGCCGCCGACGGTGAGCTTCTCGACGACGAGGCCGAGCGGCAGCACCCCCGGCACGACGAGGTCGGTGAAGACGGACGCGAACGCGGTCTCCAGCCCGGTCGTCCCCATCGGCGCCTGCTCGAAGGGGACCTCCTTCTCGTCGCGGGCGTGCGGCGCGTGGTCGGTGGCGATGCAGTCGATCGTCCCGTCCTTGAGCCCCGCGACGAGCGCCTGACGGTCGTCCTCGGTCCGCAGCGGCGGGTTCATCTTCATCCGCGTGTCGAGCGTGCGGACCGCCTCGTGCGTCAGCGTCAGGTGATGGGGCGAGGCCTCGCAGGTGACCTGGACGCCGGCGGCCTTCGCGGCGCGGATCGCGTCGACGGACTCCACCGCGCTGAGGTGCTGCATGTGGACGCGCCCGCCCTCGTAGCCGGCGATCGCGCAGTCGCGGGCGACCATCGTCGACTCGCTGATGGAGGGGATGCCGGCGATCCCGAGCAGCGCGGAGATCGGGCCCTCGTGCATCGCACCGGTGCCGCTGAGCGACGGGTCCTCCTCGTGCAGGGCGAGCACGCCGCCGCACAGACGCTGGTACTGCAGCGCCTTGCGGAGCATGCCGGCCGAGACGACGGGCTTGCCGTCGTCGGTGAAGCCGAGGGCGCCCTGGGCGCGCAGCTCGGCCATCTCGGTGAGTTCCCTGCCCTGCATGCCCATCGTGATGGCCGGCATGAAGCCGACCGGGATGCGGGCGTCGCGCAGCGCGGCGTCGCGCAGCGAGCGCAGGATCGAGCCCGAGTCCGTGACCGGCGTCGTGTTCGGCATCGCCACGACGGCGCAGAAGCCACCGGCGGCGGCCGCGCGCGTCCCGGACTCGAGGTCCTCCTTGTGCTCCTGCCCGGGCACGCGCAGGTGCACGTGCGGGTCGACGAAGGCCGGGAAGAGGTGGCGGCCCTGGGCCTCCACGACCTCGGCCCCCTCGGGTGCCTCGAGCGTCCCGGGCTCGCCGATGCGGGCGACGGTCCCGTCCACGACGAGGACGTCGCGCAGGGCGTCCAGGCCCTCGCGGGGGTCCAGGACGTGGGCGGAGCGGATGAGGAGGCTCGCGGCGGGGGCGGGCGCGCGGACGAGGGGGTCGACGAGGCTCATGGGCATGCGGTCCTCAGGCCAGTTGCGGTTCGGGGGCGGGCTGCGGGGCGCGGGCGCCGGCGAGCACCTCGTACAGGACGGCCATGCGGACGACGACGCCCGCACGGACCTGGGCGAGGATCGCCGCCTGCGGCGAGTCGACGACCTCGCCGCTGAGCTCGACACCGCGGTTGACCGGGCCGGGGTGCATGAGCACCTGCCGGGGCAGCAGGCGGCGGCCGTTGATCTGGTAGACGGCGGCGTACTCGCGCAGGGACGGGATCCACGCCTGGTCCATGCGCTCGTGCTGCATCCGCAGCGCGTAGACGACGTCGGCGTCCGGCAGGTCGTCGAGCGTGTAGCGGACCTCGCAGCCGAGCGCCTCGATGCCGCGCGGGATCAGCGTCGGCGGCCCGCAGACGGTCACCTGGGCACCCATCTTCTGGAAGGCGAGGATGTTCGAGCGCGCGACGCGGGAGTGCAGGACGTCCCCGACGATCCAGATCTTCGCGCCGGTGATGTCGCCCAGGCGGCCGCGCAGGGTGTAGACGTCCAGCAGCGCCTGCGTGGGGTGCTCGTGCTTGCCGTCCCCCGCGTTGACGATCGCCGCGTCCGTCCAGCCGCTGACGAGCTGCGCCGAACCGGCCCACGGCGTGCGGATGACGATCGCGTCGGGGCTGTGCGCGCTGAGGGTCAGGACGGTGTCCTTCAGCGACTCGCCCTTCTCGACGCTCGAGCCGCTGGCGACGAAGTTCACGACGTCGGCGCTCAGGCGCTTGGCCGCGAGCTCGAAGGACGAGCGCGTCCGGGTGGAGGCCTCGTAGAAGAGGTTCAGGACGGTGTGGCCGCGCAGCGCCGGCACCTTCTTGATGTCGCGGTCGTTGGCCTGGGCGAACGACTTCGCGCGGTCGCAGATGCGCTCGATCGCGTCGCGGTCCAGATCCTCGATGGAGAGCAGGTGCTTCATGCGGGGGCGGTCTCCGGGGTCGTGATGGTCACGCCGTCCTCGCCGTCCAGCTCCTGGACGGTGACGTTGACGCGCTCGCTGCGGGAGGTCGGCAGGTTCTTGCCGACGTAGTCCGGGCGGATCGGCAGCTCGCGGTGGCCGCGGTCGGCGAGGACCGCGAGCTGCACCTTGGCCGGGCGGCCGTAGTCGAAGAGCGCCTCGATCGCGGCGCGGACGGTGCGGCCCGTGAAGAGGACGTCGTCGACGACGACGACGGTCCGGCCCTCGAGCTCGAAGCCGACGCTCGAGGCGTGGACGATCGGCTGGTCGCCGCGCAGCGCGACGTCGTCACGGTAGAAGGAGATGTCGAGCTCGCCGAGCGGGACCTCGAGCTCCAGGAGGTCCTGCAAGAGCTGGACGATGCGGCCGGCGAGGACGGCGCCGCGGCGGTGGATGCCGATGACGGCCAGCTGCGCCGGGTCGGCGTTCTTCTCGACGATCTCGTGGGCGATGCGCACGAGCGTGCGCCGCATGTCGTCGCGGTCCAGGACCACTTTCTCCGTCATTCCGACCTTCCTGGCCTCTCGGGACCGGGTTAAAGGACTCGCCTGCAGCCTACCAGCGGGGGGCGGACGGACCGCGGCCGCAGGCCGCACCTTCGGGCCGTTTCAGCCGCGCTCGATCGTGATGCGGACGGTCGAGCCCTGCCGCAGCTGCGTGCCGGCGGGCGGGTCCTGGCTCGTCACGACCCAGTTGGAGTCGTCGATCGGGCCGAAGAGGCCGCCGCCGTCGGTGATGTCGTCCTGGAACTGCGCCTCGGCGAGGCGGTCCCGGGCGGTGTCCAGGTGCTCTCCGACGAGCGGCGGTACGAGCGTCGAGGTGACGACGGTGGCGTTCGGGTCCACCGCCGGCGTCTTGACCGTCACGCGCTGGGTCTGCGTGAGCGTCGTCGTCGGGGTCCCGCCGAGGGCGGCGACGAGCAGGACGCCGACGAGGAAGCCCGTGGCCGCCGCCAGGGCGATCGTCAGCTTCGACGTGCGCCGCCGCGCCGCGGCCGGGCCGGCCGGGTCGATCCGGGTGGGTTCCTCGGGGGGCGGGCTGCTCATGACGACGGGTGCGGGGCGGCCCCGGCGGGGCGCGGGTCCCAGCGTACGAGCTCGGGGTCCCCCTTCTCCGGGAACGGCACCTCGATCGCGTCGAAGTCCCGCGGCAGGACGGTGTGCTCGAAGGTCTCGCGGGCCTCGTCGAGGACGGCCCGGCCGGGGTAGCGGCCCGAGAGGTGGTTCAGCGCGAGGAGCCCGACGTCCGCCTCCTTCGCCGTCGTCGCCGCCTGGCGGGCGGTCGAGTGGCGGGTGTGGGCGGCGCGCTCGCGGTCCTCCTGCAGGAAGGTCGCCTCGTGGACGAGCAGGTCGGCGTGCAGGGCGGCGCCGGTGAGGCCGTCGCACGGGGCGCTGTCGCCGCTGAGGACGACCTTGCGCCCGAAGCGCTTCTCCCCCATGACCTGGGCCGGCGTCACGCCGTCGACGGTCTCGCCCCGCTGGAGGCGACCGAAGTCCGGGCCCGGCCGGACGCCGAGCTTCGCCGCGAGCTCGGCGTCGAAGCGCCCGGGCCGGTCGTCCTCGAGCAGGCAGTAGCCGTAGGCCAGCCCGCGGTGGCGCACGTTGAACGCGCTGATCTCGAAGTCGCCGAACTCGACGGCCTCCCCGGCCTCCAGCGCGTGGACGGTGAACGGGTAGGGCAGCGTCCCGAGGACGAACTTCAGGCTCGCGATGAGCTCGTGGACCCCGGGCGGCCCGTAGAGCGCCAGCGGCGCCGTGCGGTCGCGCAGGGCGAAGGACTTGAGCATCCCCGGGAGCCCGAGCCAGTGGTCGGCGTGGAAGTGGGTGAGGAACACGACGTCGACGTCGGTGAGGCCGACGCTGCGGGCGAGCTGCCGCTGGGTGCCCTCGCCGCAGTCGAACAGGATCCGGTCGCCGCCGCGGCGCAGCAGGATCGCGGGCAGGCCGCGGCGCGGCGTGGGGACCGCGCCGGCAGTGCCTGCGAAGAAAAGCGAGAGATCCATCAGATGGCGGCAGGCTACCGCCGCCACGCGGCGCGGCTCAGCGCGGGCGGGCCCGCAGCTCGTCGCGGATTTCGGCCAGGAGGACGGCCTCGTCGGTCGGGGCCGGGCTCGCTTCGGGCGCCTGGTTGCGCGCGAGCATCGTCTGCAGCGGCACGACGACGACGAAGTAGATGACCGTCGCGACGATGACGAAGTTGATGAGGGCCGTCAGCGTCGAGCCGTAGACGATCTTCGAGCCGTTGACCGTGAAGCCGGCGTTCCCGAAGTCCGGGGAGCCGCCGATGATCCCGATGATGCCGCCGATGAAGTCGTCGCTGAACGCCTTGACGACGCCGCCGAACGCCGCGCCGATGATGACCGCGACCGCGAGGTCGACGATGTTGCCGCGGAACAGGAACTCCTTGAAGCCTTTGAGCACGTGATGCCTCCGGGTGGGGTGGGGTGTCGCGCAGACCCTACCCCGGGCCCCGGCACCCCGTGTCGGGGGCAGGCCGTGCAGCGCGCCCGGCTGGATTCGAACCAGCGGCTTCCTGCTCCGGAGGCAGGCACTCTATCCACTGAGCTACGGGCGCT
>CAZRLR010000361.1:0-4833 GCA_964600395.1 uncultured Conexibacter sp.
CGAACGCGAGCGCGAACCCAAGGACCGTCACCAGGCCGACGAGGTTGCCGCCCTCCTCGAACGCCTCGGGCATCATCGTGTCGGCGAGCATCGTGAGGATCGCCCCGCCCGCGAAGGCCTGGATGATCGCGATGACGTTCTCCGACGCGCCGCCGAGCACGGCGTAGCCCAAGCCCGCCGCCACCGCTGAGACGACCGCCACGCCGAGCCACAGGCCCATGATCCAGCGGGTCGAGTGCCCGGCCTGCCGCAGCCCGGTCGCCGCCGACAGCGACTCGGGGACGTTCGAGAGGAAGACCGCGGCGACGACGGCGACGCCGACGACCTCGCCGCCGAGCAGCGTGACGCCGATCGCGACGGACTCGGGGATCCCGTCGAGCACCGCGCCCAGGACGATCGCCTGCGGGTCGCCCTCGGACTGCTGGCCGCCCGAGCGCTTGCGGTGCTCGCCGCCGCGCCGGTCGATGATCCCGTCGCCGAGGAAGAACGTCAGCGCCCCGCCGGCCAGGCCGATGGCGACGGCGTCCGTCCCGCCGACCTCGAAGGCGTCCTGCGTCAGCTCGAAGGCCAGCGCGCTGATGAGCACCCCGGCGCCGAAGCCCATGATGAGGCCGATCGTCCGCTTGGAGACCGGCAACGCCAGCCCGGCCGCAGCGCCGAACAGCAGCGACACGCCGCCGACGAACCCCCAGAAGAGCGCCTCGAGCATCCCCGGAGCATGCCCGAGGACGCACGGGCGCACCCGCGCGGCGCGCGCCTACTGCCCGTCGGGCCCGCGCTGCTTGAGGAAGCGCTGGAACTCGCGCGCGATGACGTCCCCCGACGGGAGGTCCGACGGCTTGACGTCCGGCTCCTCCTCGGCGGCGGCCTGCTCGAGGCGCTCGACGAACTCGCGCACCTCCGGGTCGCTCTGCACGGCGAGGGAGACCTGGCGCTCGTAGTCCGCGGTCGCCGTCTCCAGGTCGGTCGCGTCGACGTTCACGCCGACGAGGCCCTCGAGCTTGCGCACGAGCGCGAGCGCCGCCTTGGGGTTCGGCGCGGCGGCGACGTAGTGCGGGACGGCGGCCCACAGCGAGACGGACGGGATGCCCGCCTCGGCGCAGGCGGCGTGCAGGACGCCGACGATGCCCGTCGGGCCCTCGTAGCTCGTGGGCGCGAACTCCATGTGCTGGGTCAGCCCCTCGTCCGTCGCCAGGCCGGTGATCGAGACCGGCCGCGTGTGGGGGACGTCGGCCAGCAGCGAGCCGAGCGACACGACCATCTGGACGCCGAGCGACTCGGCCAGGTCGATGACCTGCCGGCAGTACGCGCGCCAGCGCATCGACGGCTCGGGGCCCTGCAGGAGGATGAGGTCGCGCGTGGCGCGCGGGACCCGGGCCTCATAGATCTCGACGGTCGGCCACTCGATGCGGCGGGTGTGGCCGTCGTCCAGCACGATCTGCGGGCGCGTGGCCTGGAAGTCGTAGTACTCGTCGGGGTCCAGCTGCGCGAAGCGCGTGGCGTCCAGCGACGACCCGAGGAACTGCAGGGCGGCCGACGCGGCGTCGCCGGCATCGTTCCAGCCCGTGAAGGCGCACACGAGCGCCGGGGCGCGAAGGCCCTCCGGACGGTGCTCCCAGATCAGCGGCTGCATCCGATCCACGGTACACAATGGGGTGATGCCCGCCCCGCCCGTGCCACCGGCGCCCGCAGCCGCCGGCACCGGCGCCCCGCCCCCTCCGGGGTCGATCGCGACCTTCCGCGCCGGGGACGTCGTGCGCGGCGTCTACGCCTGCACGCGCAAGGACCGCCTGACCGCGAAGACCGGGACGACGTACCTGGCCATCGAGCTGCGCGACAAGACCGGCGCCATCGGCGGCCGCATCTTCAAGGACGCCGACCTCGTCGCGGGGCGCTTCGACCGCGGGGACCTCGTCCGCGTCCAGGGGCGCGTGGAGCGCTTCCGCGAGGAGCTGCAGGTCGAGATCGCCCAGATCGCGCGGACCGCGCCGCAGGAGGCCGACCCCGCCGCGTTCCTGCCGGTCGCCTACCGCGACATGGAGGAGCTCGACGGCTTCCTCGAGCACCTCGCCCGCGAGGTCCACGACCCCGGGTACCGCGGCCTGCTCGAGGTGCTCCTGGCGGACGAGGCCCTGCGCACCGCCCTGCGGCGCACCCCGTGCTCGCGGGGCGGCCACCACGCCTACCTCGGCGGGCTGCTCGAGCACACCGTCGCCGTCGCGACGCTCGCGCAGGAGGCGTGCCTGCTGCACCCGCGCCTGAACAGCGACCTGCTCATCACCGCGGCGATCGTCCACGACCTCGGTCACACGCAGGCCTTCACCTACGGCGCGGAGATCGGCGTGAGCGAGGCCGGCCGCCTGCTCGGCCACGTCGAGCTCGGCCTGCGGATCGTCGACGGCCTTGCGGCGCGCGTGCCGGCGATGGACGAGGCCCGGCGGCTGCAGCTCGCGCACTGCGTCCTGACCCACCACGGCGCGGACAGCGCCCCGGGGCGCCGGTTCGGGTCCGTCGAGGCGCTCGCGCTCGCCCGCCTGAACGCCCTGGACGCCGGGGTCAAGGGCGCGCTGGAGCACGGGCTCCCGTAGCCGCTCAGGTCCCGGCGGCGGTGCGGCGCAGGGTCGCCAGGGCGGCCACGACGTTGCCGGCGGCGACCACGGCGAGCAGCCCGACGTACGTGCTCGCCTCGCCGAGCGCCGTGACCCGGTCCACGAGCGCGAGGGCCAGCCCGGCGACGAGCAGCGTGACGCCGACGCCGAGCAGGCTCACCGGCCAGCCCCGCTCGGCGGCCGCTGCCGCGACCACGACCGCGAGCCCGACCCCGGCGACGTAGACGCCCGCCACGTCGACGTCCACGGGCCGCACGTGCCCGACCCACGCGACCGCCGCGCCCCACGCGGTGAGCGCGATCGCGCCGGACCAGTGCCCGCCGTCACGGCCGCCGGCGGTGGCGGCGACGAGGTACGTCACGCCGAGGATCAACGGCGTCCAGAAGAAGCGCAGCTCCCCGCGGCCGACGAGCAGCTCGAGGGCGAGCGCCCCGGCGAGGAAGACGACGATCTGGCGGGCACGGATCTCGACCGGCTTGTCGGGCTGCACGGACGGACTGTGACGCCCCGCGTCTTACGCCGGGGTGACGGCGGCCGGGCCCGGCGCGTTCACCGCAGCGCAAGGGACCGTCATCGCAGCGCAAGGTCCGCCCGGGAGGGTTCGTGCCACGCCACCCACCCACCCGACCCGGAGGTCGCCATGTCCGTCCAGCCGCACCGTCTCATCGTCGTCGCCAACCGCACCTGCCCGTGCCCCGGGCTCATCGAGGAGGTCGCCCAGCGGACGCTGGCCCGCTCCGGCGAGGTGCTCGTCGTCGCGCCCGCCCTCAACAGCCGCCTGCGCCACTGGGTCTCGGACACCGACCGCGCGCTCGCGGCCGCCGCCGAGCGCCTGCGCCTCGCGGTCACGCACCTGCGCCACGCCGGCGTGCACGCCGAGGGCGAGGTCGGCGACGCGGATCCGCTCGTCGCGATCGAGGACGCGCTGACCGCGTTCCCCGCCGACGCGGTGATCCTGTCGACGTGGCCCGACGGGGTGAGCAACTGGCTCGAGCGCGACCTTCCCCGCCGCGTCCGCGAGCGCTTCGGCCTGCCCGTCGAGCACCTCGTCTCCCGCTACGACGCGCCGACGGCGCACGTCGCCGGCGCCGCGGCCTGAGCGCGACCGGTCAGCGGCCGCCGATCGCGTACAGGAACCCGTCCTCGGACCCGACGTAGAGCGTCCCGTCGGGTCCGAGCGCCGGGTTGCTGTCGACGGTGGCGCCCGTCCGGACGTCCAGGAGGCGGCGGCCGTCCCGGGTGAAGCCGTACACGTGCCCGAGGCGGGTGCCGAAGTAGACGTCGCCGCGGGCGTCGATCGCGGGCGCCGTCCAGACCCCGACGCTGCGCTGTCGCGGCGTCTGCGGGATGCCGACGTGGCGGGCGACGAGGGTCCCGTCCGCGACGCGCACGCGGCTCACGGCGCCGCGGTGGTCGCCGATCAGCGTCGTGCCGTCCGGGGCGACGGCCGGCGAGGAGTACGTCAGCGACGCCAACGGGGCCGTCCAGCGCGGCCGCCCGTCCGGCGCGAACGCGTGCAGGCGCTTGTCGTTGGAGCCCACGAGGACCGTGCCGTCGGCGGCCACCGCCGTCGACACCTCGACGAGACCGCGCGTGTGCCCGCGCCAGAGCACGCGGCCACGCGTGCCCTCGTCGCGCACCGCGACGACGTCCTGCCCCGCCCCGCCGTAGACGACGGTCGCGCCGTCGCGGCGGTCCAGCGCGGGGCCCGTGTACGAGCCGCCGTCGCCCAGGCGGACCCGCCAGCGCTCGCGCGGGGGACGCCGGCCGCTGCCGTCGACCTGCAGCGCCCGCAGGCCGCCGGCGGTGTCGGCCACGTAGACCGTGCCGTCGGGCCCGAGCACCGGGGAGAGCCCCATGGCCCCGAGCGCCAGCCGCCAGCGCACGGCACCCGTCGCCGCGTCGACGGCGACGAGCGTGTCCTGCGGGCCGGGCCACAGGAGCAGCCCGCCGGGCAGCAGGAGCGGCGAGGTCGTGAGGTCCAGCCCGTAGGGCGCGCCCCCGTCCCGCCGCCAGCGGTCCTCCCCGGTGGCCGGGTCCAGCGCGTGCAGCACGCCGGCGTTCGACGCGGCGAAGACCGTGCCGTCGGGGCCGACGACCGGGCCGGGGACGACCGGACCGCCGAGGTCGCGCCGCCAGCGCAGCGTCCCGTCCTGCGGCCCGAGGACCGGCGCCGCACCGGTGTGGCGCGCGTCATGCCCGGCCGCGGGCCACGGCGCGTAGG
>CAZRLR010000362.1:0-4825 GCA_964600395.1 uncultured Conexibacter sp.
CCGCTGCTGCCCGAGCCCTTGTTCTGGCCGGGCGCGCTCGCCTGACCCGACGAGGACGAGGAGGAGCCGGTGGTCGTGCCCCGGCCGGCGCTGCTCGACGTACCGGCGGACGCCTTGCCCTGGCCCTTGCCCGAGGAGGCGCTGCTGCCGGAGCTGCCGGAGCTGCCGGAGCTGCCGGACGAGCCGCCGTTCCCGCTGGCCGAACCACTCTTGCCCGGCGACGCCGCGCTCTGCGTCGGCGCGGGGGTCGAGGCCTGCGGCGCCGGGGCGGACGGCGCCGACGGTGCGGCGGCCTGCGCCGGGGACGGCGTCGCCGTCCCGGCCGATGCCGTCGGCGCGGGCGTCGCGACGACCGGCGAGGTGGTGGCCGACGGGGCCGGCGCGGCGCCGGTCGAGGCGGACGGCGCGGCGGTGGACAGCCGGCCTGGCGACCCGGCGCGGGACCCGACCTGGACGCGGCGGGTCCCCGAAGCGGTGTTCGGGCCGGCGCCCACCTGAAGGCGGTCGCGGACCGCGGTCACGGCGGCACCGGCCGGGTTGACGATCGCGGCGCTCACGGCCCCGCCGGCGGCGGCCGGGAAGGCCGGGGCGGCGATGCCGCCCGCCAGCGTGCCGATGGCGCCGCTCAAGGGGTTGGACGCGGGCAGCAGCGGGTTCGTGCCGGCCCCGGTGGGCGACACGGCGGGGACCTCGAGGAGCCGGGCCTGCGGGCTGCCGAGCGCCGGCCACAGATCGAACCCGAGCTGGGCGCCGACGATGACGGTGACCGAGCCCATCAGCGCCACGGAGGCGGCTGCGGCAGCGGCTCCGGTGGCAAGTGTGGTCCGCGCGGTGGTCATGAGGGGGGTGCCCCCTAGATCGACACGTCCGTACTCGCGCTGGAGACGACCATCCGTCCATTGATATTCGACTGAGTTTCGAAGCCGCACTGCTCGGAAGTCTAGCTTCTTCGCAGCCGGACGCGAAACCCGTCGTTCAGGGTCCGCCGGGCGCCGCGAACTGCTTCGTGATCGAGTCCTCCAGGCCCGGATCGAGCACGAGCAGGACCTCGTCGCCGGCGTTGATCGTCGTCTCCCCCTTGGGCACGAAGCCCGCGCCGTCGCGGAGGATCGAGATGATCAGGACCCCTTCGGGCAGCGGGACGTCCGCGACGGCCAGACCGGCGGCCGGGGAGCCCTCGGCGACCTCGACCTCGATGATCTCCAGGCGCTCGTCGCGCAGGTCCAGCAGGTGCACGAGCCCGTAGGACGGGACCTCGTGCTCGATGAGGCGCAGGATGAGGTCGGTCGCGCTGACCGTCGGCTGGATCCCGAGCAGCTCGAACCACTCGCGGTTGCGCGGGTTGTTCACGCGGGCGATGATCCGCTCGCAGAGGTACTTCTCCTTCGCCATCTGGCAGATGAGCATGTTGTCCTCGTCGTCGCCGGTGACGGCGATGACGAGGTCCGCCCGCTGGATCCCGGCGCGCTCGAGGACCCACAGCTCGGTGGCGTCCCCGTACTGGACCTGGTGCTCGAGCTCCTGCTCGATCGTGAGGTAGCGGTCGCGGCCGGCCTCCAGCAGCGTCACCTCGTGCCCCTTGGCGAGCAGCTCGCGCGTGAGGTTCCAGCCCACCTTGCCGCCGCCGGCGATGATGACGTACATCAGCGCGTGATCTCCGTCAGCGCGGACTCGAACATCTCGATGGCGTGCCGCGTCGGCGAGATCGTCCGCAGCCCCTGCGTCTCGTACCAGGCGGCGCGGGCGGGATCCATGACGCGGGCGATGACGTGCTCGACGTTGAAGCGCTTCTGGGCGATCTGCGCGACGACGAGGTTCGTGTTGTCGCCGTGCGTGGAGGCGATGAAGAGGTCGGCGCGGTCGATGCCCGCCTCCAGCAGCGCCTCGATCTCGATCCCGTGGCCGACGGTGAACCGCCCGCCCGCGTCCTCCCAGGACGTGGGCTGGCCGGCGTCCAGTCGCTCGTGGGAGAGCGGGTCGTCGTCCAGGACGGAGACCTCGTGGCCGGCGGCGAGGGCGGAGCGGGCCGCGGCCGCCCCCACGCGGCCGGCTCCGACGATGAGCACGAACATGGGCGGGACCTTAGTCCTTCTGCGCGGCGGGGCGCAGCATGCTCACGACGGCGTGGCGGGGTCCTCGGACGTCCTGGCCGCCGGCCCGTCGGGCATCTCGCCGGCGGGGGGCGCCGTGAGGATGACCGGGCACGGGGCCTTGGCCACGACGTACTTCGTGACCTCCCCCACGAAGTTGTCGCGCGGGCCGCCGCGGCCGCCCAGACGCGCGCCCCCGCGAATGCGTGAGGGCTCCTCGGCGGCCAGCACGATCGCCTCGACCCCGCGCCGGCGCGCCTCCTCCACGATCGCCGCGCCCGCGCTGCGGGTCCGGACCGTGGCGGTCGCGACCTCGACGCCGTGGTACTCCTCCCCGACCGCCTTGGCGCGGCGCAACGCCGCGCGCGCCCGCTCGATCTGGCCTTCGGGCAGCCGTGCGTCGATCGGCAGGGACATCGGCACCTCGATGATCCACAGGGCCTCGACGACCGCGCCCTCCTCCGAGTCGAAGTCCTCGTGCGACTCGCCGGCCAGGCGCCCGGCGGTCTGGACGATGTCGTCGTCCAGCGGGGAACCCATGAGCGGGACGAGGATCGAGCCGTAGGAGATCTCCGCCGGCCGGGCGACCTGGCGCAGCGCGAGCTCGGGGACCGTCACCCGCGTCCGCACGGGCTTCTCCTGCGACACGCGGTAGATGACGTAGAAGACGACGCCGAACGCCATCCACCCCACGCCGACGTAGCGGGCCCCGGCGTGGAACACGACGACGCTAATCCAGGCCAGGCCCGCCAGCAGCGCGCCGAGGACCGCGGGCAGCGGCACGCTCGCGCCGCCGACGGGGACCGAGAGCGGGATCCGGTAGGGCCGGCGCTTGTCGGGCTCCTTGAAGCGCAGGCGGATGATCGCCGCGTGCGCGATCGTCAGACCCAGCAGCGACCCGAAGGCGTAGATGCCGACGAGGAAGTCCAGGTCCTGCGGCAGGACGAGGAGCGCGGCGAGGACCGCCGCGAGGACGATGACGACGTACGGCGTGGACCGCGTCGGGTGCAGGCGCCCGAGCGCGGACGGGATCTGGCGGTTGAGCGAGAGCGAGTAGGCCAGACGCGAGAGCCCGAGCATCGCCGAGTTCGCGGCGGCGATCAGCGTGATCGTCGCCGCGGCGGCCAGCGCGTAGGTCGACGAGGTCGCCAGCCAGTCCTGGTCGAAGGCGCGGGTGACCCCGAGCACCGGCGCCTCGAGGTTGTCGTCGCTCAGCGGCGTGGCGCCGTCGACGACCGGCAGCGCCATCGTCGCGACGACGGCGATGCCGACGTAGACCACGACGACGAACGCCGTGGAGCTCGTGACCAGGCGCTTGAGGTCCTTCGAGCGCGCGCCGACCTCGCCCGCCAGGCCGGAGGCCGACTCCAGGCCGGTCAACACGACGGTCGCCACGCCGAGGGCGAAGATCGCGTCCGACCACGTCGGGGTGGCGCCGATGTCGATCGAGTCCGTCAGCGCGCCGCCGTCGAAGAGGAGCGCCAGCCCCACGGCCACGAGGGCGATCTGCAGGACGAGGTCGGCGACGACGATCGAGATGAGGCGCAGCGCCCGGGTGGACTGGAAGCCGCGGATCGTCCCGCCCGCGACGTAGACGATGATCGCGACCGCCACGACGGCCTCGACGGCGCCGTCGTCCAGCGGCGACCAGAACGCGGCGGCGTAGTTCGTCGCCGACAGCGCGCAGACGGCGACGAGGATGATGTAGTCCAGCAGGACCGCCCAGCCCGCGATGAAGCTCCACAGCTCGTCGAAGGCGTAGCGGGCGAAGACCGTCGAGCCGCCGCGGTCCTGGTGCAGTGAGGCGCCCTCGACGTAGGTCATCGTGGCCAGCGCGAAGAAGCCGCTGGCGACGAGGAAGACGATCGGCGTGAGCGCCAGGGCGTGGTCGGCGACGACCCCGAGGGAGAAGTAGATGCCGCTGGCCAGCGCCGTCCACACGACCGCGAACAGGACGGGCGAGCCGACGGTCGTGCGCGCGGCGTCGGTGGCGCGCTCCTGGGCGTCGGGCATCAGCCGCCGCTCCGCAGCGAGACGTACAGCCGGCCGCCGCCGGCGAGGGTGAAGAGCAGGCCCATGACGATGCCGATCGACAGGACGCCGCCGCCGCGGGTGATGGTCTGGACGAGCATCGCCAGCCCGAGGACGAGCATGAGCGCCGACAGCAGCCGGGTGCTCGACCGGTGGAGGCTGCGGTCCGGCGGGCTCGGGTCGGTCACGGGCGACGGGCTCCCGTCCCGGCCCCCGTCGCCGCGGAGGCGGCGGCCGGGGCGGCGGGGACGTGGGGGTCGGACTGGATGATGACGCGGCACGGGCGCTTGGCCAGCACGGTCTCGACGGTCTTGCCGCGGGCGACTACAGCGGATTTTCCGTCGCTTCGGCAGGCGACATGAACGGCGACGGCATCGACGACATGATCCTGGGCGCGCGGGGCGCGGGCCCGAACGCCACGTTCCCGGGGGCGAGCTATGTGGTGTTCGGCGACGACGCCGGCTTCGCCTCCAGCATCGACCTCGCCGCCCTGAACGGGACCAATGGCTTCAGGATGGATGGCGCATCCTTCGACATCGTGGGCCACTCGGTCGCCGCCGCGGGGGATGTGAACGGCGATGGCTTCGACGACGTGATCGTCGGGGGCCCTGGCGGCAGGGCGCACGGCAACTCTACCGGGGTCAGCTATGTGGTCTTCGGCGGCAGCGGCGGCTTCGCGGCCAATCTCGATGTTTCGACCCTGA
>CAZRLR010000363.1:0-4821 GCA_964600395.1 uncultured Conexibacter sp.
CTGTGTCTGCGGCTGGGGGCAGCCGCGACCTTCATCATCAGCTTCGGCCTCGGCACGCCGGCGGCCGGGGCCGCGGACTTCGGCGGTGGTCGCACCGGGCTGACGACGCCGATCGCCGCCGACGCGGCGACCGACCCGCGGTCGGCGGGCTGGGTCGCGGGGCTCGGCCGCCCGGCGCCGTACCTCAACGGCCCCGGCGGCCAGTTCGCCCCGCCGGTCTACGAGGTCGGGCCGGCGACGCCTCGCCGGACGGTCTTCTGCCGCTCATGTGGCACCTACACCGGCAGCGGCGCGACGGGGTACGCGGACCGCATCACCGTCCCGATCCCAGACGACGCCGTCCCGGACCCGAGCGCCGACGGGCACCTCGCGCTCGTCGACCACGGGGCCGGCGAGGAGTGGGATCTCATCGGCGCGCGCCGCCGCGACGACGGCACCTGGGAGGCCGGGGGCGCCGGCCACTTCGCGCTGGGCGGGGACGGTCATCAGGACAACCTCCTGGGCGGCGGCAGCGCGACGGCGTCGCACCTGGCGCTCTCGCAGGCGGTCTCGCCGCAGGAGGTCCAGGCGGCGATCGCCGACGGCAGCTTCCTCATCCCGCACGCGCTGAGCTTCGGCGCGCCGAACGTCGACGGGCGCTGCTGGGTCTACCCCGCCCTCGGCTCCGACGGCGGGACGGCCGGGGGCCTGCCCGAGGGCGCCCGCCTGCAGCTGGACCCGGCGCTGGACGTCAGCGGCCTGCCGCCCGCCGCGCGCGTGCTGGCCCGGACCCTGCAGGTCTACGGCGCCACCCTGCGGGACCTCTCGGGGGCCTTCGTCGTCTACCTGCGGCCGACGCGCGGGACGGACCCGACCTGGGCGTCGCTCGGGGTGACGGGTGACAGCCTGGACGCGCTGGCCGGCGGTGCCCTGCGCGTGCTCGCGACGGACTTCGCGACGCTCGGGACGACCCAGCCGTTCGTCCAGCGCCCGGACCGCGGCTGCGGCCCGGGCGCCGACCGCGTCGAGCCCGACCACAGCGCGGACGGTCGCGCGGCCCCGACCAGCGGCAGCGGCACGACGGCACCGCCGGTGACGATCTCGGCCGGCGGGGGGACGACGACGGGGCGCCGGCCGGTGCCGGCCCGGCCGAAGGCGCCGCGTGCCCTGCGGATCAAGCGCAACGGCGCGCGCGTGCAGATCGTGTGGAACGCGACCGAGGCCGGGCGGCGCTACCGCGTCTACGTCGACGGGCGCCTGAAGCTGCTCACGTCGCGGACGTACACCGGGCAGCTGCGGCTGACGCGGGGCCGCCACCGCGTGCAGGTGCAGGCCGTCTCGAGCACCGGCGCGGGCGGCGCCCGCACGACGACGCTGACCTTCCGCGTCTAGGACGAGCGGCCAGCTGTCCTAGCGGCGCTGCAGGGCGCGGCGCGCGACCCGGGCGATCGGCCGCGCCCCCTGGCGCAGGGCGCGCTCGCGGTCGCGGTCGCGCACCGAGCGCAGCTCGGCGATCGCACGCCCGGTGCGCTCGAGGGCCGCGTCGTAGGGGAACCACCAGAACGGGCGGCCGGTGCCCGGCGCCGGCGGCGTCCACATGAGGACCTTGGGCTCGGCGCACGTGCGCAGGGCGATCGCGCCGCGGGCGCGGCCGATGCCCGAGCCCTTGACCCCGCCCCACGGGACCTGCGGCGCGCTGCGGGTCACGAGGTGGTCGTTCATCCAGACCATGCCGACCTGCAGCTCCCGGGCGATGCGGGCGCCCTTGTAGCGGTCGGCGGTCCACACCGAGGCACCCAGCCCGCTCGCGGTCGCGTTCGCCATCGCGATCGCGTCCTCCTCGGTGTCGGCGACGGAGACGACGAGCACGGGTCCGGGGACCTCCTCGCGGGCCAGGCGCATCTGCGGCGTGACCCCCGTGAGGACGGCGGGGGCGTAGAAGGCGACGTCGGCGTCGGGGGCGGTCGTGGAGGCCAGGGGCCCGCCGCAGTGCAGCGTGGCCCCGGCGTCGACGGCCTCCTGGACGAGCGCGTGCACCCGGTCGCGCCGCGCCCGGCTGAGCAGCGGCCCGACGGCGGTGCGCGGGTCGACCGGGTCGCCGACGGGCAGCGCGCGGGCGGCGGCGACCGCGCCGGCGAGAAAGCGATCGTGGACCTCGCGCAGGACGACGGCGCGCTCGACGTTGCCGCCGGACTGCCCGGCGTTCGCGAAGGCGGCCCAGACGGTCCCGGCGACGGCGCGGTCGACGTCGGCGTCGGCGCAGACGAGGGCGACGTCCTTGCCGCCGAGCTCCAGGACGCTGCGCTTGACGGCCCGCGCGCAGGCTTCGCCGACCGCGCGGCCGGCGTCGTAGGAGCCGGTGAAGCGGACCTGCGCCACGGGCGCGTCGACGAGCGCCCGTCCCGTCCGCGCGCCGCCGTGGACGACGCGCAGCAGGCCCTCGGGCAGGCCGGCCCGGGCGAAGACGCGGGCGATGCGCTCACCCGTCAGCGCGGCCTGCGGGGACGGCTTGAGCACGACGGCGTTGCCGGCCATGAGCGCGACCGCGACGTCCCCCAGCGGGGTGGAGAACGGCTCGGTCGCCGGGCCCAGGACGGCGACGACGCCGAGCGGCTCGTACGTCCAGCGGGCGCTCGTCAGTGGCCTCAGCGCCCGGGCCAGGCCGATCCGCTCGCCGGCGAGGATCTTCGGCCCGGCCTCGGCGAGCCACTGCAACGTCTCGACCGCGGGCAGGATCTCCAGCAGCTCGACCTCCGCCCGCGGGCGGCCCTGCTCGGCGCAGATGAGGTCGGCCAGCTCGTCGGCCTCGTCGATGACCGCCTGGGCGGCGCGCTGCATGTACCGCGCGCGATCCTGGGCGCGCAGGGCCCACCAGAGGGGCTGGACGGCGGCCGCGCCGGCGACGACCCGCGCGACGGCGTCGGCGGGGGTCACGGGGACCTGACCCAGGCGGTCGCCGGTCGCCGGATTGCGCGAGTCGATGGTCTCGGCGGTCGTGACGGGCGGCATCGGCGGCGATTCTCTCAGCTGCGGCCCCGCCCCGCCCGGCGCGCCGTCCCCAGGGCCCGCGCGTCGACGCCTCAGGCGGCGCGGTGGCCGACGGACGCGGCGAGCATGTCGCGCAGCGCCTCGCCCACGCCAGGGGTCAGGCGCTCGTCGGCGACGAGCAGGTCAGGCCCGCGCCCGTCCTTGGCGCCGGCCACGATCCCGGCCATCGTCTCGGCGGTGCCGGTCCAGACCGTCGCGCAGATGACCGTCCGCCCGCGCGGGTCGAAGCGCAGGATCCGGGCGACGTCGAGCTCGTCGGCCTCCAGACCCAGGCGGGTCAGGAGGTCCACCAGGCCCGCGCGGTCGCGAACCTGCGGCAGACGCAGGCGCAGACGGGTGCCTTCGGGCAGGGTGTGGTGGGTGTCGAGGCGCAACGGGATGAGCAGAAGATGCCACCTGCCCGCGGAGGGCCTGTGACGAACGTGTGTCCTTCGAACGGGTGTTCGTCTACAGGCTATCCGGTGGATCAGCGATCCAGGCCCCGCGCACGCCGGATTGCGCCCAGGCGCTCCGCGAACGCGGCCTCGGCCGCGTCGGGGGCGTAGAACCGCGTCCCGCTCAGGGCCGGTGGCATGACGTCCTGCGCCGTGAGGTGGCCCGGGCTGTCGTGCGGGTAGTCGTAGCCGGCCTGCTGCCGGTTGGCCGAGCGCAGGTAGGGCGGGGGGACGGCCGCGCCGTGGTCGCGGACGTGCTGGCGCCCCGCGGCGATCGCCCGGTAGGCGGCGTTGGACTTCGGCGCCAGGCTGAGGTGGATCGCGCACTGCGCCAGGGCGTGCATGGCCTCGGGCATCCCGACGAGCTGCACGGCCTGCGCGGCCGCTGCCGCGACGACGAGCGCCTGCGGGTCGGCGCCGCCGATGTCCTCGCTGGCGAGGATGACCATCCGGCGGGCGATGAAGCGGGCGTCCTCACCGGCCTCGAGCATGACCGCCAGGTAGTAGAGGGACGCGTCGGGGTCGCTCGCCCGCGTGGCCTTGATCCAGGCCGAGATGACGTCGTAGTGCTGGTCGCCGGCCTTGTCGTAGCGGATGGCGCGCCGCTGGAAGGCGTCCTCGGCGGCGCTCAGCGTCACGTGGCCGCCGGTCGTGGCGACGGCGAGCTCCAGGGCGGCGAGCGCCGCGCGGGCGTCCCCGCCGGCGCGGTCGGCGAGGAACGCGAGCGCCTCGTCGTCGGCGCGTGCGCTGGTGCCGAGCGCGTCGGCGAGCGCGCGGCGCAGCAGCGTCTCGACGTCGGCGGCGGTCAGCGCGTGCAGCTCGTAGAGGCGGCACCGGCTCAGGAGCGCGGCGTTCACCTCGAACGACGGGTTCTCCGTCGTGGCCCCGATGAGCGTCACGAGCCCCTCCTCGACGGCGGGCAGCAACGCGTCCTGCTGGGCCTTGTTGAAGCGGTGGATCTCGTCGAGGAAGAAGACGGTCGCGGTGCCGCTGGTGCTGCGGCGGTGGCGGGCGCGCTCCATGACGGCGCGGACCTCGGCGCGGCCGGCCTCCACGGCGCTGAGTTCCTCGAAGGCGGCGTTCGCGGCCGCGGCGACGATGCGGGCGAGCGTCGTCTTGCCGGTGCCGGGGGGCCCGAAGAGGAGCATCGAGTGCGGCCGCCCGGCCTCGATCGCGACGCGCAGCGGCGCCCCGGCCTTGAGCAGGTGCTCCTGGCCGACGACGTCCGCGAGCGTCGCCGGGCGCATCCGCGCCGCGAGCGGGGCGCCGGGGCCGTCGGCGGCCGGCGCGGCCGCCGCGGCCGGGGTGGGGGTCGGATCGCCGAAGAGCTGGTCCACCCCTTGAGTATGGGGTGCCTAGC
>CAZRLR010000364.1:0-4782 GCA_964600395.1 uncultured Conexibacter sp.
TTCAGCGCGAAACCTCGTGGGGCCGTGAACATGCCATTGGAGTCCTTGCCCCACATGACGATCATCTCGTTTGGATCGTCGGGATTCATGACCGTGAGCGCCGACGTCAGCATCGAGATCGCGCGCTCGGGGAGCGGCGACGGATCGAATCTGAGGTAGTTGTCGACGGTGACGGTCAGGTCCATGTGGATCTCCTAGTCCTAGAACCACAAACGGGGCTCCTTGGCGCAGTGACTCCCGTGGGACCACTGGGTGCAAGAAGCCCCGAAGGGCGATGCGGGGTTACGAGCCCCGGAGTGGTGCTTGCCTCCGTATCGAGGGGTTCACCACTGCCATCCGTTCTTCCCCGATCAGGGTCTTGCGCCCGATCAAGATCACGTCTCCGTGATCCGCAGTCCTGGCCTCGGGCGGTTGCCCCCTGGTCCCAGCTTGCGTCATCGAACTCGGATGCGCCTTACCCTCCACAGTCGTCCAGCAAGAAGACGCTGCTTCAGGCACTCGGCCACACCGTATGCCTTTCGGAGAGCTACTCCGTCCGGCACGAGAGTCATTATGCACATAGATCAGAGGCGTGTCAAGAAACTTCTTCAGAGAGCCGCGCGCACAGCAGCGTCTTTGGCTTCGAGCAGCTTGCGCAGCGCGACTGTCGTCTCGGCGGGATCC
The DNA here is from genome assembly GCA_964600395.1 of uncultured Conexibacter sp. Taxonomy (GTDB): domain Bacteria; phylum Actinomycetota; class Thermoleophilia; order Solirubrobacterales; family Solirubrobacteraceae; genus Paraconexibacter. Next base: position 664 of record CAZRLR010000364.1, read on the forward strand.
GCTTCGAGCGAGTTCACGCGGTAGGCGAGCTGGATCGCGAGCGAGTAGAAGGGCGCGCTGATCGCGGCCAGATGCTCAGGCAGATGCGAGAAGGCGAAGTACTTCACGATCATCTTGCGATGGACGTCGTTGCCGAGGAGACTGAGATCTTGGAGCTGTTCCATGCTCATAGCCTAGACGGTGTACCAGCGACCGTGGTCGACGTAGCCGTGCCATCCGCACAGCGGGCACAGGATCGAGTTCGAGTTGCCGGGGTCGCTCGGTGGGTTCGGTCGCACGGTGATGTGGCCGTCCTCATGCTCTTCAACGACGTGGCCGGCACCGATGGGGAGCGGCCCCAGCATGAGGTTGCCGGCGTACGGTCGCGAGCCTGGTCCTGAGCTACAGACGCCGGGATGACGGGCATGCCAGCAGGTGCGCCCCTCGGGGCAGTCCTTCGACCGGACGTGGACCTTCTCGATGATCGGCGGCTCGGCGTCGAAGAACTCGAAGTAGTCGTCGGTGATCTTCTCGATCTCCGACATGGGCGTTCAGATCGCTAGTACGAGGAACGTGACCAGCGCCAGGAAGAGCATCCCGAAGAGGAACTGCAAGCCGTACCCGTTGCCGTAGACGTAGCCGACGTCGCATCGGCGCTTGCCCTCTTTGGCGTAGCGGCAGTACAGCTTCAAGGTGCAGGTGTCGCAGGTCGGTCGTGCCTGCGGCTTGCTGAGGCTCATGGTGCCTATTCTACGGGTTCCACAGGGCGTCAGATCACCCAGAACGACGACAGGCTCCCCGGCGTGAAAGGGAGCCTGTCGTGAGGAGAGCTACATGGACTTCTCGTAGCGAGTGCGGTGTCGAATCGCCCGCACAGCGTACCAGAACGACAACGGCCCCAACCGAAGTCAGGGCCGATGGTGAGGTCAGAGGGATCCTACGTGCCTCACCCTCCACCGCACCACGTTCGCGACACGCAGCGCAGGATCCGAAGGTTCGTCGCTCGGCCCCTGGTCAGGTTCAGCAGCTCTTCCTGTGGAGATGGACCAGCGATCCCCAGGCAGCTCAGCTTGCCGAGCACGCCTATGACCATACCAGAACGACGAAGACCCGCCGGTTAGGACGGGTCTTCGGGGAAGTTGATCTCACCGGCCAAGGTGAGCTGCTAGGCTTCCGGGTGTCAGACGCATGACGAATCGTAGCTGATTCGCATGCCAAAGTCGCCTAGCCAGCGGCAAGAGCTTCACGCTCGCCCCGGATACCGAGATCGTCCAACACGTCTCGCGCGGCACCGGGAGTCCTCCGTCAGAGGGAGAGGTAAGTTCGTGCGCCCACGGTCGACCTACGTGGGGCACTGGGTGAGCAGGTGCTCGTCGCGACAGACGAGAGGGCTCCTATAGGGAGAGGTCTGTCCAGAACTGCGGACAGGGGCAAGAAACCGTCGAGCGGGAGTCGCGCAGCGACGACCGTGATGACGGTGGGGTCAACATCTACCGGTGTGGTGGTGATCTTCCTCAAGCTCATAGGTGTAGAAGACGATTACCTGGGTAGGTACTATCTGGATAGCCCTAGCGGACCGAGTGGCCGAAGTTGGGAATCGCAAGGCCGACCTATGTTCATGGCGATGTCCTTGGTCGGTGCTATTCTCATAGGAAGAGACGAGGCAATGATGACCATGACCCTCAACACCACCCGCCACACCCGCCTCTCGGCTTACGACGCCATGCCCCTCGAAGCGCTCTACCCGCGCGAGGGCTTCGTCGTGACGCCCGAAGGCATGAAGCCGATCTATCTCGGCCACCCGAACGCTCGCTGTGACGAGTGCGAGGCTCCGTTCTCCAACGAGCGCAAGCACCCGGCATCCGAGTACGAGGGCGTCATCAAGATCTGCGGTGGCCATCTGATGCGCCTCACCACGAGGAAGGCTCCGTGAACGAAGCGGCTGAAGGCACTCGGCGGTACAGCATCAGCGAAGCCGCCGTACTGCTCGACCGCAGCCCTCACACGCTCCGGTCGTGGGATCGCAATGGCTCGATGCCAGAGCACCTGCGACCGGAGCGCGACGTCAATGGGAATCGGTACTGGACCGAGGAGCTGATCGACGAGATCAAGCAGTGGATCGCCGAGAACGGCTTCCACCCCGGTCGCGGTATCGACTATCACCCGTCACCCGAGCAGCTCGCCTCGCATATCCAGAGGATCCGTCGCTCCACCGCCGGCAAGCCGAAGGGCAAGCGACAGCTCGGGCTCGAACATGAAGAGTTCCGAGCGATGGTCATCCAGGCCATCAACGAGCTTCAGCTCGACCAAGATCGCATCATCAAGATGCTGCCCGACGCGATCAAGCAGTACCCGACTGTCAGCCTGAAGGACGCGCTCGCCATCGCGAGCGACGTCTTCGCGCAGTCCGAGTAGACTCTCCTGCTGCCGGCCTTGCGCTGGCTGGACCCGTCTCCTATGATGATAGGTCTGCTGTGTCGAACCAAAGGAGAAGCTCATGCTGCAAGCTGGTCACGTCGAGGTCGTCTACTCCCAGTCGGAGAAGATCGGCCTCCCCAACTGGTCGTTCTTGACGCTCATGGCGTCTGCGAAGACGACGGTCCCCGACGCTGAGTACGACCTCGCGTCCAACTTCCTCTACACCGTCGTCGACATCTTCATCAAGGAGCGCGTCGAGACGGTGGCCCGCGCTCTCAACAAGTGGGCCAACCTCCCCACGCAGACCCTCGGCCCCGGCGACAAGCAGAGCGTCGTCCCGCAGGGGATCTCCATCAAGTCCACCGAGCTGACGTTCTCCACGAAGGAGACGGTCGGGCTCCCGGAGAAGTCGAGCATCGACCTCCTCGGCTCCGTGAAGGGCGTGGCCGACGCCGGCCTCGAACTCGTCATGTTCGAGCAGCTCGCGGCGCGGCTCACAGCGCAGATGAGCGAGAAGCGCGATCTCGTGCTCGCAAACCCGCGACCTTGGACTTCTGCATGATGCATCGTCCTGACGGAAGCTGTGATCTTGTCGCTCAAGATCTAATCCAAGCCGTGCTCAGCAAAGCAGCAGAAAATCAAGAGTCGCTCACAACAGATCAGATGCTTGCTGCTGCTCAAGGTCTTGCAACTCTCTATGTAGGAGACATGATCGCAGAACTAAACAAGACGACTGGAGAGAACTAGATGGACATCGAACGCGCGCTCATCTCGAAGTGCATCGAGGGGAACGTCGAGAAGCTCGTAGCTCGTGGCGTAGGACCGCAGCACTTCGAGGACGAGAAGAACCGATCCGTCTTCCAGACGATCACGAGTCACATGGCGAAGTACGGAGCGCCGCCGTCTCGTGACGCGGTTCTCGCCAAGCACCCTGGCTACGCCATCGACATCGTGCAGGACACGCTCGACTATATCCTCGACCTGTTCGTGAAGAAGGTCCAGCGCCGCGAGGCGCAGAAGTCTGTGCTCGATCTCGCCGCAGCTCTCGACTCCAAGCGTGACGACCTCGACATCGACTCGCTCTTCATGGAGCACGCCGAGCGCGTGGCGCAGTCGATCCCGTCTTCGCGCGTGTCTCGCCTGTCGGACGTGCCCAATCGCATCCAGCTCTACAACAAGCTGCTCCGCGAGGGCCGGCTGCCAGGAGTCCCTCTCGGGATCCCGTCACTCGACCGCATCCTGCTCGGTGTCCAGAAGCACGAGCTGGTCGTCGTCAGCGGCGCATCGAACGTCGGCAAGTCGACGATGTTGCAGTACATCTGCCTCTCGTCGTACCTGTCGAGCCCGGATCACCGCCCGGTCTTCATCTCGTTGGAGATGGAGGGCGACGCGCTGCTCAGGAAGTTCGACGCGATGGCCGTGAACTTCAGGTACAACGCGCTCCGCGCTCTTGAGCTGCGCCCGGACGAGATGGAGATGTGGGAGACGTGGGGCGAGCGCGCCGAGAAGGCCACGAACGACATCATCATCATCGACGACATCACCGACTGCACAGTCGAGCGCGTGTTCGCCGAGACGCTCCGGTGGAAGCCGAGCGCCATGTTCGTCGACTACTTCGGGATCATGACGCCCACGTTCTCGGGCGACAAGGCGTATCAGGGCATGGCGCAGATGGCTAAGGCGCTCAAGCGCGTGCCCCGCACGACGCTCACCCCGGTCTTC
>CAZRLR010000365.1:0-4759 GCA_964600395.1 uncultured Conexibacter sp.
CTAGACATTTTTAAATTATCATCTGCTATAACTCTAGTAGCTGCTGAGTCAATTAATTTTTGATATAATAGTTCTTTATTTGTGCCAGTTCTAACAGCCTTATTAAAATCATCTAAACTTCTAATACCTAAGTCCTTAAAATCTTGTTCCCAATTAACAGATTTCATATAATCTTCTATAGTTTTATTAGGATCTTTATCTTCCCAATCTATGGGAATTTCTGTCTGTCTCCATTGACCAGTCTGGGAATCAAACTCTAGAGATTTATCTTTATTTAAAGCATATAACTGATTTCTTCTATAAGAAGCTTTCATAGGATTTTTATCTTCTAATATCTGCTTTTCAGCAGCAGTAAATTGATCATAAGCCTGTTGTCCTGCTGCTAACTTACCATAATTTAATTCATTTTGAAGATCTCTTTTAGCTTTATATAATCTATTATTATATTCTCTAGATCTAAAGTCTCTATTAACAGGATTCTGTAAACTATCTATAGTATTATAGATTTCCTGTCTTCTTTGAGCCAGTTCTGGTTTATGCCAATCTAAAGCTTTAAAATTTTTACCTAAAACATCTAATTGTTCTGCTCGCTGTCTACCAAGTTCATTTTGTCTATTAATCTCTTGAGCAGCTAATAAGGCTTCTTCAAAAGGTAATTTTAAATATGTAGACTCCATATCAGCAGTTTGATCAAACTGATTAATAGGATTAAAATCTATAGGCATAGTGTTTATTATATTAAACTAAGTTAGGGATTTTGTATATTATATCAAACATTATTTTGAAAATTGTGGATAATAAGATTGATAGTTTAATAGCTCTGGAAATAGATATTTCATTTGAGGATACATTTCTGAGGTCAATCCCATCTTATATTGTTCTAATCTATTTCTCTTAGTATCCATACCTAGTTGACCTAATTGAGTACTAGCTTTAGCTAGAGCAGCTCTTCTATTGGCTAATGCTTGTTGATTCATAATATAATTCTGTCTTCTTTGTTGAGAATTAAATTGATCTACACCTAATTGTTGAGCTTCAATAAATTGCCTTCTAGCTTCATCTTGCATTTGAGCATTAAGATCCATATTATATCTAGCATTCATAGTACTAGCATTAAGCCCTTGTTGATTAGCTAGTTGAATAGCTCCAGCTCCTCCAGAACTATTAGTAATATTAGATATACCAGCTAATCTTGCAGAGTTAATTTTATTATATAGACTAGCTCTATCAGTAGGTCTAAATTTAGCTGGATTATTAATAGTAAATTTATTTTCAGGTATTTCTTTAGATTTTCTAAGTCCCATAATAGTATTATAAACTAATGGAGCTAATTTAGCATAATTAGTCCAATCTCCAAATTGATTATATTCATTACCATTTCCACCCATTAATCCTTGAGCACCACCTGTAGGTATACTATCATCTAAGTTTATAGGAGTTGCTTGAGGGTTACTAAATCCCATTTGTTGTTGCATCTGTAAAAATAACTGTGGATCTATAGAATTATTAGATTCTTGTAATCCTAGAGTTTCATTTGGATCAAATTGTTCCCCACCTATTGGATATTTTTGTATTCCACCATCTTTATATTCCTCAATACCTAGATTTTTAGCTAGTTTATTATGAGTTTCCTCTATTTTCTTAGCAAATCTATTCATTTTACCACCATATTTCATATAAGCTTTATTCATACCAGCTTCATATTTAGATTTCTTTAAACCCTCTTGAATGTTAAAATTATCATCTTTTTGTTTATTTAGTAGTTCTATAGTATCTCTAGTAGTTTTATCTTGAATTTCTCTATCTTCCAGTCTACCTATTTTCTTAGATAAAATCTCATCAGTTTTAGCAAATGATTTATTAGTATAAGGGTTTTTAAGCCTTTTAGAGAGTATTTTAGTACCATTTGGTAGATTAGTACCAATACCTCCATTTTCATGGTTTAAACCTGAACTAATGAAGTCTCCTTGACTATTCATAGGAGTTAATTCTCCACCAGTCAATGCTTGAGGATTAGTACCATTTGGTACAGAAACTGTTTCATCTCCTTCTATTTCAGAATTTATACCTCCATTTTTATACATCATTCCTCCATTATAGTATTTTCTACCACCATATTTCATATGACTTGGAGCTTGATAATTTCTTTGAGAAGCTTGATCTAAAGTACTAAATACTCCAGATGTTAAACCTCCAGTAATACCATTTAAATATGTCTCTCCTATTTTGGAACCTATTTTAGCAATAGGCATTGCTTTATTATAAAGATCTACTTGAGCTTGATTATATCCTGTATTTCCAACACCTGCTGCACCTCGATATCCAATACTAGTACCTAATTTAGCTAAAGGTGATTGAGAACTAAGAGATTCAGTAACTGCTGCTACATTACCAAGGTTTTTACCAAAAGCACTGTTGTCATATTGATCTTGTCTAATAGCATTAGGAGCTATTTCATTAAGAGCCATATCTCCAATAAACATACCTGTATCTTTAAGTGTATTAGCAGCACCTTTCCAAGTAAATCCACCAGATTTATATTTAGGAAGTTTTCTTTTTTTCATCATGTTGATATTAATATATTTAAACTAAAAAGGGTGAGAATACCCCACCCTATAATATAATAATTATTTTTCTTATATACTAATATAGTTTATAATAATTTTAATTATAACTATCTAGAACTAGCTCTAAAATAAGACTCTACATTGTTAACTATAAAGTTATAGTTATTAGTATTATCATATTCAAGATCTACAATACAGTATTTATCTCTAATTCTCTCTGCAAAGTCTTTATCTGTAGTACTTAAATCTGTAAATATATTAGCATTTTTAGTGGTAGAGTATAGTACTCTGTTTCTAGGTACTTGAATTTGATATTTTCTCTCAATTCTTTCAATATTAGTTCCTAGAGTAAGAGTTTGAGTATCAGTATTTTGATGATCATTATATACCCTTATTCTATCAAAACAATCATCATAAATATAGATTTTATTGTTATTTACTATATCCATAGCCTCAGTATATAATACTAAGTTTTCAAATATCTTAATTAGGTCAAAATTCTTATTTATAATGAATGATAATTTATTTGGATATACAGTATTATAAAACTTACAATAATCTCCTGCATCCTCTAAAAATAGGTTATTTGGTGTACTAGGATCATTAGTTATAATATGCTTATCATCATTTATATAAATCTTAGGATAGCTAGTATAAAATCCACTAAATACATCCCATTTCTCATTAAATACTAGTGTAAACTGTTTTAGTTCAGCTGTATTAGTATTATAGTCTTTAAAAGTAAATCTAGCTTCATTATATTTATTATCATAAGTAGCACTAATTCCATATGGAGTACCTGTTACCTGATCATAAATAGGATTATCTGTAACTAATAATTGACCATTTATATTAGTTTTAAGATAAGATTGAATCTTTTTAGTCTCAGAAATAGCTTCTAAACCATTTTGAGAATACTTATAGATTTTCTTATAATTTTTATCAAACCAAAATAAACTATCTGGACTTTGAATTATAGACCACTGATGACCACAACCAACTTGGTTAGATACATTATCATGTCTTTGTATAATATTACCACTACCTAACTGACTAGTATTAGCTAATTGAAGAGGATCATCATTTTGATCAGTTATTAATACTCTAGGATTAACAGCTAATATACCAAAACATTTATCCTGATGATAGAATATCCTATCTTGAAAAGCCACTAAACTATTTAATGGACCATATATAGCTTCTACATCCCAATAATTATCAGCTTTAAATCTAGTCCAACTATCTATTAATTCTCCAGATGTTTTAACCTCAGATATATGAGTTCTAACATCAAATACAGTATTATCTATTAAATATAATGGTTTTGGGATATAAGTAATTATATTATTCTCAGCACTATATACAGTATTATATCTAAATTCATCTTGTACTTCATTACTATCTGTACTAAGATCTTTATTAGTGGAATAACCTTGTCTTAATTCAGTATTTACTGAACTTTCAACTGGAAAATATACTATAACATTTGCTCTATTTGTAACACTTTGTCCTCTAACAGTAGTGGCTCCAAAGTTTTTAATCTTAATTTGCCAATCAAATATTGTCATATAGGTATCTCCACCAAATACTGAACTAGTATAACTAGTTTGACCAGTTACACTTGGTTGAAAATTCTGACAAGAAATATACTCATTAACAGCTCTAGCTGCATATGTTTTTCCACCATATTGACTAGGATTAGATTGAGTTATATCTGCAATATAGGCTCCTGCATTATGAAATCCAGCTGTATTAGCTCCCCATGTACCACTAGTAACTTTTAATACAGTATTTGAGTTACCAATACTAGCAGAAACATTTTCTGTACTAGCTCTTGAATAATTACCTATTCTAATAGAACTACTAAAAGTGTTGTCTTGATATTCACCTGCTCCTATATATAATACATCTTCTATATTATCTACAGCTGATGTTAATGCAGTATTTATATACATTTTATGTATATGGATATAACTTCCACCAGGAGGTACTTCATTAGTTGTAGTTGACTGTAAGAAACTATGAGCATATATGGATTTACCACCTAAACTGGGATTAATAAATCCAGCTTTCATCTCAGGAGAAACAAATACTTGCCTAGTATATTCATCACTACTAGTAGCATTTTGTATAAACTGATAATTACCAGTATCATTCTCTGTTTGAGTATAAACAGTATCTACTGACCAAGG
>CAZRLR010000366.1:0-4737 GCA_964600395.1 uncultured Conexibacter sp.
CCCGCATCTCCGGGCTGGCACACGGGCTCGCCGCCGCGGGGTTCCAGGTCACGGTGCACACCGGCTTTCCACACTATCCCGCCGGTCGGGTCCAGCCGCCCTACCGCAACCGCCCGTGGCTCGTCGAGGAGGACGACGGCGTCCGTGTCGTGCGCAGCGCGGTCTACGCGACACCCAACCGCGGGACGGTCCGGCGCCTGCTGAACCACGCAGCGCTGGCCGGCAGCGCGCTGGCCACCGCCCCGGCGAGCGGGCCCGCGGACGTCGTCGTCACGGAGTCCCCACCGCTGTTCACCGCGGCCGCGGGCGTCGCCTACGCGCGCGTGAAGCGCGCCGCGCACGTCCTCAACGTCTCGGACCTGTGGCCGCAGAGCGCGATCGAGCTCGGCGCGATCGACGACCCCCGGGTCATCGGCGCCGCGCAGGCGCTCGAGGCCTTCTGCTACCGCCACAGCGTCGCGATCACCGCCCCGACCGCCGGCATCGTCGCGACCCTCGAGCGGCATCCACGCGCCGCCGGGCGGGCGCACCTCGTGCCGCCCGCCGTCGACGTCGAGCGCTTCGCCGCGGTCGCCGCGGTCCCGCCGGCGCGCACGCCCGGAACACCGTTGCGGGTCCTCTACGCCGGGACGTTCGGCATGGCTCAGGGCCTGGACGGGGTCGTGGACGCTGCCGTCCTGGCCGGTCCGGAGGTCGTGCGGCTGGACCTCGCCGGCGACGGCCCGGACCGGGCCGCGCTCGCGGCGCGGATCGCCGCCGAGCGGCTGGACCACGTCCGCCTCCTGGACCCGGTGCCGGCCGCCGGCGTCCCCGCGCTGTACGCCGAGGCGGACGCCGGGCTCGTGCCGCTGCGAGACCTGGCGCTCTTTCGCGGCGCGCTGCCGACGAAGCTCTACGACGTCATGGCGTCGCGCCGGCCGGTGGTCCGCGCGGCCGCCGGCGAGGCGGCCGCGCAGGTCGACGGTGCCGGCGCGGGCATCGTCGTCCCCCCTGAGGACCCCGCGGCGCTCGCGGCGGCGTGGCGCCGCCTGCGTGACGACCCGGGCGCCGCCGCCGCCATGGGGGACGCCGGGGTGGCCGTCGCCGCGCGGCACTCGCGCGGCGCGGCGATCAGCCGCTGGACGTCGCTGCTCGAGGGTCTGGCCGACCGCCGCTGAGCGCGAGCTGCTGCAGCCCGACGTCCAGCGGGTTGCGGGCCAGCGCCTTGGCATACCAGCGGCGGGCGGCGGCGTAGTTGCCGCTGCGCGCGTCGAAGTCGCCCAGCAGGCCGAGGGTCGTGAAGTCCTCCGGCACGCGCTCCAGCGCGTCCAGCAGCGCCCGCCGCGCCTCGGCGCGACGACCGAGCGACTCCAGCGCGGAGGCCTTCAGGTAGTAGGGGGGCAGCCGGGTCGGGTTCAGCGTGTGGGCGCGATTCGCCGCCGACAGCTGCGCGACGGGGTCCACGCCGCGCTCCGCGCGGGCGCGACGGACGTAGAAGTCGCTGAGGTAGGTCAGCAGGACCAGGACGCTCAGCACGGCGACGGGCCCCGCCAGGGCGACCCGCCGGACGACCGGCATGCCGACGGTCCGGACCACGGGCTCGGTGCCGCGGGCGACGATCGCCATGCTCAGCCCGAGGGCGAAGATGCCGATGGCGGCGACACCGGGGATCCGCCACATCCAGTCCACGAGCGACTGGCCCATGAGGACCGCACCGGTCGCGAGCATCGCGGCGGCCGCGCGCCGCTCGTCGTCGTCCAGCCGGGCCCATCCCGAGCGCACGGTCGCCGCGAGCCCGAACAGGAACGCCGCCAGCGCGGCGAGGCCGAGGAGGCCGAGCTCGGCGCCGACCTGGAAGAGCAGGCCGTGCGGGTCGTCGAGGTTGCGGTCGTTGCGACGGCTCTCGTAGTAGCGCGGCGCGTAGTTGCCCGCCCCGACGCCGCCCACCGGGTGCGCCGCGAGCTCGTTCACCGCCACGCGCCAGAGGTCATACCGCTGGCCGCCCGCGTTCGTGTACCGGGTGGTCCCGGTCGCGATCGTCTGCAGGTCGGTGAACTCGTTCCACTTCGCCCGGGCCTCGGTCACGGGGTTGCCGACCACCGCGAGCCCCCCGACCACGGTCGCGAGGGCGAGGAGGGCCAGCCCGACCCGTGCGACCCGGCGGACGGCGAGCGAGCCGCTGGCGTGGCCACGCAGCCCGCTGTCGAAGACCGCGATCATCCCGCCGGCGGCCGTGCCCATGACCCACAGCACGAGCACCCATCGCGCCGACGTGGCGATGTCGTCGGCGGTCGGGACGCCCTGGCCGCCGTCGAAGGCGCGGTAGGAGGTCAGCAGCCCGTGGCTGCAGACGACGAGCAACCCCATGGCGAGGACGCCGAGCCACGCCCGCCGGACGCGGTCCGGGCCGAGGAGGACCATCACGGCGCCGCCGGCGAGAAAGCCGATGAAGACGCCGCGCGACTGCGTCAGGAAGGCCAAACCCAGTTCGAGGACCGCCAGGCCGAAGGCGGCCGACCGCAGCAGGCGGCTGCCGTTCGGGCGCGCCGCCCAGGCGACGAGCGGCCAGAACCCGAGGCAGAAGAGCAGCGCGGTGGCGTTGCGGTAGCCGACGGGGCCGTCGAGGCGGCCCGCGATGACGAGCGCCTCGCCGTCGGCGAGCAGGCGGACCAGCGTCAGGACGGCGATCGCCGCCAGGCCCGCGGCGAGGACGGCCACCGTCACGTGGAGGCTACGCCGGTCGCGCAGGACGACGATGGGGACCGTGAAGACCGCCGCGTAGAGGACGGTGCGCAGGCCGCTCTCGATGGCCTCGGCGGGCGCCCCGGCCCACAGCGCGGAGAGGACGCCGAGCGCGGCGAGCGCCCAGAGCCCGGCGACGCTGACGCTGAGTGTCCGCGGGCGAACGGGGGCTCCGCCGCCGGCCGCGACGAGCGTCGCCAGCAGCACGAGGACGAAGAGCGTCGGCGGGCCCCACTGCTTGATCTCGAAGGCGCCCTTGAACGCCGTGCCGAGCAGGAGCAGGGCCACGACGAAGAGCGCCGGAAGCGCGAGCTGGACGGCCGACGCATGCTCGTGCGGGTCGGCGGCCACGGAATCCGACTGGTCTAGACTCATCTCATGGCTTCCGCACGGGCATGTCGTTCGCTGGCCTTCCTTGGCATCGTGACCGTCATCGGCAGCGCGAGCTCGGCCTCCACCGCGGCCGCGGCCGACAAGGCGACGGGGCGCACGGACCCGCACGCTAACAGTCCTGCGGGGGTCCTCTACCAGATCCCCTTCGACGCGGGCCGGCGCGACGCGTCCCCGGCGGCACCGGCGGGGACCGCCGGCGGCGGCGGCAACGGCACGGGAACGGGCGGCGGCAGCGGGGCCGGCGCAGGCACCAACGGCACCAGCGGGACCGGGAGCAGCGCCGGCGGCGGGCAGAACTCGAACAGCGCGCCATCTTCGGGGTCGGCCGGTGGTTCGGGTTCGAACGGGTCCGAGAACTCCTCCCGCGCCGCGGACACGACGGCTCCAGCCCCCGGCGGTGGCACCGCGAAGGACCCTTCGTCGATCCACTCCGAGAACGGATTCGGGTCCTCGTCACACGTCCCCGGCGTCTCGTCCCCCGGCGTCCCGACGCTGGCCAGCGCCCAGGAAACAAGCTCCGGCGGGGGCGGATCGACGGCGAGCACCTACGCCCTGTTGCTCGCCAGCGCCGGGGTCGCGGTGCTGTCCGGCGTCGGCGCCGCGGCGCGCTTTCGCACCTGAAAACGCCTTAGCTAGAAAACCAACGGAAATCGGATATTCGACCGGCGGTCGAACAGCTTTAGCCCGTCGAGTTTCGAGCTTTCGTCGAAAACCGGGTACCATCCTTGCCCTGAGGGCCTCAACCGGGGTCCCCACGACACACAGCTTCGGGGCGCTCCGACCTCGGAAAGGACCTTTCGTGACGCATCTCCGGAAAACCGCACCGATCGCCGCCCTGCTCTCGACGATGGCGCTTGCCATCCCTGCCTCCGCGCAGGTGTCCATCTACGAGATCCCCAAGGGGACGTCGGTCCAGGCGATCAAGGCCACCAACAGCGACCTGAAGGAGCGCGCGAGCCAGGACGGCCGCGTCCTCTTCACCCTGGCGACGAAGCGGATCGCCGCCCTCGCGGCCATCCCCGGCCCCGGCACGCTGAAGATCAAGATCACCCAGACCGTGTCGGGCGAGACGCTCACCATCGCCTCCGTGACGCGCAAGTTCACGAAAGCGGGCTCCTACATCGTCAAGGTCCCGCTGACCGCGGCCGGCGTCGCCGCGTTCCGTGACGCTCGCCGCAAGGGCACCGACGTCAACGCGAACATCACGTCGACGTTCGATCCGACGAACGGCGCGGCGCAGACGGTCAAGGACAAGCTCAACGTCAACAACTGAGCCTCCGCCGCACGGCTTCACGACGGGCCCGCCTCGGCGGGCCCGTCGTCGTTCCGGGGCCCTCCAATACGCTCCGGGCATGAACCGCGTACTCGTCACCGGCGGCGCCGGCACCATCGGCGCCGCGGTCGTCCGGCGTCTGCTCCGGGACCCCGACTACGAGGTCCGCGTCTCCGACCAGCGCCCGGCCCCCGGCTGGATGCGCGAGGGCTGCGAGGTCCACACGGGCGACCTGCGGGTCCTCGAGCAGGCCCAGGAGGCGACCGCTGGGTGCTCGCACGTCATCCACCTGGCGGCGATCGTCGGTGGCATCGCCAACTTCCACAAGCTGCCCTACACGCTCACCGAGG
>CAZRLR010000367.1:0-4732 GCA_964600395.1 uncultured Conexibacter sp.
GACCATCTGCCGCGCCGTCTCGATCTTCGTCGCCATCTCGGCGAACTTGTGGCGGGTGACCTGGAACTTGCCGATCTCGCGGCCGAAGGCCTTGCGCTCCATCGCGTACTTCAGCGTCTGGTCGAAGCAGTGCTGGGCGCCGGCGACGCACCCGGCGGCGCCGATCAGGCGCTCGCCCTGGAGCTCCCACATGATGTGGTAGAAGCCCTTGCCGACCTGGCCCAGGACGGCGGAGGCGGGGACGCGGACGTCCTGGAAGGCGAGCAGCGCGGTGTCGCTGGCGTGCATGCCGAGCTTCTGCAGCTTCTTCTCGCGGATGACGCCGGGCGCGTCCATCGGGACGAGGAAGAGCGTGAAGCCGTCGTAGCCGGCGTCCGGGTCGGTCTTCGTCACGAGGACGATCACGTCGGCGCGGTGGCCGTTGGTGATGTACGTCTTGGACCCGTTGATGACGTACTCGTCCGTCGCCTGGTCGTAGACCGCGCGGGTCTTGATGCCGGCGACGTCCGAGCCCGCGTCCGGCTCGGTGATGCCGAGGCACAGGATCTTCGTGCCGGCGATCGCGGGCGCGGCCCACTCCTGCTTCTGCTCCTCGGTGCCGAAGGCGAGGATCGGCGGCATCGCCATGTCGGTCTGGACCGCGAGGCCCATCGCCAGGCCGCCGCTGCGGGCGTGGACGATCTCCTCGGCGAGGACGAGCGCGGTGTAGTAGTCGCCGCCCTGGCCGCCGTACTCGACGGGCTTGTCGAGGCCGAGGAAGCCGAGCTCGCCCATGCGGTGGAAGACGGAGTCCGGGAAGGTCGTCTCCTCCCACTCCTCGGCGTGCGGCGCGAGCTCCTTCTTGGCGAAGTTACGGATCGACTCGCGCAGCTGATCGTGCTCGTCGGTGAAGATGAAGTGCTTGCGCTGCGAGGCGTGGTCGGGCTTGAGGACGGACTCGGCGGTGGTCATGGGCCGACGGTAACGGGCGCGGGCCGCAAAGTAAACAGTGACACTTCCCACTTTCCACCTTCACGTGGACCGGGCGTGATCGCCGTCGCGACGTCGCAGTTCCGCTGCCCGCCCTTCGCGCGCCCGTCCGTGTAGCGTCCGCACCCGATGAGCTTCTCCACCGTGCGATACGAGGTGGGAGCAGGGGGCGTGGCACGGGTGGCGATGGACCAGCCGGACACGCGCAACGCGCTGTCGGACGCCTTGCTCGACGACCTGCTGGCCGCCTTCACGCAGGCGCGCGACGACGACGCCGTCCGCTGCGTCGTCCTGGCCTCCACGCACCCGACGACGTTCAGCGCCGGCGGCAACCTCGGGGGCTTCGCCGCCGACGTCCCGCTCGTCCACAAGCACCTGAACACCGCGCGCTTCCCGCGGCTCTTCACCCTCATCGGCGAGCTCGGCAAGCCCGTCATCTGCGCCGCGAACGGGCACTGCCTCGCCGGCGCGCTGGGCCTCGCGCTCGCCTGCGACCTCATCGTCGCGTCGGACAAGGCGACCTTCGGGACGCCCGAGATCAACGTCGGGGTCTTCCCGTTCATGATCGGCGCGCTGATCTACCGCAACGTGCCGCGCAAGAAGGCGACCGAGCTCATGCTCCTCGGCGACCGCATCGACGCCGCCGAGGCCGAGCGCCTGGGCATCGTCAACCGGGTCGTCCCCGCGGCGGAGTTCGACGCCGCCGTCGCCGACTGGGCGGGCCGCCTGGCCGCCAAGTCGCCGCTGCTCATGCAGCTCGGCAAGGACGCGCTGTGGCGCCAGCAGGACATGCCGCTGGAGGACGCCTGGGACCACCTGCGCTCCCAGCTGACGATCGCGTTCTCGACGGAGGACATCCAGGAGGGCGTTGCGGCATTCTTCGAGAAGCGCGAGCCGGAGTGGAAGGGACGGTGACGGGGGTCGACGACAGCCGTCACCTCGTCGCGCTGCTGTGCCGGACGTCGGACCGCTCGAGCTCGACGATGGAAGGGGCCGCGGCGCTCGCGAGCGTCCTGCAGGCCCGGACGATCGGCTCCGTCGGGACGCCGCGGACGACCCTCTACACCGAGGACCTCGTCGACTCCCGCGGCTGCCTGCTGGAGGCGGGCGGCCAGGTCGACGACGCGCTGGAGGCGGGCAAGGTCCCCGTCCTCCTGGCGGGGATGTGCTCCATCGCGGCGACGACGCTCCCGGTGCTCGCCCGCCACCACCCCGACGCGCTCGTCCTCTGGCTCGACGCGCACGCGGACTTCAACACGCCCGAGACGTCCTCCTCGCGCTTTCTCGGCGGCATGGGCCTGGCCGCGGCCTGCGGGCTGTGGGACGCCGGCTTCGGCGGCGAGCGCCTGGATCCGGCGAAGGTCATCATGTTCGGCGTCCGCGACGTCGAGGGCGGCGAGCAGGTGCTCCTGGAGCGCAACGGCGTCGGCACCGTCGACCGCCCGGGTGCGCTCGCGGACCTGCTGGACGCCCGCAAGGTCTTCATCCACCTGGACCTCGACATCCTGGACCCCGAGGTCCTCCCGGCGGACTTCCCGGCGGACGGCGGCCTGGACTTCGAGCAGCTGCACCGGCTCCTGGACCTCGTCTGCGGGGCCGCCGACCTCGTCGGCATCGAGGTCACCGGGGCACACCCGGACTTCGTCGACGAGATCGCCGAGGCCCTCTCGCCGGTGTTCTGACGGTCCGCGCGGTCCTGTGAGGGACCGCACAGGAACAGGCGTTCGCCTCTGGCATCATGGTTGCTGCGACAACTATGCCTTTCGAGCTCCACACCCGCGACATCACCCCCGGCGACAAGGCCGCGCTGCTGCGCTTCCACGCGCACCTGTCGGCCGACACGCGCTACCGGCGCTACCACGCGGCCAAGGGCGACCTGACCAAGGGTGACCTGAAGTACCTCACCGAGGTCGACGGGCACCGGCACGTCGCGGTCGTCGCGGTCGACCCCGAACAGCCGTCCGAGCTGCTCGGCGTCGCGCGGGCCGTCGCGCTGGACGACGAGGCCCGCGAGGCGGAGCTGGCGATCGTCGTGCGCGACGACGTGCAGCACGACGGCGTCGGCGCCGCCCTGGTGGACGCCCTGCGTCGCCGCGCCCGCACCGAGGGCATGGGGCAGCTCATCGCCGAGGTGCAGGCCGACAACCACCGCGCGCTGCGCTTCTTCCAGGGGCAGGGCGCGCGCCAGCGCACGACGGGCTGGGCGGGCGTGCAGGCGCTCGTGCTCTCCACCGAGCGCTGAGCGGCCACCGCGTCGCCGGGTCAGCCGCGGCGGTTGCACCGCTCCGCCGCCTGCGGCAGAGTGGGGAGTAGGACTTCCCACTTCTGACGGAGACGCGCCCCATGTCATCGCTCGACGACCCCGTCGTCATCACCTGCTCCATCTCCGGCTCGCTCGCGAACCGCGACCAGTGCCCGGCGATCCCGTACACGCCGCAGGAGTACGCCGCCGAGGCGCGGCGCATCGTCGACGCCGGCGGCGTCCACATCCACATCCACGCCCGCAAGCCCGACGGCACCCCGTCCTACGACGTGGAGGACTTCGCCGCGATCCAGGACGCGATCCGCGCCGAGGTCGGCGACGCGGCGATCATCAACTTCTCCACCGGGGCGATGGGCGTGAGCTTCGAGCAGCGCGCCGCCTACCTGCGCGAGTGCCGCCCCGAGGTCGCCGCGCTGAACATGGGGTCGATGAACTACGCCAAGTACTCCGCGCGGCGCAAGGACTTCGTCTTCAGCACCGTCTTCGCCAACCCGTTCACCGAGATCATCGAGTTCCTGAAGGTCATGAACGAGCTCGGCATCAAGCCCGAGCACGAGTGCTTCGACGTCGGGCACGTCGGGTCGCTGGCCCCACTCATCGACATGGGCGTCCTCAAGACGCCGCTGCACGTCGACTTCGTCATGGGCGTCACCGGCGGCATCCCGCCCACGGCGCGCAACCTCGCGACGATGGCGGACAACCTGCCGGAGGGCGACCACCACTGGGGCGTCATCGGGATCTCGCGCGTGCAGTGGACGATGGTCGCCGCCGCGCTGAGCCTCGGCGGCTCGATCCGCGTCGGCCTGGAGGACAACTTCTACCTCCCGGACGGGACCGTCGCCCGCTCGAACGGCGACCTCATCGAGAAGGCGCACCAGATGACGCTCGACGCCGGCCGTCGCCCCGCCACCGTCGAGGAGGCCCGCGCCGCGCTGCACCTGCCGGCCCGTCCCGCGGCCACCGGCACGCCTGCGTGAACGACGACGGCCTGCTGAAGATGAGCGAGCTGGCGGAGGCCTCCGGGGTCTCGGCCGGCACGATCAAGCACTACCTGCGCGAGGGGCTGCTCGGGGGGACCGACGACGTCGTGCGCACCTCCCGCAACATGGCCTACTACCCGGTGGCCTACGTCGAGCGGGTACGCCTGATCAAGCGGCTGCAGGAGGACCGCTACATGCCGCTGAAGGTCATCAAGCACGTGCTGCAGGGCGACCCGTCGCGCGCGCAGGCGCTGCTGGAGATGGAGGACCGCATCCTCGAGCGCGCCGCGGCTGCCGGGGAGCGACGCGACCGGATCTCGGCCGCCGAGGTCCGCCGCCGTTACGACCTGCCGCCGAAGATGCTCGAGCGCCTCGTCGAGCTCGAGGTCCTGACGCCGAACTCGCGCGGCTACGACGCCGACGACGTGGCGATCATCGAGGCCATGACGCGCTTTCGCGCCGGCGGCTACGACGAGGCGCTCGGCTTCACCGTCTACGAGACGCTGCGCTACAAGGAGGC
>CAZRLR010000368.1:0-4717 GCA_964600395.1 uncultured Conexibacter sp.
CGTCGTGGATCCCGGCGGTGAACATGTAGACGCCGACGAGCGCGAGGTTCGTCTTCGGCTCCGGCGGCTTCTCGGCCAGCGCGACGACGCGGTCGCCGTCGAGCTCGGCCACGCCGAAGTGCTCGGGGTCGGGC
The DNA here is from genome assembly GCA_964600395.1 of uncultured Conexibacter sp. GTDB lineage: Bacteria > Actinomycetota > Thermoleophilia > Solirubrobacterales > Solirubrobacteraceae > Paraconexibacter. The sequence continues at coordinate 135 of CAZRLR010000368.1, forward strand.
ACCGGCGTCAGCAGGATCAGCGCGTCCGGCTGCGAGGCGCGGAACGCCGCGACGAGGTCGTCGATGCCGCCCTGCAGCAGGTTGTCGCCGAGGTACATGACGAACGGCGAGGTCCCCAGGAACGGCTCGGCGGTGAGGACGGCGTGGGCCAGCCCCGACGGGGCGTCCTGGACGATGTACGTGATCTTCACGCCGAACTGCGAGCCGTCGCCGGCGACCTCGCGGATCTCGTCGCCGGTCTCCGGCGCGATGATGATCCCGATCTCCCGGATCCCGGCGCGGGCCATCGCCTCGATGCCGTAGAAGAGCACCGGACGGTTGGCGACGGGTACGAGCTGCTTGGCGCTCGTGTGGGTGATGGGGCGCAGGCGGGTGCCCTTGCCGCCGGAGAGGATGAGGCCCTTGAGGGGATCCATAGAGACGACGGAGGGTAAAGGGCTTGCCCGTCCGCGGGGTTGCGATGGTCCGTCGGGGGTACATGATCCGGCCATGGACATCGTCGTCGCCGGGGCCCACGGGGCCATCGCCCGCCTGCTCACCCAGCGCCTCGCTGCGCGTGGTGACCGCGTCCGCGGCCTGATCCGCAACCCCGATCACGAGGCCGACATCCGTGCCGACGGCGGCGAGGCCGTCGTCTGCGACCTGGAGACGGTGACGGCGACGCAGCTGGCCGGCCTGCTCGACGGGGCGGACGCCGTCGTCTTCGCCGCGGGCGCAGGCGCCGGCTCGGGCCCCGAGCGCAAGCTGACGCTCGACCGGGACGGCGCGATCCGCCTGGCCGAGGCCGCGCAGGAGGCGGGGGTGGCGCGCTACGTCATGGTCAGCTCCGTCGGGGCCGAGGACCCGCCGGACGGGGACGACGACATGGTCGTCTACCTGCAGGCCAAGGCCGCGGCCGACCGGGCGCTGCAGGCCAGCGCGCTGGCGTGGACGATCCTGCGACCCGGCCGCCTCACCGACGACGCCGGGACCGGGAACGTCCGCCTGGACGCCGAGCCGGACCGGGCGCAGGTCCCCCGGGCGGACGTCGCCGCCGTGCTCGACGCCGTCCTGCGCTCCTCCCGCGCCGTCGGCCGGATCCTCTACGTCAACGCCGGGGACACGCCGGTGGATGCGGCGCTGGACGCCGCGCTGCGGTAGCTCAGTAGACGCCGCTGCCGAGCTTGCGGTGGTCCCACGTCGCGCGCTCGCCGACGCGCTCGACGAACTCGAAGGCCACGCGCTTCTCGGCCTGCTTGGAGACCATCGCCCGGACGTTCTCGTCCATCCCCTCCAGCGGCCCGCCGCCGTAGCGCGAGAGCACCTCCAGGCCCGTCGCGAGCACCGTCTGAAGGTCGGTGTGGACGACGACATCGCACTTGAGCATCACGCCGCGCAGCTCGGGGTACTCGGTGCCGGCCTCGACCTGCAGCGTCGCGCGGCTGTCGCGCTCGAGGTTGCGGACCTTCTGCGACTTGCCGAACGTCCACGCCCACAGTCGCGGTCCGTCGTCGCTCTCGCGGACGACGTACCAGAGGGGCATGAGGTGCGGGAACCCGTCCTTGCCGATCGTCGCGCAGACGACGGTCTTCTCCTCCTGGAGGAACGCGCGGACCTCGGCGTCGTCCATCCGGATCTGCTCGCGGCGGCTCATGGCCGCGATCCTACGCGCACAGCGGCCCGAGGTGAAACGGATTCACCCCGGGCCGGCTGCACGACACGATGCTGTTGTCCGGCTAGCGGACGCCCGCGGAGCCGCCGCGATCGTCCAGGACGTACCGCGTCTCACAGCCGCGGGTCGTCCGGAACTCGTTGCGGTTCATGCGGACCTTGTCCGCGCCCGACCCGCAGTTCACCCGCGCGGCCGGACCGGCCGTGGCGACGTTGATGAAGTCGCGCCCCGACCCGCCGTTGACGATGTCCGGCCCGAAGCCCGCGTTGAGCGAGTCGTTGCCCGACCCGCCGCTGAGGTAGTCCGTGCCCGGACCGCCGTTGAGCGCGTCTCCGCCGGTCGTGCCGTAGACGCGGTCGTTGCCGATGCCGCCGGCGAGGTTGTCCCGCCCGCTGCCACCGTCGATGCAGTCGTTGCCGCGGCCACCGTCGACCGAGTCGTTGCCGCCGAGGGCGAGGATCCGGTCCCCGGTGTTGCGGCCCGTGATCCGGTTGGCGCCGTTGGTCCCGATGATCGCGAACTTCGGGCCCGTGCCGGTGAGGCAGACGCTCTTGAAGCGCTTGCGCGCCTTGCTCAGCGAGATGACCGTGCCGCCGGACGGGCCGGTGAACGGCCGGCCGATGACGATCTCACCCTGGCCGCCGGACTGCGAGGCCTTGATGATGCACAGCACGCGGGAGCTGTCGAGCGTGGAGCCGGCCGGGCAGACGCCCGACAGGTTCGTGATGCCCGTGCCGCCGCCGTTGCCCGAGCCGTTCGTACCGCCCGTCGGATCGGTGTTGCCGTCGGCGTTGGGGTCGCACGCGCTGGCGCTGCTGACCGTCGACTGGGCGACGATGACGTCGGCCAGCGGCGTGCCGGCGGCCGCGAGGACGCGGACGTGGGCGGCGCGCTGCACGAGCGTCTCGCCCTGGACGACCTGCTCGTTCAGCTTGACCGACACCAGCCCGCCGAGCGGCGAGTTCGAGATCGCGTCCGTGATCGACGTCAGCGGCCCGTCGAGCGTGATCGTCTGGCCGTTGATCGTCAGCCCGGTCACCTGGCTGGAGCCGGTGAGCGTGGCCTTGCCGTCCTTGCAGGACGCGGTCGCCGTGGACTGCGCCGCGCCGACGCCGATGACGACGGTGCCCCCTGCGGTCTGCAGGCTGAGGCCCTCGACACCGGAGGCGCCGTTGATCGTCTGCAGGATCGGCTTGGTGGCCGCCGGCTTGACGGTCGTGAGCGCGTAGGCCGACTTCGCGTTGATCGTCGGCGCCAGGCCGACGGCGTTCGTCGTGTTCGGCAGGCCGACGGCCTGGTCCGAGCACGGCGTGCGCGACGCGGTGATCGGGTTCAGCGGGCTCTGGCCGGCGACGGTGGCGACGACGGCGTCGGCGCCGCAGGTCCACGTCGCGGTGGCGGCCTGTGCGGATGATGCGGCCGCGAAGGACGCGCCGCAGGCCGTGAAGGCCAGCGCAGCGATCTTTGTACGACGGCCGAGTGATGGCCGCGCTCCGCGCGACCTGCCGTGAGACGACATGTGTTCCCCTTTATCGATTGGCACTGCTTGCCCCCGCCCGGGTCGGATTGGGCGTCCTACCCTTCGGGTCCCTACCTGCCGATCAGGATGTAAGCAGACGCACGCGGATACTCGCCGGAACGGACGAAAAAAAGCCAAAGCGCCGCACGTCCAGCACCGAAAGCGCTGCGAAACCCGCAGCGCCCCTGTTCTAGGTCAAACGTCCGGCGGCGGCCAGGACCGCGTCCCGCGCGTCGGCGGGCTCCAGCACGGCGGCGTCGCCGGCCTCCATGAGGATCTCGCGCACGAGCCAGTCCGTCCCTGCGAACGAGAGCTCGACGATGATCGAGCCGTCCTCGAGCTCCTGGGCGACCTTGCGCTCCTCCCGCGCCCAGCGCGCCCGCTCGGGGGAGACCCACACCCGCGCGCTGCGCGACGCCGGCACCTCGCCGGTCCGGGGCCAGCCCTCGACGTCGCGGGCGGGGTCGACCTCCGCCCGCGGCTCGAACGTCGTGTCGGTGATCGTCGCCGTCTTGATGCGGTCCAGGCGGAAGTGCCGCACGGCGTCCTTGGCGGGGTCGAAGGCGGCGACGTACCAGCCCTCCTGCCCGTTGATGAGCGCGTAGGGCTCGATCAGGCGCTCGGAGAAGACGTCCTCGTTGGCCTTGTAGTACTCGATGTTCACGAGGCGCCGGTCACGGATGCCCTGCGAGGCGACGCGCGCGACGTCCGCGTCGTCCCCCGCGCTCTTGGCGACGTGCAGGCCCTGCTCCATCGGGTCGGCGCCGAGCGCGGCGACGATCTTCGCGCGCGCGCTCGTGAGCGTCCCCTCGGGCAGGTGGTCGCCGATGAGGTCGATCGCGGCGACGAGCGCCTTGGCCTCGACCGGCAGCAGCCGGGCGGGGCGGGCGAAGTTGTCCGAGTACGGCTCGGGGTCGACCTCGATCGTGCCGTCGGGGTGAACCTCGGCGTAGAGGACGTAGGAGCCGCCGCCGAAGTTGACGACGTTGAGGACGTTGATGTCCTCCGCGAGCTCCTGCTCGGAGATCTGCAGGCGCTCGCGGACGTCGGCGACGTCGAGGCGCCGGCCCGCGCGGCCCGCGTGGATGAGGATGCTCGCGAGCGTCACGAGCCGGGCGAACCGCTCGGGACGGATCGCCGCCTCGCGACGCGCCGAGGTCGGCTCGTCCTGGTCGGGCCGGCCGCCGGTGCCGTCGCCGAGGACGACCGGGGCGAGCTCGGGACCGCCGTTCTGGTGCCGGCGGGCGAGCAGGTCGATGCGCTCGTCGACCTCCGCGCGGAGCTCGCCGGGGCCCAGGACGCGGGCGTTCTCGCCGAGGCGCAGCACCCACGCGGCGAGCTGCCGGGCGGAGGCGTACGGCGTGGAGAAGACGATCGAGCCGTCGCCGGCGTCCCCCGGGCGGACCTCCCCGA
>CAZRLR010000369.1:0-4714 GCA_964600395.1 uncultured Conexibacter sp.
CGATCCAGCCGACGTAGGCGTGCAGGCTCGCGATGAGCGCGGCGGCCGGCGGCAGCGCCGGGTCGGGGGCGACGCGCCGCTGCAGCTCTTCGGCGTTCTCGGCCAGCGTTGCGACGAAGAAGTCCTGCTTGCTCGGGAAGTAGTGGTACAGCAGCGCCTTGGACACGCCGCCCTCGCGCGCGATCTGCGCCATTGAGATCTCGTCGAACGCGTGCTCGGTGAAGAGGCGCTCGCCGAGCTCGAGCAGGTGGCGTCGCCGCTCGTCGTTCTCCAGGCGCCGGTAGGCGGGCTCGCTCATGCCGTCAGCTTACCGACCGTCGGTCAACGAGTTGTTGACCGACGGTCGGCAGGGCGCTACCGTCCTGCTGACCGATGGTCGACAAGACGCCGAAAGGATCCCGATGACCGCCTCAGCCCAAGCCACCGACGATCGCCTCGCCGCCGTGGAGGACCGCCTCGCGCGCCTCGAGCGCGCGGTCGGGGCGGACGTCGTCCCCGTCGTCCCCGTCGTCGCTGCGTCGGCCGTCGAGGTCGCGGCGCCGCCACGTCCTGCTGCTGCGGCCCCGGCCTCGCCCCCGGCGCACGCCGTCCGCCCGGTTCCGCCGCGCGGGCCACGCCGGCCGGCGGTGACGTGGGAGCAGCTGCTCGGCGGCCGTCTCCTGGCGTGGCTCGGCGGGGCGGCGGTGCTCGCCGGCCTCGCCTTCCTCTTCGCCCTCGGGGTCACCAGCGGCTGGCTCGACGAGACGCGACGCTGTGTGCTCGGGGGGCTCGGCGCGGGTGGGCTCGTCGGGGTCGGCGTCTGGCTGCAAGAGCGTGCCCGCACGACCGCGGCGCTGGCGGCCGTGGGGGCCGGCGTGGCCGGGCTCTTCCTCGCCGTCGCCTTCGCCGTCGGGGCGTACGACCTGCTGCCGCCGCTCGTCGGCGTCGTCCTTGCGGCGGCGATCGGGACGCTCGGCACGGGCCTGGCCCTGCGCTGGGACTCCAGCGCGGTGGCGGGGCTCGGGCTCGTGGGCGCCGTCCTGGCCCCCGCGACGAGCGACGCGCTCGGCCGGCCCGGCGGGCTCGTCCTGCTGTGGATCGCCGCCGCTGCGGGGGTCGCGGTCGTCGTGCGCCGGCGCTGGGGCTGGCTCGGTGTGGCGCTCGCCGTGGCCGCCACGCCGCAGTGGCTGCTCGCGGTCGGCTACGACGACGCCGCGCCGACGCTCGCCGGCCGCCTGCTCGTGCTCGTCGCGTTCGGCGGCCTCGGCGTCGCGGCGGCCATCGGCCACGAGCTGCGGGTCCCCGCCGGGGCGCTGCGGGCCTCGTCCGTGTTCCTCTTCGTCGGGACGGCGCTCGTCCTCGGGCTGGCGGGGTACGGGCTCGTCGACGAGGTCGGGCCCACGCCCACCGCGGACGTCTGGCTCGCCGCCCTCGCCGCGGGCTACCTCGCGGCGGGCGTCCGGATGCACGCCACCGACCGCATCACGCGCGAGCTCAGCCTGCTCGTCCTCGCGCTCGGCACGGTCCTCGCGGACATCGCCTTCGGGCTCGTCGCCGACGGCACGCCGCGGGCGATCGGCTGGACGCTGTCGACGGTCGGCTTCGCCTGGCTCGTGCGCCGGGCAGGCCGGAACGGGGTGGACGCCCGCGACCGGGAGGTGGCGGGGGTGGCGCTCGCGCTGCACGTCGTCGTGGCTGCTGTCGCCACCGGCGCGAACGCTGCGCCCGCCGTCACCGGCGACGGGCCGCTCACCGTCAGCGCGGGGCTGGCGCTCGCGCTCTTCGCCGCGACCTCGATCGCCTGCGCCCGCCTGGCCCCGCGCCTGCGTGCCGCGCTCGACGTCACGGGGCTGCTCGCGCTCGCCGGTCTGGCGGTGCTCACCCTCGACGGGGTCGCCCTGACCGTGGCGTGGGCCGCCCAGGCCGTCGCGCTGGCGGCGATCGCCCGGCGTGAGGACGACGAGCTCGCCGGGGCAGCCGCCGTCGTCCACCTGCTGGGCGCGCTCGGCTGGTGCCTGGTCGACCAGGCGTCGCCCGTCGGCCTGGCCGACCCCACCGGCCGGCTCGGCCTCGCGGCGGCGGGTCTCGGCGCGGTCGGCCTCGCAGCGGGCCGGATGGCGTGGGCCGGGCGTCGCGTCGCGGGCGCCGAGGGCGTCGTCGCGGCGCTCACCGCGCTGGTCGGCGCGCTCGGGCTGTACCTCGCGTCGCTCGCCGCCGTCGCGCTGCACCCCGGCTCGTCCGGGGCGATGCAGGGGCAGCTGCAGCTGACGGTCCTGTGGGCGCTGGCCGCGGTCGTCGGCCTCGTCGCGGGCCTGCGCCGGGACGTCGGCCCGCTCCGGACCGCCGCGCTCGGCCTGCTCGTCGTCGCCGCCGGCGAGCTCGTCGTCGTCGACCTGGCATCAGCTTCGGGCTGCTGCTCCTCCTCGCGGCCTTCGTCCACGCGCGCCTGCGCCCCGAGGCGCTCGTGGGCCTGCGCGTCAAGGAGACGGCGTTCCGGTGACGGCCGCGGACCGCCGCTGCCGTCGTCCCCCCGGGCCGGCGAGCGCGGCGTCGCACGTGGGTCGCGGTTTCCGCGACCCACGCGCGGAGCGGCCGCCCCGGCCGGCGGAGACGGCCGCTCCTTCGCCGTCGCGCCCGCTGTTCCAACGCCACGCCCCTGCCTCGGCAGGCACGCGTCAGCGGCACGAGGCCACGGCCTCGCCCGCCCCGGCAGGTCGCTACCGGATCATGCCCGCGCCGACGGTCTCGTTCGTGGCCTCGTCGATGAGGATGAACGAGCCCGTCGTGCGGTTGAGCTTGTACGGATCGACGGCGAGCTCACGCGACACCTTCAGGCGCACCTGCCCGATGTCGTTCAGCGCGAGCTCCGCCGGCGCCGCGACGCGCTCGAGCGTCGTGATGTCCACGACGTCGTCGAGCCCGTCGACGATTGCCCGCACGCTCGCGGTCGTGTGCTTGAGCGCCAGGCGCGCCCCGGGCCGCAGCGGCGCCTCGGCCATCCAGCACACGTCGGCGGTCAGCTGTCGCGTGACGACGGGCGCGATCTCGTCGGTGGACGGCGCGCGCGCGATGAGGTCCCCGCGCGAGGCGTCGACGTTGTCGCTCAGCCGCACCGTCACCGACATGGGCGCCGCCGCGGCGTCCAGCTCGCCGTCGAGCGTCTCGACCGCCGCGATGCGCGAGCGCACGCCGCTCGGCAGGACGACGACCTCGTCCCCGGGCCGCAGGACGCCGCCGGCGACGGTCCCCGCGTAGCCGCGGTAGTCGGCGTCGTGATCGCGGATGACCCACTGGACCGGGAAGCGCGTGTCGTGCCCGGCCGGGTCGTCGGCGAGCGAGAGCGTCTCGAGGTGCTCGAGCAGCGGCTTGCCCCCGTACCACCCCATCGCCTCAGAGCCCTCGACGACGTTGTCGCCGAGCTTCGCGCTGATCGGGAAGAACTGCACGTCCAGGACGCCGAGCTGCTTGGCCAGCGCGCAGAACTCGCGCACGATCCCGTCGAAGACGTCCTCGGCGTAGCCGACGAGGTCCATCTTGTTCACGCAGACCGCCAGGTGCGGGATGCCCAGCAGCGACGCGATGAACGTGTGCCGGCGGGTCTGCTCGACGACGCCGTGACGCGCGTCGATGAGGATGATCGCGACGTCCGCGGTCGACGCGCCGGTGACCATGTTGCGCGTGTACTGCACGTGCCCGGGCGTGTCGGCCAGGACGAACTTGCGCCGTGCGGTCTGGAAGTAGCGGTAGGCGACGTCGATCGTGATGCCCTGCTCGCGCTCGGCGCGCAGGCCGTCGGTCAGCAGCGACAGGTCCAGGCCGCCCGCGCCCGAGCGCCGCTCGGAGGCCTCCTGCACCTGCTCGAGCTGGTCGGCGAGGATCGCCTTGGAGTCGTACAGCAGCCGCCCGATCAGCGTGGACTTGCCGTCGTCGACGGAGCCCGCGGTGGCGATCCGCAGCATCGAGGTCTCGATCGTCGTCACGGTGGACTCCATCCCTAGAAGTAGCCGGCGACCTTGCGGTCTTCCATCGCCGCTTCGGTCACCCGGTCGTCCGCGCGCGTCTCGCCGCGCTCGGTGATGCGCGTCGCGGCGATCTCGCCGACGACGGTGTCCAGGTCCGCGGCGGTCGAGGCGACCGCGCCCGTGCACGACATGTCCCCGACGGTGCGGTAGCGGACGGAGGTGACGAACGGCTCCTCGCCCTCCATCAGCTCCATGTGGTCGCTCGTCGCGTAGAGCATCCCGTCCCGCTTGAAGACCTCGCGCTCGTGCGCGAAGTAGATGTTGGGGACCTCGAGCTCCTCCTCGGCGATGTACTGCCAGACGTCGAGCTCGGTCCAGTTCGACAGCGGGAAGACGCGGACGGACTCGCCGCGGGCGACGCGCCCGTTGTACAGCGACCACAGCTCCGGGCGCTGGCGCTTGGGGTCCCACGTGCCGAAGTCGTCGCGGAAGGAGAAGATCCGCTCCTTCGCGCGGGCGCGCTCCTCGTCCCGCCGGGCGCCCCCGAAGGCCGCGTCGAAGCCATGTTCCTCGATGGCGTCAAGCAGCGTGGTGGTCTGCAGGCGGTTGCGCGACGCGCGTGGCCCGGTCTCCTCGACGACGCGGCCCTTGTCGATCGACTCCTGCACGGAGGCGACGATCAGGCGCTCGCCGAGCTCGGCGACGCGGCGGTCGCGGAACTCGATGACCTCGGGGAAGTTGTGCCCGGTGTCGACGTGCATGAGCGGGAAGGG
>CAZRLR010000370.1:0-2094 GCA_964600395.1 uncultured Conexibacter sp.
GGCCGGCGTCGCCCTTCGGACCGGCCGGGCCCTGCGGCCCGACCTCGCCTGGCGCGCCCGTCTGACCGCGGGCGCCCGGCGCCCCCTGGAAGCCCTTGGGGCCGCGCGGACCGGTCAGGCCGCGCGGGCCACGCGGGCCGCGCAGCGCCGCCTCGGCGGGGACGACGGCGCCGAGGGTCACGGCGCCGGTGCAGAGGACCGCGAGGACGGCGCGCACGGAGGGACGGAGGGCGGGGTGGTCGCGCATGCGCCCGAGACTTTCGCCAGCGCGCCGGACGCACAATCAAACCTCCGTCCACGCAGGCCCCTTACTAGGCTGTCGCCCATGAGCCCCACCGCCGTCGAGACCGTCGCCTGGAACCTCGAGCCGCTCGTGGGCGGTGAGGGCCCGGCCGGGGTCGACCGCCTGCTCGACGAGGCCGCCGAACGGGCCGAGGCCTTCGCGACCGCCCACGTCGGGAGGGTCGCCGCGCTCGACGGCCCGGGCCTCGTCGCCGCGATGGACGAGCTGGCGGGCATCTCCGAGCTCATCGGCCTGGCGTACTCCTACGCGTCGCTGCAGTTCAGCGTCGACACGGCGGACCCGGCGATCGGCGCGCTCATGCAGCGCGTGCAGGAGAAGGCGACCGCGATCGAGACGACGCTGCAGTTCTTCGAGCTCGAGTGGGCGGCCCTGGACGACGCGCTCGCCGACCAGCTGCTGGCCACCGAGGGCCTGGAGCGCAGCCGCCACCACCTGGCCACCGCGCGGCGCTACCGCCCGCACCTGCTGTCCGAGCCCGAGGAGCGCATCCTCACCGAGAAGTCGGTCACCGGTCGCGGCGCGTGGTCGCGCCTCTTCAGCGAGCTGACCAGCGCCATCGAGGTCACGCTCGACGGCGAGGACGAGCCCGTCGCGCTGGACGTCGCGCTCTCCAGGCTCTACGACCCGGACCGCAGCGTCCGCGCCGCCACGCAGCAGGCCGTCACCGACGCGCTGGAGCCGGGGCTGCGCACCCGCGCCTTCATCTTCAACACGCTGCTGGCCGACAAGGCGACGGACGACCGTCTGCGCCACTTCGACAGCTGGCTGTCGGGGCGCAACCTCTCCAACGAGGCCAGCGACGAGTCGGTGCAGGCGCTCGTCGACGCAGTGAAGGGCGCCTACGAGCTGCCGCGCCGCTGGTACCGCCTGAAGGCCAGGCTCCTCGGGATCGAGCGCCTGGCCGACTACGACCGCATGGCCGCGGTCGCGCAGAGCGACGAGGACTACGGCTGGGACGAGGCCCGCGAGCTCGTGCTGGACGCGTTCGGCGACTTCTCCCCGATTCTCGGCGACGCCGCGAAGGTCTTCTTCGACGGCGACTACATCGACGCGCCCGTCCGTCCGGGCAAGCGCGGCGGCGCCTTCTGCGCCTACACCGTCCCCAGCGCCCACCCGTACGTCCTGCTGAACTGGACGCACAAGCGACGCGACGTCCTGACGCTGGCCCATGAGCTCGGCCACGGCCTGCACGCCTCCCTGGCGCGGCCGCGCGGCGTCTTCGAGCAGCACACCCCGCTGACGCTCGCCGAGACGGCGTCCGTCTTCGGCGAGACCCTCGTCTTCGGCCGGCTGCTCGAGCAGACGACCGAGCCGGCCAGCCGCCTGGCGCTCCTGGCCGAGAACATCGAGGGGTCGATCGCCACGGTCTTCCGCCAGGTCGCGATGAACCAGTTCGAGCACGCGGTGCACACCGCCCGCCGGACGGAGGGCGAGCTGTCGGTGGCGCGCATCGGCGAGCTGTGGGCGCAGACCCAGGAGGAGATGCTCGGGGACGCCGTCGAGGTCACCGACAACTACAAGTCCTGGTGGTCCTACGTCCCGCACTTCATCGGGACCCCCGGCTACGTCTACGCCTACGCCTACGGCCAGCTCCTGGCGCTGTCGGTGTACGGCCGCTACCTCGAGGTCGGCGAGCCGTTCGTCGCGGACTACGTCGCGATGCTCAGCGCCGGCGGCTCCAAGTCGCCCGAGGAGCTCGCCCAGATCGCGGGGCTGGACCTCACGGACCCGGGCTTCTGGCGCAGCGGCCTGGCGCTCGTCGAGCGGCAGCTCGAAGAGGCCGAGGCCGC
>CAZRLR010000370.1:2194-4696 GCA_964600395.1 uncultured Conexibacter sp.
TTGGCGAAGTGCACGCGGTCGAAGCCGTGGACGGTGCTCTGCCCCGTCCGGGTGAAGCCGCGGCGCGGGTAGAAGGTCAGGTTCTCCGTCATCTTCGCGTTCGTCGACAGCCGCAGCTCGCCGAGCCCGAGCCCCCGCGCCCGCTGCTCGGCGTGGTCCAACAGCGCGACGCCGACGCCCGTGCCCTGACGCCCGGGGTCGACCGCGATCGCCTCGACGTAGAGGTGGTCGGTCTCCGGGACGAGCACGACGAGGCCGGCCGGGTGGCCGTCGTCGGTCACGGCGAGGGTCACCTGCCGTGCGGCGACGCGGGCGGCGTAGTCGTCGTCCATCGGTCTGGGACGCCGTCCGATGCGCTCGACGTATATCCCGAACGCACGGGTCACGAGGTCCACGATCGCCGGGACGTCGTGCGGCTGGGCGACACGCAGCGGCATCGCCCGAGCATCGCAGGCAAGCGGGCGCACCGCCCATAGGAGATGCGAAGGTCCGGTTGCCACACTGTGGGGACCCATGGACCACCCGTCCTCCACCCCACCGCCCGGCTGGCTGCCGCCGCAGGCCCCCACGCCGCTGACCCCGCTGGCCGAGCCGTCACCCGCCACGGCGTCCCCCGGCACGCCCTTCGGCGAGCCCGAGCGCCCGTGGTACCGCCGTCTGGGCGGGGCGCTCTTCGCCGCGCTGCTCGTCGTCGTGAAGTTCGGCAAGGTCGCCCTGCTGGCGCTGCCGAAGCTCAAGGTGCTGACGACGAGCGGCTCGATGCTCGTCAGCGTCGCGGCGTACTCGCTCATCTGGGGCTGGAAGTTCGCGCTCGGCTTCGTCGTCCTGCTCTTCGTCCACGAGATGGGCCACGTCATCCAGCTGCGCCGCGAGGGCGTCGAGGCCAGCGCGCCCCTCTTCATCCCGTTCCTGGGCGCGGTCGTGTGGGCCAAGTCGCTCGGCGGCAACGCGCTGGCCGAGGCGCGCGTCGGCCTCGCCGGCCCGGTGCTCGGGTCGCTGGGCGCCGCCCTGTGCATCCCGATCGCCGACGCCACCGGCAACGAGATGTTCCGGGCGCTCGCCTTCACGGGCTTCTTCCTCAACCTCTTCAACCTGCTGCCGGTCGTCCCGCTGGACGGCGGGCGCGCGATGGCCGCGATGTCACCGTGGCTGTGGTTCCTCGGCTTCTTCGGGATCGTCCTGGCCGTGTTCCTGTACCCGAACCCGATCATCATCCTCATCGCGCTCTTCGCCGGCCTGGAGACCTACCGGCGCTACCAGGCGCTGCGCTCGGGCGACGAGACGGTGAAGGCCTACTACAAGGTCAGCCCGCGCAACCGGATCCTCGTCGCGGTCGTCTACCTCGGGCTCATCGCGCTGCTCGTGTGGGGCATGGACGCCACGCACCTGGCGCGGGACTTCAGCGACACGTAGGTCGCCCCGGCCTTCAAGCCGGGACGCCCACCGGCCGATGACAGGCGTGGATGCCGCTTTCGCTCGCGCAGCGCTGTCGTCGGGGCGCGCCTTTCGTCGCCTGCGCCGCGCTGCCCGTCGCGCTTCTCGTCCTGCCCGGCCCACACGTCAAGACGGGCCTGCTCGTGCTCGGCCTGGCCCTGACGGCGCTGCTCGTCGCCACGGCGCTGCTGTGGCCGTGGCGTGCGGACGCCCGGCTGCCCGCCATCGTGGGCGGACTGGCCTACTTCGGCATCGTCGCCCTGCTGCGGGAGGCCGGTGGCGGCAACGCCTCGGGGTTCGGGCCGCTCGTGCTCGTCCCGGTCATCTGGTTCGCGCTCTATCGCGGCCGCCTCGAGCTCGGCCTCGCCATCGTCGCGGCCGCACTCGTCTACTGGCTGCCGATCGTCCTCGACGGCGGCGAGCGGTACCCGAGCAGCGGCTGGCGGATCGGCTTCATCCTCACCGCGGTCTCGGCCCTGCTCGGCTTCGCGATCCAGCGGCTGCAGCGCGACCTGCGCCGGCAGGCCGCGCGGCTGCACGCCGACCTGCAGCGCGAGCGCGCGGCGTTCGACGACGCGCCGATCGGCAGCGCCCTGCTCTCCGTCGACGGCCGCTACCTGCGCGTGAACCCCGCGCTCTGCGCGATGACGGGCTTCACGGCCGACGAGCTCGTCGGGCGCTCCTTCCGGGAGCTGACGAACGCCCGCGACGCCACGGCCGGCGCCGACCCCGACCGCGAGGGAGCTCTCGGCGACGAGCGCACCGACCGGCGTCACCGGCGGCGCGACGGCACGACGTTCGAGGCCCGCGTGGCGGTGACGACGATCTACGACGACGCGCAGCGCCCCGTCCACCTCTACGCCCAGATCCAGGACGTCACCGACGCGAACCTCGCGGCGGCCCGGATCGAGCAGGCGCAGTTCGAGACCCTCACGCGCCTGGCCGGCGCCGCGGAGTACCGCGACGACGAGACCGGGGAGCACACCCGCCGGGTCGGGGCCCTCGCCGGCCGTCTGGCCGAGCAGCTCGGGCTCGACGCCGAGCTCGCCCGCCTCATCCGCCTGGCCG
>CAZRLR010000371.1:0-4677 GCA_964600395.1 uncultured Conexibacter sp.
CCGACGCGCAGGCGCGGGATGTCGACGCCCTCGGAGACCATGTTCACCGCGACGAGCCACTCGTCCCGGGAGTCGGTGAACGCCGCAAGCTTCTGCGCCGCCCGCGCCTCGGTGTGCAGGACGACGGTCGGCGCCTTGCCGGTGACCTCGCGCAGGTGCTTGGCGATCTGCTTGGCGTGGGTGCCGTCGGCGGCGATGACGAGCCCGCCGGCGTCCTTGTGCCCGCCCGCGCGCACCTCGACCAGGCGCTCGTGGGCCTCGCGCAGGATCCGCGGCAGCCCGTCCGGCAGCTCGGTCGAGATCGCCGTGCGGTAGCGCCGGGACGCCTCGCGGGCGCTGAGGATCGTGTCGAACGAGGACTCGATGACGTCGTCGCCGGACTGCCAGGAGAGCGTCCCGTCGTACGTGATGAAGGCGACGGGCCGGCAGACCGCGTCGCGGACGGCGTCGGCGTAGGTGTACGAGATGTCCGGGACGACGACGCCGTCGCGGTCGTAGCGCATGCCCGGGATCGGCGTGGCGTCCGAGCGGAACGGCGTGCCCGACAGCATGAGCAGCTTGTCGGTCCGCTTGAAGGCCTTGGCGAAGCCCTCGCCCCACGCCAGGTCCTCCCCCAGGTGGTGCGCCTCGTCGGCGATGACGAGCGTCCCGGGCGTCACGAGCGGACCCCAGCGCTCGCCGGAGGCCGCCACGCGCGCGTAGGTCACCGCGATGCCCTGGAAGTCCTTCGGCGGCCGAGGGGACTCGGCGTCCGGGACGAGGTGCAGCCCGAGCTTGCCCGCCGCCTGCGCCCACTGGCGCGTGAGCGGCGCGGTCGGGCAGACGAGGACGACGCGGTCGGCGCGGCCGTCCTTGAGCATGCGCTTGGCCTGCTCCAGGGCAGGCCGCGTCTTGCCCGCGCCGGGTGCCGCCGAGATGAGGAACGAGCCCCCACGCCAGGGCTCCAGCGCCGCGAGGGCGCGGACCTGCCACGGGCGCAGCGGTGGGGTGCGAGGGGTGGACGGCGTCATGCGGAGGCGGGAATGCTGCGGCACGGACCGGACGGGTCCGCAGGCGTCGTGTTCAAGGGCTCAGGCTGCGCTCGTGTCGGACGTCACGTAGGCGTCGGCTTCGATCTCGACGAGCATCAGCGGGTCGATGAGGCCCGAGACCTGCACCATCGCCGTCACCGGACGGATGTCGCCGAAGACCTCCCCGTGCGCGCGGCCGACGTCCTCCCAGCGGGAGATGTCGGTGACGAAGATGCGCGTGCGCACGACGTCGGACGGCGTCGCGTCGACGAGCGCCAGCGCCCGCGCGAGGTTCTCGAGCGCCGCGACGGTCTGCGCGTACGCGTCGCCGCGACCGAGGACGACGCCGTCCGGGCCCGTGGCCGTGCAGCCGGCGATCCACACGTGGGCGCCCGCGCGGACCGCACGGCTGTAGCCGACGGTCGCCTCCCACGGTGACCCGCTCCCCTGACGCCGGACCTCCACGGGCTAGTGGCGGAAGTGCCGACGGTGGGTCATGACCATCGCGATCCCGGCCGCGTCGGCGGCCGCGACGACCTCGTCGTCGCGGATCGACCCGCCCGGCTGGATGACGGCGGTGATGCCGGCCTCGATCGCGAGCTCGGGGCCGTCGGCGAACGGGAAGAACGCGTCGGACGCCAGGACCGACCCGGCCGGCGACTCCAGGCGGCACTTCTCCAGCGACAGCCGGACGGAGTCCACGCGCGACATCTGACCGGCGCCGATGCCGACGGTCCTGAGGCCCTGCACGAGGATGATCGCGTTGGACTTCACGTGCTTGGCCACCCGCCAGGAGAAGAGCAGGTCCTCCCACTCGCGGTCGGTCGGCTGCTTGGCCGTCACGACGTCCATGTCCTCGCGGGGATCGCGGGCGGTGTCGCGGTCCTGCACGAGCAGGCCGCCGGTGACCTGCCGGACCTCGGGCTCGCCGAGCGCGGGCGTGCGGCGCTCACCGTCCTCGAGGATGCGGATGTTCTGCTTCTGCGTCAGGACGGCCAGCGCGGCCTCGTCGTAGCCGGGGGCGACGAGGACCTCGATGAACTGCTGGTGCAGCGCCTGGGCGGTCGCCTCGTCGATCGGCCGGTTGAAGGCGATGACGCCGCCGAAGGCGCTGAGCGGGTCGCACTCGAAGGCCCCCTGGTAGGCGGCCAGCGCCGTGCCGCCGAGCGCCACACCGCACGGGTTGTTGTGCTTGACGATGACGCAGGCCGGGACCTCGAAGTCCCGGACCATCGACTTGGCGGCCTCCAGGTCGAGGAGGTTGTTGTAGGAGAGCTGCTTGCCGTGGTGCTGGCGGACCATGGACAGCAGGTGCGTGCGCGCGCCGACCTGGGCGTAGTAGGCGGCCCGCTGGTGCGGGTTCTCGCCGTAGGTCAGGTCGGTCACCTTCTCGTAGGCGCGGACGTACTGCGGGGCGAAGTCCTCGTGCTTCTCGCCGAACCAGCGGGAGATCGCGACGTCGTAGCGCGCCGTCGTCGAGAAGGCCTCGGCCGCCAGCGCCTCGCGCGTCTCGAGCGAGAGCTTGCCGCCGGTCTCGCCGAGCTCCTGCAGCACCGCGTCGTAGGACTCGGGGTTCACGACGACGGCGCTGAAGGCGAAGTTCTTCGCGGCGGCGCGGATCATCGTCGGGCCGCCGATGTCGATGTTCTCGATGACCTCGGCCTCCCCCACCCCGCGCCGGGCCGCCGTGCGCTCGAACGGGTAGAGGTTGACGCAGACGAGGTCGACGAACTCGATGTCGTTCGCGGTCGTCGCCGCGAGGTGCTCGGGGTTGTCGCGGACGGCGAGCAGGCCGGCGTAGAGCTTGGGGTGCAGCGTCTTGACCCGGCCGTCCATGATCTCCGGGAAGCCCGTGAAGTCGTCGATGGCCCGGACCTCGAGCCCGGCGGCGGCCAGCTCCTTGGCCGTCCCGCCCGTCGAGACGATCTCGACGCCGAGCGCGACCAGGCCACGCGCGAAGTCGACCACACCGCGCTTGTCGGAGACCGACAGGAGGGCCCGGCGGACGCGGACGTCCCCCGGGGCGGTCGTCGGCGCGGCGGAGGCGTTCACGGGGTCGGGCATACAGGGGCGAGAATACGCGAGGGGGCCGGACGCCAGCCGGGCGGCGCGGCCCGTTGCCCGCACCTTCCGCCCTTCCGCCGTGGGCGCACGGTCAATCGACCAGCATCCGGCGTGGGTGCGCCGGGTCCGGCCGGACCTGCCCGCGCGCGAAGCGCCGCACCGTGTCGCACAGCAGCGCGTGCTCGAGGGGACGCAGGACGGCGTGGACCTCGGGCTCGGTCCGCGCCGACGGCAGCTCGACGGCGCACTGCGCGAGGATCTGCCCCGTGTCCACGCCGCCGTCGACGAGGTGGACGGTGACGCCGAAGACCTTCACGCCGTAGTCGAGGGCCTGCTCGATCGCGCGGATCCCCGGGAACGCCGGCAGCAGCGACGGGTGGACGTTGACCAGGCGGCCGGCCCAGGCGTCGGTGAACGGCGCGCTGAGCAGCGCCATGTAGCCGGCGAGCACGACGAGCTGGACGTCCTGCTCGCGCAGCCACGCGGAGATCGCCGCGTCCCGGGCCGGGCGGTCGGGGAAGGCGTCGGCCGGGAAGGCGCGCGTCGCGATCCCTGCGCCGGTCGCCCGTGCCAGCGCCGGGGCGCCGGGCTTGTCCGTCCCGACCGCGACGACCTGCACCTCCTCGCCGTGCACGCCGTCGAGCAGCGCCTGCAGGTTCGTCCCCTCCCCCGAGGCCAGGACGCCGACGCGCAACGGGGCCGTCACGCCACCAGCCGGCCCTGGTCGGCCACGACCCGGAGCTTGGGGTACATGCCGCCGGTGGACTCCAGGCGCCCGGCGTCGATGAGCGCGTCGACGCGGCCCAGGACGTCCGCGGTGCTCAGGTGGTCGAACGTCCCGTAGCCGGGGAGGCCGTCGTAGCTGTACTTCTCGATGACCTTCGAGCGCCCGCCGCGGAGGATCTCGACGACCCGGGTGCGGCCGACCGAGGGGTTCGCTCGCTCGACGACGTCGGCGATCGCGACGTCGAGCTCGGGCCCGTCCACGACGGCGCCGCCGGCGCGCTTGGACTTCACCCGCGCCCGCGTGGAGCCCGAGGCCTTCGTCGCCGCCCAGACCGCCTCGGGCACGACCGCCGGGTCGCAGACGTCGCAGCACGCGACCTGCGGCGCCGGGGGGCGCTGGTCGCCGAAGTGGTCGAGGATCGTCTGGCGGCGGCAGCGGTCGCCCTCGGCGAACGCCCACACGGAGCGGTACTGGCCCCACCGGGCCTGCAGCGCCTCGTTCGTCAGCCGGCGGCAGGCGGCGAGGGCCTGCGCGTCGAACGGCCCGAGCACCCGCCCGCGGACGCGGTCGACCGGCGCCGGCGCGGGCTGGACGACCCCGGCGCGGGCGAGCGCCCCGACGATGCCCTTGATGCGGTCCTCGTCGTCCTTGCCGCTGCCCAGCACCCCGACCGGGACGTCGTAGCGGCCCTCGGCGGCCGACGCGAGGATGCGCTTGGCGACCTGCTGCAGCAGCGGGTCGTCCACCTCGCTGCGCTCGATGAAGAAGACGTGCAGGCCCTTGTCCTTGCCGGCGGCGAGCAGCAGCGCGCGGGCGGGCGCGCCGTCGCGCCCGGCGCGACCCGCCTCCTGGGGGTAGGCCTCCAGGGAGGACGGG
>CAZRLR010000372.1:0-4661 GCA_964600395.1 uncultured Conexibacter sp.
CGGGCCGCCGCACGCCGTGCTGCCGCCCGCCGGAGGGCCGCCGCCCAGCACCACCGCCGGCACCCCTAGCGCCTCGTCCGTCGGGGTCGCGCCCACGGGGCGCGAACTGCAGCACCCACCCTCACGGTCTGGAAACATGTGCGACGGCGCGGCGGGGAGGCCGCGCGGTCACCATCCGGGTCGGCGAGGTCAGGGAGAGAGCATGGGCAACGGGTCGCGGCGCCTGCGGGTGCCGATCACACTGGCGGTCACCTGCGGGCTGCTCGTCGCGCTGCCGGTCGGTCCGGCCTCGGCCAAGGCGACGAAGGCGGCGACGAAACCGCTGAGCATCACCGTGCTGTCCACGCGTGCCGACCTCGTCAGCGACGGCGACGCGCTCGTGGGCCTCGGCGGGGTCCGGACCCTGCGGGGCGTCACCGTCCGGGCGGGCAGGCGGGACGTCACGCGGGCCTTCAAGGTCACCGCCGCCGGCGTCCGCGGGCTCGTGACCGATCTGCCGCTCGGCCGCACGACGCTGACGGCCCGGACGCGGACCCGGGGCGCGCGGCTGACCCTCGTCAACCACCCCCGCGGGGGGCCGGTGTTCGCCGGGCCGCAGCTGCAGCCGTGGGTCTGCCAGCCGGGCGCGACCGACGCGCAGTGCAACGCGCCGACCTCGTTCCGCTTCGTCTACCGCTCGACGAACCCGACCAAGGGCGGCTTCCAGGCCTACGACCCGGCCAGCCCGCCGTCGGACGTCGCCACGACGACGACCGAGAGCGGCGCCAAGGTGCCGTTCGTCGTCCGCATCGAGACGGGGTACCTCGACCGCGACCAGTACGCGATCGCCACCCTCTTCGACCCCGCCAAGCCGTGGACGGCCGTCGATCCGCAACCGCAGTTCAACCACAAGCTCCTCATCACCCACGGCGCCGCCTGCGGCAACGACCACCGGACCGGCAGCGCCCCTGACGTCCTGGGCGGCGCCGCCCCGACGGCGCTCGGGCTGGGTTACGCAACGATGTCGACCGCCCTGGACAACTCGGGCCACAACTGCACGCTGCCGGTGCAGGCCGAGTCGCTCGTCATGACGAAGGAGCACCTCGTCGACCGCTACGGCACCCTGCGCTACACGATCGGGACGGGCTGCTCGGGCGGCTCGCTCGCCGAGCAGTGGGTCGCCAACGCCTACCCCGGCGTCTACCAGGGCATCCTGCCGACCTGCTCGTTCCCGGACGCGTGGAGCACGGCGACGCAGTTCCTCGACTACCACCAGACGCTGGCGTACTTCACCGACCCGGCGCGCTGGGGGCCGGGGGTGGCGTGGCTACCGACGCAGATGGCGTCCGTCCAGGGTCACGTGACGATCGTGAACTCCGAGGTGTCCGACAACGCGCAGTTCCACGTCATCCGGCCCGACGACCCGTGCGCCGGCGTGACCGCCGAACAGCGCTTCGACACCCAGCGCAACCCGGGCGGCGTGCGCTGCTCGATCGCGGACGCGGCGATCAACGTCTTCGGCCCGCGCCTGCCCGCGACCTGGAGCCCGCAGGAGCGGCAGATCGGCCGCGGCTTCGCCGGCGTGCCGGTCGACAACGTCGGCGTCCAGTACGGCCTGCGGCCGCTGCTGCAGGGGCAGATCACGCCCGCGATGTTCGCCGACCTCAACGCGAAGATCGGCGGTGTCAGCCACGTCGACGTCACCCCGGTCCCCGAGCGGATCGAGGCCGACCGCCCGGCCCTGGCCAACGCCTACCGATCGGGGTCGATCAACGAGACGAACAACCTGGACCAGACCGCGATCATCGACTGCCGCGGCCCGGACCCTGCCGCCTTCCACGACGCCTACCGTGCCTTCGCCGTCCGCGGCCGGCTGGACCGCGAGCACGGCGGCCACGCCAACCAGGCGATCTGGGAGGGTCCGGTCGAGATCCTCGGCGACCTGCAGTGCGAGACGAACGCCTTCCTGGCGATGAACCGCTGGCTCGCCGCCGTCGAGCAGGACAGCAGGCCTGGCACCGTCGCGGAGAAGGTCGCGCGCGACAAGCCTGCGGACATCACCGACCGCTGCTACAGCGGCGTCGGGCAGAAGCTGACGGACGACCTCTGCGGCCAGGCGGTCGTCGCGACGTACGCCACGCCGCGCGTGATGGCCGGCGACGCGATCACGACCGACACGAACAAGTGCGTGCTCAAGCCGCTGGACCGCACGGCCTACGGCGCGGTGACGTTCACCGACGCCGAGTGGGCGAGCCTCCAGCGGAGCTTCCCGTCCGGGGTCTGCGACTTCTCCAAGCCCGGCGTGGATCAGCAGGGGACGATCCCGTGGCAGACCTACCAGGACGCCGCCGGGAAGGTGATCTACGGCGGGCGCCGGCTCGGCGCGGTGCCCCGCAGCCGCACCGTGCGCGTCGCGCGCGACGTCCGCCGGCGCGCGACGCGGTAGGGATGGGACGGCCGGAGGGCGCACCTGACACCGTGTCCAGCGGCAGCGCCGCGATTCGGACCGGCTGTCCAGGTGTGCCCGGCCTGCGCGATCCGGGTCGCGGACGGGTGAGGTATGGCACCATTCCTCGCCGTCGGCGCATCTGAACGCGTCCGTTCTTTCCCGATCGTCGAAAGGCGCCGTTCGCGGCGACATCACCATGAGCCATTACAAGAGCAACGTCCGCGACCTCGAGTTCAACCTGTTCGAGGCCTTGAAGCTCGACGAGATCCTCGCGACCGGCGAGTTCGGCGACCTGGACGGCGAGACCGTCCGCACGATGCTCGGCGAGGCCGCCCGCCTGGCCGAGGGCCCGGTCGCCGCGTCCTTCGCCGAGACCGACCGCAAGCCGCCGACGTTCGACCCCGCCACGGGCACCGTCACCCTGCCGGAGGACTTCAAGGCCGCCGTGCGCGCCTGGCACGAGGCCGAGTGGCCGCGCATCGGCATCACGGAGGAGCTCGGCGGCGTCCCCGCGCCCTCCATGGTCGCGTGGGCCATCAACGAGTTCATCCTCGGCGCGCAGCCCGCCGCGCTCATGTACCTCGCCGGCTCCTCCTTCGCCCACATCCTCCACAACCTCGGCACGGAGGAGCAGAAGGGCTGGGCCCAGCTGGCGATCGACCGCAACTGGGGCTCGACGATGGTCCTGACGGAGCCCGACGCGGGCTCGGACGTCGGCGCCGGCCGCACGAAGGCCATCGAGCAGCCCGACGGCAGCTGGCACATCGAGGGCGTCAAGCGCTTCATCACCTCCGGTGACTCGGGCGACCTCTTCGAGAACATCTTCCACCTCGTCCTGGCGCGCCCCGAGGGCGCGGGCCCGGGCACGAAGGGGCTGAGCCTGTTCTTCGTCCCGAAGTTCCACTTCGACCCCGAGACGGGCGAGCCCGGCGAGCGCAACGGCGTCTTCGTCACCGGCCTGGAGCACAAGATGGGCCTCAAGGCGTCCGCGACGTGCGACGTGGCCTTCGGCGACAACGGCATCCCGGCCAAGGGCTGGCTCGTCGGCGGCGTCCACGGCGGCATCGCGCAGATGTTCGAGGTCATCGAGCACGCGCGGATGATGGTCGGCACGAAGGCGATCGCCACGCTGTCGACCGGCTACCTCAACGCGCTGGAGTACGCCAAGGAGCGCATCCAGGGCGCCGACCTGACGCAGATGACCGACAAGACCGCCCCGCGCGTGTCGATCATCCACCACCCCGACGTCCGCCGCGCGCTCATGACGCAGAAGGCCTACTCCGAGGGCCTGCGTGCGGTCTACCTGTACACCGCCGCCCACCAGGACGTCGCCGCTGCGGCGATCGTCTCCGGCGCCGAAGGCCCGCTGGCGCACCGCGTGAACGACCTGCTGCTGCCGATCGTCAAGGGCGTCGGCTCCGAGCGGGCGTACGAGATGCTCAACGAGTCGCTGCAGACCTACGGCGGGTCGGGCTACCTGCAGGACTACCCCGTCGAGCAGTACATCCGCGACGCGAAGATCGACTCGCTCTACGAGGGCACGACCGCGATCCAGGCCCAGGACTTCTTCTTCCGCAAGATCGCGCGGGACAAGGGCGTGGCGCTGACGCACCTCATGACGCAGATGCAGGCGTCGATCGACCGCGAGGGCGCGGAGGACCTGAAGGCCAGCTGGGCGGAGTTCGCCACGGCGCTCGGCGACGTGCAGGCGATGGTCGGCTCCCTCACGGGCTACCTCATGGCCGCGCAGGAGGACCCGGCGCAGCTCTACAAGGTCGGCCTGGGCTCCGTGGACTTCCTCAAGGCCTTCGGCGACCTGCTCATCGGCTGGCTGCTGCTCGACCACGCCGAGATCGCGCAGGCCAAGCTCGAGGCCGGCTCGGCCAACGGCGACGCCTCCTACTACCAGGGCAAGGTCGCGGTCGCCGCGTTCTTCGCCCGCACGGTCCTGCCGCGCCTGACGGCCGTCAAGACCGCGATCGGCCAGATCGAGAACGACGTCATGGAGCTCGCCGAGGCGAGCTTCTAGGACCCGCGCCGGCCGGGTCGGGGTACGCCCCACCAACACCCCGCCGCCGACCAGAACCCCCACGCCCACGCCCGTTGCCTGCAATCCCACGGCCACGACCACTCGGGCCAACACCTCCACCACGACAGTGTCAAACAACCCTACCTAAAAAACTACGCCCGGGTCATCTTTCACTTCATCTAGCACCGACGGTCTGAAAACATG
>CAZRLR010000373.1:0-4632 GCA_964600395.1 uncultured Conexibacter sp.
GGGCGACACCGGACCCAAGGGCGACACCGGCGCCAAGGGCGACACCGGCCCGGCGGGGTCCCCCGACACCCCAGCGCAGGTCCTGGAGAAGCTCAAGACCGTCGACGGCGCCGGGTCCGGCTTGGACGCCGACCTGCTCGCGGGCGTGAGCCTCAACACGCTGCAGCGCCGCGTCACCGGGAGCTGCGCAACCGGGCAGTACCTGCAGGCGATCGCCGCGGACGGCACGGTGAGCTGCGGGACGGACGCCGACAGCGGCGGCGACATCACCGCGGTGAACACGAACGCGACGCTGACCGGCGGGGGGACGAGCGGGGCCCTCACCCTCGGCGTCGCCGTCCCGCTGACGTTGGCGCAGACCAACAGCGGCTCGGCGGGCGCCGTCCAGACGATCACCAACAGCGGCATCGGGAACGGCCTCGACGTCACGCTGCCGAACATCAGCGGTGCTCGCGGCGTCAACGTGCAGCACAACGGCGTCGGCCCCGGCGTCTTCGCCAACACGATCGGCGGCAACTCGATCTGGGGCATCACCGGCAGCATCAGCTCGGCCGCCGTCATCGGTGACAGCTCGTCGGGCGAGGCCGTCGTCGCGCGGCAGAACGGCGCGGTCTGCGAGCTGAACATCGGCAAGTGCAACGGCATCGGCGCGCTCGTCGGCCGGCACGACGGCCAGGGCGGCTACGGCGTCCGCGGCTTCGTCACCGACCCGAACGGCGCCATCGGCGTGCTCGGCCAGGCGGGCATCTCGGGCGGCACCGGCACCGGCGTCCGTGGCGAGAACGTCAACGCGGCCAACGCCAGCAACGCCGTCGAGGCCGTCACGAACGGCACGGGCTCCGCGCTCTTCGCGCAGGGCACGAAGGCGGCGACGTTCAACGGGGCCGTGACGATCAACGGCGACCTGACCGTCACCGGGACCAAGAGCGGCTTCCGCATCGACGACCCCCGGGCGCCCGCGCTGCGGACGCTCACCCACACGCCGGTGGAGACCGACCGGCTGACCGTCCAGTACGACGGAAAGGTGATCACCGGCGCGGACGGTCGGGCGACCGTGCGTCTGCCGGCGTATGCGACCACGCTCGCGCAGGACTGGCGCTACCAGCTGACCCCGATCGGCCGCTTCGGTCAGGTCATCGTCGAGCGTGAGGTCCGCGGCGGCGCGTTTGTCATCCGCAGCGAGCACCCCGGCACGAAGGTGTCCTGGCAGGTCGTCGGGACGCGGCGCGACCCGCAGGCGAAGGACTCGCCGATCGTCGCGGTCCAGACCAAGGCCGGTGCCGACCGTGGTCGCTACCTGGATCCGTCGCTCTACGGGCGTCCCGCGTCGCAGGCGGTCGTGCAGCCGCTGGCCCTGGAGCAGCCCGCGATCGAGCGGGCCGACCGGCTCCGCGCCGCCGGGGGCGGCAAGAAGGCCCGCCTGGCCTCCGAGCAGCGTCCCTGAGGTCGCGGCGCGGGACCGTGGCCGCCGGCGGGGTGCCGGCGGCGGTCGCGGTCCCTCCCGCCTCTGGTGACGCGGACGGGCTAGGAGGCGGCGGCCGCGTCCTCGGGCTTCTCGTTCACCGAGTAGCCCTTTGTCGCGCCCTTCACGACGTCCCCCGTCTTGTCGAGCTTCGCCAGCTGCGCGGCGACGGTCGAGCGGTTGCCGTTGACGCCCTTGGCCACGGCGCCCGCGGTGCTGCCGGGGTGCTCGCGCAGGAAGGCGAGGATCTTCTCGGTCGGGTCGGGTTTCAGGTCGCGCGCGGCGTGGCGGCGGTTGGACGCGCGGACGGCCGTCCCGCGGCGCACGGCGCGCTTGGGCGGCGCGACCGGGGCGGGGACGTCGGTCGCCGGCGGGCCGTTCTCGCGGGCGCGGAACTCCTCGATCGTCTGGTCCAGCCACGCGAGGCGCTCCTGCACCTCCGCACGCTCCGCCTCCAGTGCCTTGATGACCTGCTGCATGCGTGACATGGCCCGACCTCCAACTCGATGGGACGACGATCTGCCCCGACCCTAAGCCCTGGACCGCAAGCGCACATCAACGCAGGCGAGCGTGCAGCGCGATTCGGCGGCCGGCCGCTCCGGGGTCACGAGCCGAGCGCGGCGGCCACGAGCTCCTGGTAGCCGGGGACCTCGAGCAGGAAGGCGTCGTGCCCGGCGTCCGTCGGCAGGACGATCTCATGGACCGACCCCGCCCCGCGCTCGCGCAGCCCGGCCGCGAGCGCCGCGCCGTGCTCGGGCCCGAAGCGCCAGTCCGAGTCGAACGACACGACCGTGGCCTGCAGCGCCGGGTCCAGCGGCGGCCCCGGCTCGGCGAACGGGTCGAAGTCGTCCATGACGCGCGACAGGTACAGGTAGCTCAGCGCGTCGAAGCGCGCGAGGAAGGTGTCGGCCTGATGGTCGAGGTAGGTCTCGACGGGGTGGCGCGAGCCAAGCCACGCGCGCGCGTCACCAGCAGGGACCGCCGCGACCATGCCATCGCCGGCGCCGAACCGCCGCTGCATCCCGCGCTCGCTGAGGTACGTCACGTGCGCGACCCGCCGGGCCGTGGCGAGCCCCGCGTCCGGGCGCGTGCCCGCTTCCAGGTACCGCCCGTCCCGGAAGTCCGGATCGCTCAGGATCGCCCCGCGCGCCGCCGCTGACAGCGCCACGTTCTGCGCGCTCAGCCGCGCGGTCGCGCACACGAGGATGGCCCGTGAGATCTCCCCCGGATGGTCCAGGGCCCACTGCAGGACCTGCATCCCGCCGAGCGAGCCGCCGATCGCCGCGTGCAACCGCGTGACGCCCAGATGCTCGAGCAACCGCCGGTGCACCGCGACGAGGTCGCGGACGTGCAGCGGCGGGAAGTCCAGGCCGTACGGCGCGCCGGTGGCCGGATCGACCGACCCCGGTCCCGTCGTCCCCGAGCACCCGCCCAGGAGGTTCGGGGTGATGACGAAGAAGCGCTCGGTGTCGACCGGCAGCCCCGGTCCCACGAGCGTCTTCCACCACCCGTCGGGCGCCGCGGCATGCGCGTCCCCGGTCAGGGCGTGGCAGACGAACACGGCGTTGGACGCGTCCGCGTTCAGCGTCCCGTGCGTCTCGAACGCGACGCGGACGGGCGCGAGCTCCCGCCCGCAGGCAAGCGCCAGCGGGTCGTCCTGGGCAAAGAGGACGACCCGCTGGGCTGTCGCGGCGGCTGTCCCGTCCACCGCGGTGCCTCTCTCGCGACTCAGGCGACCACCGGCCGCCGGGCGGCGGCCAGCGCTTGGTCGAGGTCGGCGATGAGGTCATCGACGTGCTCGATGCCGACCGACAGGCGGACCGTGTCCTGGGTCACGCCGGCCGCGGCGAGCTCTTCGTCGTTGAGCTGGGAATGGGTGGTGGAGGCGTTGTGGATCGCCAGGGACTTGGCGTCCCCGATGTTCGCCAGGTGGCTGAAAAGGCCGAGCGCCTCGATGAACGCGCGGCCGGCCTCGATGCCGCCCTTGACGCCGAACGTCACGAGCGCGCCGCCCCCGCCGCGCAGCACGCGCTGGGCGGTCGCGTGGTACGGGTCGTCCTCCAGGCCCGGGTAGGCGACCCACGCGACGGCCTCGTGCTCCTTGAGCCAGCGGGCGATGGCCAGCGCGTTGTTGTTGTGGCGCTCGATCCGCAGCGCCAGCGTCTCGATGCCCTGCAGGAAGAGGAAGGCGTTGAACGGGGACAGCGCCGCGCCGAGGTTGCGCAGCAGGACGGTCCGGACGCGGCCGATGTACGCGGCGGGCCCGAGGGCGTCGGTCCACACGACGCCGTGGTAGCTCGGGTCCGGCTTGGTCAGGCCGGGGAAGCGCTCGGCCTGGGCGGTCCAGTCAAAGCGCTCGGCGTCGACGACGGCGCCGCCGATCGAGGTGCCGTGGCCGCCGATGAACTTCGTGAGCGAGTGGACGGCGGCGTCGGCGCCGAGGTCCAGCACGCGGGCGCCGAGCGGGGTGGCGACGGTGTTGTCGACGACGAGCGGCAGGCCGTGGGCGTGGGCGGCGTCCGCCCAGGCGGGGACGTCCAGGACTTTCAGGCGCGGGTTGCCGATCGTCTCGCCGAAGACGAGGCGCGTGCGGTCGTCGACCTGGGCGGCGAGCGCGGACGGGTCGTCCGCGTCGACCCAGCGCACCTCGATGCCGTACTGCGGCAGCGTGTGCGCGAAGAGGTTGTATGTCCCGCCGTAGAGCTGGGAGACGGAGACGATGTTGTCCCCCGCGCGCGCGAGGTTCAGGACGCTGTAGGTGACGGCGGCCTGCCCGGACGCGGTGACGACGGCGCCGACGCCGCCCTCCAGCTGCGCCAGGCGCTGCTCGAGCACGTCCCACGTCGGGTTCATGATCCGGCTGTAGATGTTGCCCGGGACCTTGAGGGCGAAGAGGTCGGCGGCGTGCTCGGTGTCGTCGAAGACGAAGGACGCCGTCTGGTAGATCGGGACGGCGCGGGCGTTCGTCGCGGGGTCCGGCGACTGGCCGCCATGCAGGGCGACGGTCTCGGGGCGCAGGTGCGGTTCGGGCAGGCTCACGGCGGGGCTCCTCGGGGGGACGAGTAGGACACGCCGCCGGAAGTCTCGGAGGATCCCCCGGCGGCGTGCGAGCCAAGCTAGCACCGCCGAAGGTCATTCTCAACAAACCCGGTAGGATTTACCTAGTTTTA
>CAZRLR010000374.1:0-4625 GCA_964600395.1 uncultured Conexibacter sp.
CATCGGCCGGACGTGCACGCCGACCGGCCGGCTGAGGACCGTGGCGCCCGTCCGGGGATCGGTCCAGACCAGGCGCACGGTCCCGGACGCAGGCACGGCGACGACGGTCGAGAAGGTGCCACGCCCCGGGGGCGTCGTGACGGTCTTCACGGTCCGCTCTGCGCCTCCCACGGGGCGGAAGCGGACCTGCACCGCCTGCTGCGCGCCGAGACGTCGCTGCGGCCGGACGAGGCCCTCGACGCGGACCGCCGCCCCACGCCGCACGACGGTCGGCGCGGCGATCCGGATCGGCAGGGCGTACGCCGCGAAGGCGGGCTTGCGCGTCTCGTCGAGGAACTGCAGGCCGGTCTGCGAGGTGGCGCCGTAGCCCTCGGTCACGCCGTTGCGCCCGGGGCGTGGCGCGTCGTCGGTGAGCAGGAACTGGGCCGTCATCCGCACCTGCGGGTCGTCGGCGGCCGTGAACTCCGCCTCGTTGAGGTAGGCCGCCTGCAGGCGCAGGCTGATCCCGGCCGGGTTCGGGGGGTTCGTGCCGTAGCCGAACTCGGTGAGGTACAGCGGCAGCCCGGCCCGGTCGCTGCCGGAGAGGGCGAAGAGCCGGCGGAGCGTGTCGCTGAGCCGCGGCAGCGTCGAGATCGTGACCCAGTCGGGATCGGCCGGGACGACGGTCGGCGCGACGCCCTGCTGGTAGGGGTGGTGGGCGAAGCCGGTCGCCGCCAGCAGCGCGGGGTGGGCGGCTGCGAACGCGGCACGGTCCCCGTCGGCCGGACAGCCCCGGGCGGTCGCCGCGGCGCCGCGGTAAGGCATAAGCGCGTCGTCGACGCAGTAAAGCGCGCGGACGAAGCGCAGCGGCGCCATCGCCGACGTGACGGTGCGGGCGTTCAGGCGGCCCCGTGGCGCCGTCTCCCCGAGCAGGATCGTGTCGCCGGCGTGGCCGCTGCGCCGAAGGCCCTCCCAGGCCGCGTCGACGAGGTCGCGGTAGAGCCGGGGTGACGTCTCGACGTCGCCCTCCGGCCCGCCCGTCGTCCACTGCGGCGCGAGCCACCCGCCCTGGTTGGGCTCGTTCCAGATCGTGTAGGAGCTGACCCGCGGGACGAGCGGCTCCTCCGCCGGGGCGGGCTCCGGGGCCGGCTCCGGCGCGGGACAGGCCGACGGCAGGACGGCGCACGGCGGCAGACCGCCCTCGGCCTGGGCGGCTCGCGTGGTGCGCGTCACGGGTGCGCGGGTCTGCCCGCCGTAGCGCCGGCCGACGGCCTCGACGAAGCGGCCGAACTCCGCCGCGTCCGGCGCGAACACGTTGAGCAGATCCTCGCGCGGGGCCTCGCCGGTGGCCCACAGCGGGGCGGGCGACGTGATGTCGAACGTCACGGCGATGCCGCGCTCGGTCGCCAGGCGGACGACCTGGTCGTAGCGCGCCCACGCGCCCTCCGGATAGGCGGCCGGGTCAGCCGCGTCGAACGCCGGGCGCGTCTGCGAGCGGGGGTCCGGAGCCACGGTCGCCCAGAACACCGACACGCGCACGCGGTCGACGCCGAGCTCGGCGAGCGCATCGAGCGCCCGCGCCGTCCCGGTGGTCGAGTTGAAGATCAGCGCGTTGTCGTCCTGGACGATCGACTCCTGGTCGGTGGCGGCGGTGGCCGCGGCCGGCGCCAGGATGGACAGGAGCAGCGCGGCGAAGACGACGAGTGGCCGCAGGCCGGGGAGGAGGCGCATCTTCCGGGGGTTCGGAGCGGACGTGCGGGCGGTTGCCCGCGACATGCTGTCAGCGCGCCGACCGGAGACCCTCCGTGACCACCGTCACAGACCGGTCGCTCCGGCAACACAAAACCTGATGCAAAGTCACTGAGATTTGCTACAGTGACCGCGTTCCGTGTTCCACCGCAGTCACAGGAGGTAAGCCGACATGGCCATCATCCGTTGGGAGCCCGCGCGAGAGCTCAACACCCTGCAGTCGGAGATGAACCGGCTGTTCTCCACGTTCTTCGACACGCCGCCCGCCCCGCAGCAGGCGATGCGTCGTTGGATCCCGGCGATGGATCTCGTCGAGCGCGAGGAGCACTTCGTCCTGAAGGCCGACCTGCCCGGCCTCACCGAGGCGGACGTCACCATCGAGGTCGAGGGCGACACGCTGACGATCAGCGGTGAGCGCAACGAGAAGCACGAGTCGCGCGAGGGGGGCTTCGTCCGCCTCGAGCGGGCCTCCGGCGCCTTCAGCCGCTCGCTGACGCTGCCCGCCGGCGTCAACCCCGACGCGGTCCAGGCGAGCTTCGTCAACGGCGTCCTGGAGGTCCACATCCCCAAGCCCGAGCGCGCGCGTCCGCGCCGCGTCTCGATCGCCGTCGGCGACCGGCCGCAGACGCTCGAGGGCGAGGCGACGCAGCCCGAGGCCGAGCGCGAGCCCGTCCCGGCCTGAGCCGCTCCGCGCGCGCTCAGTCCTCTGCCGAGGCTCCCGGGGCCCGCGCCAGCGCGCGGGCCTCGGCGCGTTCCACGGCCCCCTCGACGAGCGCCTCGGCCCGCCGGCGGCGCACCCGCAGGACGACGTAGAGGCCGACGCCGAAGAGCACCGCCGCCGAGACCCCGGCGATCCCGAAGGTGTGGATGATCGTCTCGGCGTGCTCACCGCCGTAGTACGCCAGCAGGCCGAAGCTCACGGCCCACACGACGCCGCCGGCGGCGTTGTAGAACGTGAAGATCGGCCAGCGCATGTGGCTGATGCCGGCCATCCACGCCGAGGTGATCCGCAGCCCGCTGATGAAGCGCCCTAGGAAGACCGCCTTGGGCCCGTGGCGGTCGAAGAACGGCTCGCCGATCTCGATGACGCGCAGTCGGTGCCGGGAGAACGGGCCGGGCGCGGTGAGCAGGCGCCGGCCGTAGTGGTGCCCGATGAGGAAGCCGACGTTGTCGCCGAGGATCGCGGCGGCCGCCGCGACGGCGATGACGGCCTCGATCGCCAGGTCGCCGCGGCTGGCGATGATGCCCGCGGTGATGAGCGCCGTCTCCCCGGGGACCGGGATGCCCATCGTCTCGATCGCGATGAGCGCGAAGAGCAGCGGCAGGCCGACCTTTCCGACGTCGACGAGGGCGGCGAGGGTCCCGTGCACCCCACGTATCTAGCATGCCCCGGCATGACGCCGCTGCGCATCGATGCGCGAGACCCCGCCTCCCAGGCCCGCGCCGGCGTGCTGAGCACCGCGCACGGCGAGATCCGCACCCCGGCGTTCGTGCCGCTGGCGACGAAGGCGACGGTCAAGGGTCTGCTGCCCCAGGAGGTCAAGGACCTCGGCTACGACATCGTCCTGGGCAACACCTTCCACCTCTTCCTCGACCCGGGGGACGAGCGCATCGCACGCTTCGGGGGACTGCACGACTTCATGGGCTGGGACGGGCCGATCGTCACCGACTCCGGCGGCTTCCAGGTCTTCTCGATGGGGCACGGCACCGTCGCGGACGAGATCAAGGGCCGCGCCCCCCAGGGCGCCGATCGCCAGGGCAAGGTCCTGTCGATCGAGGAGGACGGCGTGACCTTCCGCTCCTACCTGGACGGCTCGCGCAAGTTCATGGGGCCCGAGACGTCGATGCAGATCCAGGCGAACCTGCACTCGGACCTCGCGCTCGTCTTCGACGAGTGCACGCCGTTCAACGTCGACCGCGACTACACCGCCCGCTCGACGGAGCGCACCCACCGCTGGCTCGAGCGCTGCCTGTCCTGGCACGACGCGAACGGACCGCAGGACCAGCTCGTCTACTCGATCGTCCAGGGCGGCGTCTACGAGGACCTGCGCGTCGCGTCGACCGAGCACGTCGCGGCGTCGCGGGCGCCCGGCGTGGCGATCGGCGGCTCGCTGGGGGAGGACAAGCCGCAGATGTACGAGGTCGTCGGCTGGTCGACGGCGGCGCTGGACCGGGTGGCCCCCGACAAGCCGCGCCACCTGCTCGGCATCGGCGACGTGGACGACCTCATCACCGGCGTCGGGCTGGGGATCGACACCTTCGACTGCGCGATGCCGACACGGCTGGGGCGTCACGGCGTCGCGCTCGTCCCGGTGCCCGAGAAGCGCTGGCGGGTGGACCTGACCGCCGCGCGCTTCAAGGACGACGACGCGCCGATCATGGACGGCTGCCCCTGCCCGGCGTGCGCGGTCGGCCTCTCCCGCGGCTACGTCCGCTACCTCGTCCACGCGCGGGAGCTGACGGGGATGCGCCTGCTGACGATCCACAACCTCGCCTTCGTCAGCCGCCTCATGGCGGAGCTGCGCGGCGCGATCCACGCGGGCGTCCTGCCGCAGGTCCAGTCAGCGCTCCGGGCCGGAGCGGCCCCCGGAACGACGCTGCAACCACAGGCCTGAAGGTCCGACGCGGGAGATGGCCCCCTGGGCCATTTAGCGCGTGTTGGCGTCCACGAAGTCCGTGATCGACTTGACGATCTCGCTGACGCGGTCGCCGGTGATCTTGCGCAGGTTGACCGCCGTCGAGTCGCTCGACGTCGCCACGACGGCGGCCGCACCGCCGGCGGCCAGCAGCAGGAGCACGACGGTCGTCCCGATCGCCCGCCGCAGGCGGCCCTTGCGCCGGCGCTCCCGGCGGGCGACGGCGGCCGCCTGGGCGGCCTGGGCCTTGCGCTCGCGCCG
>CAZRLR010000375.1:0-4618 GCA_964600395.1 uncultured Conexibacter sp.
CACGCCGGCCGAGCCGTCCCAGCGGTTGCCCTTGCGGGTCCACGTGACGTCGAGCTTCTCGACCGTGATGGGCCCGAGCGGCAGCGAGTCCTGGCGGATGTGGAGGCTGTCGAGCTGCAGGCCGGCCTTCGGGTCCACGACGAGGTCGGCGTGACCGGTCAGGCCGAGGAACTGCGGGCCGAGGTCCAGGTCGACCGGGATCTTCGCGCCGCCCTTGAGCGCCAGCGGCGCCAGCTCGCCGGCGACCCTGAAGCCGAGGACCGTCGTCGGGTACTTGGGCAGGTCGAGGAACGGCTGCCCCTCCTTCGCAGTCAGCTTCTGCTTGAGCTGGCCCTGGAAGAGGAGGATGTCGCCCGCGGTCTGCGACGGGATCTCGACCTTGGCCTGCCCGGTCGAGTAGAGCGTCACCTCCTTCGTCGCCTTCGCGATGTCGATGACGATCTGGCCCCCGTTCAGCGGCGTGATCCGCAGGCCGTTGTAGAGGACGGCGCCGTTGGAGACCGACTTGCCCTTGTCCGCGCCGATGGCGGGGAGGAAGCAGCCCACGCCGTCGTCCGTCGTCACCTGGACCGCCCCGACGGCGATGCGCTGACACTCGCGCGTCACGCCGTCGTCGCCGTCGAGCGGCGTGCCCTGACCGGGCTCGGTGCCCGGCAGGCCGGGCGTCGTCAGCCGGTCCTGCGGTCCGAACGGCACGACCCGGACGGTCGCGGCCGACAGGTCTCCCGTCTGGTAGACCGCGAAGCCGCCGCCGTCCGGCCCGGCGGCGATGTCGTAGTTCGTGATGCCCTGGCTGCGCAGCGTCAGGCGCTCGGGGGCGGTGAACGTCCTGCCGTCGAGGCTGCGCCGGACGAAGAGCCCGCGATCCTCCTTGACGGTGGCGTTCAGGCCGCTCTCGGCCTTGTCGAGGTAGGTCGCGACGAGCTGCTTGCCGGCCACCGCCCCCGCCGTCGTGAGCTGCAGGTCCGACGCGGTCCCGTCGGACACCGCGATCGGTGCGCCGCCGGCGACCGGCGTGACGACGGCCTTCTCCCCCTGGCTCGTGCCCGCGGCGCCGATCGTGCCGACGACGAGGCCGGCGGGGCCTTCGGCGAGCGACGCGCGCTCGACCGTCAGCGCGTTCGTCTCCTGATGGGCACCGAACGGGAACGACTGCGCCGGCGAGAACGCGGCGGCGCCCGTCGGGCGCCCCGGGCCGGACGTCTTGCGCACGAAGGCCGCGTCGGTGCTGACGAGGCCGCGGCCACCGCCGCCGTCGGTCGGGTCGGCGGTGTAGACGGCCGCGACACCGCCGTCGCCCAGGGGCGCGAGGGCGTCCGGCGACTCGGTCGTGAACACGCCACCGTCGGAGGTGCCCACGCGGAAGGCGTCGGGGGTGAACGCGCCACCGGCGATCGACGTGAAGACGACGGCGTCCTCGTTCGAGACGCCCGGGGACGGTCCCAGCAGCCCGATCAGCGGGTTGTCCGCGGCCCCGAAGGCCACCGGGCGCGTGGCGAGGACGATGCCGCCGGCGACCGGCAGCCCGCCCGTGAACGTGTTGCCGGCGTCCGTCGACGCGAAGGCGATCGTCGTCGTCGTCCGCTCGCCGGCAGGCGTCTGGTAGGTCGTGACGTCGCGTGTGGAGAGGATGAACAGCTGGTCCCCCAGGACGAGCGGGTACGCCCCCGCCAGCGCGTCCTGGTTGTACGCCGGGTCGTCGCTGGGTCCGTAGGTCTTCTGCGGCGTGATGACCTGGGTGGACGGTGGGTTCGCGCACGCGGAGGCGCCCCGGGGCAGTCGGCAGAAGGCGATGCTGCCCGGCGTGTTGCTCGTGGCATCGGTGGAGAGCAGCCAGGTGATGTAGGCCGTGCCGGCGTCGTCGACGGCGACGTGCGGCTTGGGGCGCGGCAGGGGGCCGGCCAGCGCCACGGACGGCCGGACGCTCGGCGCCGCCGCCGTGCCCTTGGGCGGACCGGTCTTGACCTTCGGCGTGCCGCCCGTGAACGCGGGGGTCTTGGCGACCCGCTGCGCGTCCGCGTGCGACGGCAGCAGCGCACCGACGCAGGCCAACAGGACCACCGACGACAGGCCGGGGGCCCGCACTCCCGCAATGCGCATCCGGCGTCTCTATCAGCGCACGAACGCGCGGCCCACCGTCCGGGTTGTTTTCAAACCGCCCGGGTCCGCGTCGGCCTATCCCTCGACCGTCGTGAAGGCCTCGTCGACGAGCGCGCCGCGGTCGGGCAGGTCGAAGTTGTCGCGTAGGTAGGCGTCGGTCTCCTCGCGCGTGGCGCCGTTGAGGGCCATGTTCAGCGCGATGAGGCGCGCGCCGTCGACGTCGACCTCCGAGCCGCCGGCGTCGGACGCCACGGGCGGCGCGGCGGGCGCGACGGGATCGGCGTCCGGCTCGACCGGCGGGCGGTCGGTGGCCTCGAAGAGCCCGGGCGGGACGACGGGCGCCTCGACGTGCGGGGACGGGTCCGGCGCCTCCTCGGGGAGCGGCGGCAGCGGGCGCTCGGGGACCTCGGGCTCGCCCGCGTCGTCCTGCGGCTCCGGCTCGAACTCCGGCTCCGGGGCAGGCGCGACGGCCGGCGTCTCGACGCGCGGCGGCGCGGCGATCGGCATCGACTCGATCGGCTTGGGGGCCTGCGGGGCACCGGCCGCACCGGAGGCGTCGTAGAGCTCGCCCATGTTGCCCTGCAGGAGGGACAGGTCGGCCCCGAGCCGGTTGGCCCCCGTGCGCAGGCTCTCGATGAGCGCGCCGATCTCGCCCTCCATGGCGTCCACGCGCTGCAGCATGAGCGAGGTGGCCTCGCCGACGGCTCCGACCTGCGCCTGGTTCTTGGCGACGGCCTCGTCGCGCGTGGCGCGGGCCGCGGCCTCGGCCTCACGGCGGATGCGCTCGGCCTCGTCGCGGGCGGTCGCCTCGATGCCGGCGGCGCTGCTCTCGGCCGCCTCGACGATGGCGCGGACGCTCTCGCTGGCGGCCACGGCGATCGACGCCGGGCTGGCGGCCGGGGCCGGCGCGGCGGACGGAGCGGAGCCGGAGGCGGCGGAGGCGGCCTCGCGCTGGAGGCGCTCGACCTCGACGGCCAGGCGCTCGAGGTGCGCGTCGACGGCCTCGGGGTCATACCCGCGCCGGGCGATCGGGAAGTCCTTCTTCTCGATGGATTGGCGGTCAAGGGCCACGGTGCTGCTCCTTCGCGGTGTCCGGGGTCCGGGCGCGACGGCGCCGCGCGTCCCCCGGTCAGGTCAA
The DNA here is from genome assembly GCA_964600395.1 of uncultured Conexibacter sp. GTDB lineage: Bacteria > Actinomycetota > Thermoleophilia > Solirubrobacterales > Solirubrobacteraceae > Paraconexibacter. The sequence continues at coordinate 3,239 of CAZRLR010000375.1, forward strand.
CTGGCGGGACGAACCCTAGCGGACCCTTCCGGCCGACCCGCCCCTTCCGCCGGACGGCCGCCGACCAGGGCCACGGTGGCCCCGTGCCGCTCCAGCAGGCCGTCGCGGACCAGTCCGTCGACCGCGACGCGCAGCCGCGCGGGGTCGATGTCCCCGGGCAGGTCCCGCCCGGCGGTCAGCGCGGCGACAACCCGGCCGCGGACCCAGCGGTTCGTGTCCTCGAACCGCACGCCGCTGCCGGCGGGCCGCCGGACCATGGGCGCGACGGCGCCGCGTGAGGCGCACCATGGCGCCGCCGGACAGGCCTCGCAGCGGGCGGCCCGGGCCCCGCAGACGAGCGCGCCGAGCTCCATGGCCGCCTGGTTCCAGGTGCTCGCCCGCGCCGGCGGCAGCAGGGCGTCGGGCCCGCCGAGCCCGATCCGGTCGGCGATCCGCCGGACGTTCGTGTCGACCGCGGCGACGGGTTCGCCGAACGCGAACGAGGCGACGGCGGCCGCGGTGTACGGCCCGACCCCGGGCAGCGCACGCAGGCCGGCCGCGGTCGTCGGCCAGCCGTCGCGGGCGACGACCGCGCACGCCTCGCGCAGGCGCAGGGCCCGCGAGTTGTAGCCGAGGCCGACCCAGGCGCCGAGGACGTCCGCGACTGGGGCGGCGGCCAGCGCGCCCTCGTCCGGCCAGCGCTCGAGCCACGCCTCGTACCGCGGTACGATGCGGGCGACCTGCGTCTGCTGGGACATGACCTCGCTGACGAGGATCGCGTAGGGGTCCGTCGTGTGCCGCCAGGGCAGGTCGCGGGCGTTCGCGCCGTACCAGTCCAGGACGGCGTCCTGCAGGGCGGCCAGCGCCATCAGTCCGACATGACGCCCGCGTTCTGCAGGCCCCGCAGCTCCCGGTTGAGGTCGCGTATCTCGTCCCGCAGCCGGGCGGCGTACTCGAAGCGCAGCTCCTCGGCGGCGGCGAGCATCTCCTCCTCGAGCTCGACGATCGCCTTCTCGAGGTCCTGCGGCGCGCCGTCCCCGACGTCCTTGCGCTTGCGCTCGGAGCGCTTGCGGCCCTTCGGCGTCTTGCCCTCGGCCTGCAGGAACTCGGCGATGTCGCTGACGCCCTTGGAGATCGTCGTCGCGGTGATGCCGTGCTCCTCGTTGTAGGCGAGCTGGATCGCGCGGCGGCGATCGGTCTCCTCCAGCGCCGCCTCCATCGCGGCGGTCTTTTTGTCGGCGTACATGATGACCTTGCCCTCGGAGTTGCGGGCGGCCCGGCCGATCGTCTGGATGAGGGACGTCTCCCCGCGCAGGAAGCCCTCCTTGTCGGCGTCGAGGATCGCGACGAGCGAGACCTCGGGCAGGTCGAGGCCCTCGCGCAGCAGGTTGATGCCGACGA
>CAZRLR010000376.1:0-4607 GCA_964600395.1 uncultured Conexibacter sp.
TCCAAGCTCGTCCACGGCGGCCTGCGCTACCTGCAGAACTTCGACCTCGGGCTCGTGCGCGAGGCGCTGCTGGAGCGCCAGCTCAACGTGAAGCTCGCGCCGCACCTCGTCAAGCCGCTGCCGCTCGTCGTCGCGGCCTTCGACGGCGCCCGCCCGGATCGCCTCGTCGGCGTCGGCCTGAACCTCTACGACGTGATGAGCGTCGACAAGATCCGCACGCGCGTGGGGCGCCGCGACCGCGAGCGGGTGCCGGCGACCGTCGGCGGGGCGCAGACCGCCGCGGACCTCGACGGGGACGGCCTGGCCGACTGGGCCCCGGACCGCCACCGCATCATCAGCGGGGAGGAGGTCGTCGAGCGCCTGCCCGCCCTCGCGGGCCGCGAGCCGACCTCGGGCTACCTCTTCTACGACTGCCAGACCGACGACGCCCGCCTCGTCCTGACCGTCCTGGCCGAGGCCGAGCGCTTCGGCGCGGTCTGCGCGAACGGGCTGCTCGTCACCGACCTGCACGAGGAGGCCGGCAAGACCCGCGGCGTCAACGTCCGGGACGTCGCCACCGGCGACCGCTTCACCGTCCGCGCGACGAACGTCATCAACGCCACCGGCGTGTGGGCCGACCGCCTGCGGCCGGACGAGCTGCACGACGAGGCCGAGGTGCCGCGGATCGCGCCCTCGCGCGGGACGCACATCACGCTGCGCCACGACCAGCTGCCGCTCGTGTCCGGCGCGATCGTCCCGGCCGGCAACAACCGGACGATCTTCGCGCTGCCGTGGCTCGGCGGGACGCTCATCGGGACGACCGACAACGACTACGACGAGCAGGCGACCGAGGGTGGGCTGGACCACATCGCCCCGGCCGCGACGGACATCGAGTACCTGCTGGACGCGACGAACTCGTACTTCGGCACGTCGCTGACGGCCACCGACCTGACGGGCGCCTTCGCAGGGGTCCGGCCGCTCATCTCCACCGGCGACCCGAAGAAGTCCGTCGACATCTCGCGCAAGGCCGAGCTCTACGAGACCTCCAGCGGCATGATCACCATCACCGGCGGCAAGCTGACGACGTGGCGGCGGATGGCGAAGATGGCCGTCGACCGCCTCGTCGAGCGCGACGCGCGGGACGCGCCCTGCCGCACGCACGAGATCCCGCTCGGGCAGGGCGTGGCCGCCGAGGACCTGCCGCGGGTGGAGGGCGTGCCGGAGGGCGCCTACGAGCAGCTCGCCGGTCGCTACGGCCACGCCGCCCACGAGGTCCTGGTGATCGCCGCCGAGCGCGGCGAGCTCGCCCAGCCCGTCGTCCCCGCCGTCGACGGTCAGGTGACCCCGGTCGACATCCTCGCCGAGGTCGTCCACGCCGCCCGTCACGAGCAGGCCCGCAGCGTGGGGGACGCCCTCCTGCGCCGCACGCGCCTGGGCCTGACGGCCGCGCGCGTCGTCGCCGACCCGTCCGGCGAGCCCGCCCGGCGCGTCGCCCAGGCGATGGCCGGCGAGCTCGGCTGGGACGCCGCGCGCGTCGACGACGAGGCCAAGGCGTTCCTCGACGAGGCCCGCGTGGAGGGCATCGTCACCGGCTGAGCGGGAGGGCCGCCCCTGCGGCGGCCCCCGAACAGGCCGGGCAGGACAGATCCGCATCCCCGCGTAAGTTCCGGGGTTGCACCCGGTTGTACCCCCGAGACCCCCCGAGGAGTCCCCGTTCCGATGCGCCCCCGCCACGCCCTCATCCCGCTCACGATCACCGCCCTGGCCGCGGCCGCCTCACCGGCGCACGCCGTCTACGTCAAGGCCGAGCAGGTCGACGTCGGCGCCGGCATCAGGTCCGTCGGCGACCTGGACGTCGCCCGCGACGGGGGCGGGGCCGTCGCGTACGTCAAGAGCGACGGCGGCACCGACCACGTCTTCGTCTCGCGCCTGGTCAACGGCGTCTTCCAGGCGCCCGAGCGCGTGGACACCGGCCTGGACGGCGGCGCGGGCTCCCAGCCGGCGGTCGCCGCCTCCGACGGCGGCAAGCTCACGGTCGTCTTCGTCAACGGCGGCGGCGTGTACGCCGTCGTGCGCCCGACCGGCGCCGGCGCCTTCACCGCCCCGCAGCTCATCGCGGCCGCCGGCAGCGCGCCGTCGGTGGACATGTCGATCAACGGCGTGGCCTACACGTCGTTCACCTCGCCCGGCGCCTCGGCGGCGGACGTCCGCGTCGCCCGGCTGAACCGCGACACCACGAACTTCGCGCTGCTGCCCGACACGCTCGACATCGACGCCGCCCGGGACGCGGGCGCGGGCGCCGGCCGCTCGGAGATCGCGGTCTCGGCCGACGGCACCGCCGTCGTCGTCTGGGGCGAGGCCGGCCGGGTCTTCGGCCGCCGCATCTTCGACCAGCGGATCTCCGTCGCCCCGCAGGACCTCACGGTCGACAGCCTCAACGGCCACGCGGGGGACACGGGCAGCGCGACGGATCCGCACATCGACATCGAGGACGACTCGTCCTTCGCCTGGGTGACCTTCCGCCAGGGCTTCGACGACGGACGCGTGCACACCGTCGCCCGCCGGCTCGTCGGCTCGCAGTTCGAGGCGCCCCAGCAGGTCGACGGCGTCGGCTTCGGCGGGGACACCGCCGCGAGCGCGGACGTCCAGCTCAACGGCCGCGGTGAGGGCCTGGCGACGACCGGGACCGGCGCCAAGGGCGTCTTCGTCTCGCTCCTGCACGACGACACCTTCTTCCCGCCGCTGCTCGTCAACCAGCCCAACAATGTCGCGCCGATGCCGGTCGGCGACCTGGCGGAGAACAACGAGGGGCAGGTCGCCTGGTTTCAGGGGATCACGCCGTTGACCGCCACGGTGCACGCCGTCGGCTACGACATCGACCTGGCCAAGCGCACGGTGCCCGGTCCGCTCCCGGACACCGAGGTCTCCAACCCGGACTTCGGCCCTGTCGACGTCGACGCCGGCCTCGACGTCGCCGTCAACCGCGTCAGCGACACCGTCATGGTCTTCGTGCAGGGGGCGGGGGACACGCGCCGCCTTGTGTCCGCCGCGTTCGACCGCAAGCCCGGCATCCTCAGCACGTCGACGACGTCCCGCTACCGCAAGCTGCGCCGCCCGCAGCTCGCCTGGGCGGCGTCGTTCGACCTCTGGGGACCGCTGACCTACCGTCCCGTCGTCGACGGCGTCCCGGTCGGCGAGACGCAGGGCACGCGCCTGCCGATGCCGACCGACCTGACCGACGGCGAGCACACCTGGTCGGTCTCGGCGACCGACCGGCGCGGGCAGACGGCCGTCAGCAAGCCCGGCACGCTGCGCGTGGACGCCACGCCGCCGACGCTGACGTTCTCGCTCAGCGGGGTCAAGAGCGCCGGACGCACCCTGTCGCTGACGGCAAAGGCGGCGGACCCGACCCCGGGCTCAGGGCTGCGGCGGACCGTGATCGCCTTCGGCGAGGGCAAGCGGGTCTTCGCCACGAGCGCCCGGCACGTCTTCGCCAAGGGCGGCAAGTACACCCTGCGCGTCTCGGCGACCGACAAGGCGGGCAACAGCACCGTCGTCCGCAAGGTCATCACGATCGCCAAGAAGAAGACGTCGAAGAAGAAGAAGTCGAAGAAGTGATGTCCGGGTGCCCTGCCACGTAGTCTTCGTGCCATGGCGCCCCTCGACGAGGCCAAGCTCGCCCGCGCCGCTGCCGGCGGCGACGGCCAGGCCTTCGCGACGCTCTACGACGCGTACGAAGGCCGGATCTACAACTTCTGCCTGCGCCTGGTCGGCGGTCCCGAGGACGCGGCCGACGCGACGCAGGACGCCTTCCTCAAGGTGCTGCAGCGTCTGCCCAAGATCCCGGCCGACCGGGAGCTCAACTTCGGCGCCTACCTCTTCACCGCGGCTCGGAACGCGAGCTACGACGTGATCGGCAAGCGCAAGAAGGCCGACCCCGTCGACCTCATCCCCGAGACCGGGGCCAAGCCGCTGTCGGGCGACGAGCGCGGCGCGCTGGACCTCGACCCCGAGCGGGCGTCGATGCTCGCCGCGCTGCAGGTGTCCGTCCAGGCCGCGAACGCGCGCCTGCCCGAGCGCCAGCGCGAGGTGCTCGCGCTGCGCGAGGTCGAAGAGCTCTCCTACGACGAGATCGCCGAGATCATGGAGATGAACCGCAACTCGGTGGCGCAGCTCATCTCGCGGGCGCGGATCAAGCTGCGCGACGAGCTGCAGGGCAGCGCGCTGGCGTCGATCCCGCCGGCCTCGCCGTCCTGCGCGCGGGCGCTGCCGCTCATCTCGTTGCGGCAGGACGGGCAGCTGCGCGACGCCGACGACCGCGACTGGCTCGAGGAGCACATCGGCGACTGCCCGACCTGCCGCGTCAGCGTCGAGGCGATGGCCGAGGCGGGCATGTCCTACCGCGCCTGGGCGCCGGTGCTGCCGGTCGCGTGGCTGTGGAAGGCGACCGCCGCGAAGGCGATGGACCTGACGGGCAGCGACTGGACCGACCTGCTGGACCGCCAGCGCGAGCTGGACAGCGGGTCCGGGTCGGGCGGTGGTTCCGGGTCTGGCGGCGGTGCGGGGTCCGGTGGCGGTGCCGGGACCGGGTCGGGGGCCGCCGCGGGTGCGGGGGGTGCCGGGACGAC
>CAZRLR010000377.1:0-4583 GCA_964600395.1 uncultured Conexibacter sp.
GCAGCCGCTCCCACTGGAAGTTGGCCATGATGAGGTAGAAGCCCTCGTTCTCGCGCCCGAGGAGGTTCTCGTCCGGGACGAAGACGTCCTCGAAGCCGATGAGGCCGGTGTCCGAGGCGTGCCAGCCGAGCTTCTCGATCTTGCTCGTCGTGACGCCCTCGCCGTGGTCGACGATGAGGAAGCTCAGGCCGCCGTGCCCGCCGTCGGCGCTCGTCTTCACCGCGGTGACGAAGTAGTGCGCGCGCACGCCGTTCGTGATGAACATCTTCGAGCCGTTGACGAGCCAGCCGCCGTCGACCTTCTTCGCGGTCGTGCGGATCGACGCGACGTCCGAGCCGGCGTCGGGTTCGGTGATCGCCAGCGCGGCGATCTTCTCCCCGGCGATCGAGGGGACGAGGTAGCGCTCCTTCTGGTCCTCGGTGCCGAACTTGAAGACGGGCGGCGTGGCGATGCCCACGTGCGCACCGATGCCCGCCGCCAGGCCGCCGCTGCCGCAGTGCGAGAGCTCCTCGACGAAGACCGCGTCGTGCAGGACGTCCCCGCCCTGGCCGCCGTAGGCCTCGGGGTACTTCAGGCCGAGGTACCCGACGGAGGCGAGCTTGGCGAACACCTCGTCGGGGAACCAGCGGTCCTCCTCCCAGGCGTCGGCGTGCGGCGCGAGCTCGGTGGCGACGAAGCGGCGGACGGACTCGCGCAGCTCCTCGTGCTCGGCCGTGAAGGGCGGCAGGATCTGCCGGGCGGCGGGTGCGGACGGGATGCCTTTCATGTGAAAGTGAAATCTATTCAGTTTCGCCGGCGTCGTGGGACGCCCGGGCGCGGAAGTACGTCAGCGCGCCCGACCGCGTCACCCGGACGTCGGCGAAGCCCGCGTCCTGCAACCAGCGCCGCAGCTCGGGCACGGTGCCGCTGGGACCGAGCAGCCCCGACGTCCGGCCGGCCACCCGCATCGGCGTGTACTGCACGCCGCTGTCGTTGAGCAGCGCGCTGCCGGTGAGCACGCCCCCGTCGCGCAGGACGCGCCCGAGCTCGGCGACCGCGGCACCCGGGCGGGGGAAGCAGTGCAGGCCGGTGAACGAGACGACGAGGTCGAAGGCGCCGTCGCCGAACGGCAGGTGCTCGACGTCGGCCTCGACGCACTCGACCTGGTCCAGCCCCCGCCGGGCCGCGTTCTGCGCCGTGCGCCGCAGCATCGCGGGGGAGATGTCGGCGGCGACGTACCGGACGTCCTGGCTGGGGCGCAGGCCGCGCAGGGCCACGCCGCCACCGCACGGCACGTCGAGGACGGCGGCGCCGGCCGGCAGCGCCGCGATCTCGTCCGCGGCGGCGTAGAGCAAGCGCAGGTCGGTGCCCCCGCCGAGCTTCCACAGCGTCCCCCCGATCCGCTCGTGCTCGACCATGAAGTCGTAGAACGTCGCCCACGGATGGTCCCCGCGCCACACGTCGCTGACGCCGTCCAGCCGGCCGCGCAGGCTCCCCATGAGGTTCATGCCGGCGATGTTCGCACCCCGAGCACGTCGCCGGCGTACCCCGGCCGGTGTGGTACGGATAGGCGGACCTCCACCTGTCCCACCGTCCCAGGAGCATCGCCCATGTCACGGAAGAACGACGTCGCCGCCCCGCGGCACGTCGCACGACGCGCCGTCCTCACCCTGTCGCTCGCCGCCGCGGCGCTCGCCGCCGGCCTGCCCGCCGCCCACGCCGCCGACCGCGTCGTCACGGTCAAGTCCGACGGCCCGGGCCCGGCGAAGACCGACAAGGTCCGCGTCCTGCAGCAGGGTCCGCCGAGCGCGAAGAAGGTCCTGCTGCTCGTGCCCGGCACCTCCGCCAGCGCGTCCTACTTCAAGCCGCTGGCCGACTCGCTGCTGCCCAAGCTCCCGGGCTGGCAGATCTGGTCGATCTCCCGCCGCGAGGTCGAGCTCGAGGACGTCAGCGTCATGGACAAGGCCCTCGCGAGGACCGCCACGACCCAGCAGCTCTTCGACTACTACCTCGGCTGGATCACGAACAGCGCGATCACCGACCACTTCACCGCCGTCCGCGACGACGACGTCCCGTATGCCCGCGAGTGGGGCATGAAGGTCGCGATCGACGACCTGCAGAAGGTCGTCGCCCTCGCGCGCAAGGGCGGGCGCAAGGTCGTCCTCGGCGGGCACTCGCTCGGCGGCTCGATCGCCCAGGCGTACGCGACGTGGGACTTCGCCGGCCGGGCCGGCGCGAAGGACCTCTCGGGCCTCGTCTTCATCGACGGCGGCGGGGGGGACGGGCGCAGCGCGATCTCGACGACCGACGCGCAGGCCCGCCTGGACAAGATCAACTCGGGCTCCCCGTTCATCGACCTCGTCGGCCTCGGCCTGCCGTGGGCGGCCGGCGTCTTCAACGCCGTCGGCGCGCGGACGACGCTGCTGGCGCCGAACGAGCCCTCGACCTTCCAGACCTGGCCCGTGCTGCCGTCGTACCTCAAGCCGCCGGTCCCCGCGACGAACGCCGCGGTCTACGGCTACGCGCTGGACACGGAGACCGGGCCCAAGAGCCTGTCCCTCGTCCAGATGCACCTCGGCCGCCTGGCCGACGCGGGTGACCCGCGGCCGTGGCAGGACGGCGAGCTCGTGACCGTCGCCCGCGCCGCGCAGGTCTTCGCCGGCATCAAGGGCATGGACGGCAGCTCCTGGTATCACCCGGCCCGCCTGTCGCTGGACGCCGGCGCCGTCAACGGCGGCGTGAAGAACCCCGCACAGGCCCTGCTGGGCGTCCCGGCGACCCACGGCAAGGACGTGAAGGTCCCGATCTACGCGTTCGCCACGTCGCTCGGGAACACCCGCGTCATCGACTCCGCGCGCCGCCTGGCGTCGCGCTCGAAGGTGCCGCCGAAGAACGTGGTCCTCGTCAACAAGGCGGCGACGAACGCGCACATCGACCCGATCGCCGCGCCGCCGGCGACGAACGACTTCATCAAGACGGTCGTGCCGTTCCTCAAGAAGATCCGCTGACCGCAGCGACCGGGTGCGGCGTCCGTAGTGCGCCGCACCCGGACCGCGGGGAGAGGCCGATGGCGGTGCGCCGCCGTCGGCCTACGGTCGGCGCATGCGACTGAACGCCCTGGACGCCACCTTCGTCGAGCTCGAGGACGCCGACGCGGCCGCCCACATGCACATCGGCGCGCTGCTCGTCTTCGGCCCGCGCGCCGACGGCAGCGTCCCGTCCCTCGACGACCTCGCCGATCACCTCGCCGGGCGGCTGCACGCCCTGCCGGCGTACCGCCGGCGGCTGGCCGGCCCGGCCTCGGGCCTGCGGTGGCCCGAGTGGGTCGACGACGGCTCCTTCGACATCCGCCACCACCTGCGGCGCGTCGCGCTGCCCGCCCCGGGCGGTTGGGAGGAGCTGCTCGAGTGGGGCGGCGGCTACTTCTCCCGGCGCCTGGACCGCGCGCTCCCGCTCTGGGACCTGGTCCTCGTCGAGGGCCTGGCCGACGGCCACTGGGCGCTGGCCACCAAGACGCATCACTGCCTCTGCGACGGCGTCGGCTCGGTGGACGTCGCGCACCTCCTGTTCGACGTTGACCCCGTGGCGGTGCCGGACGTCGTGCCCGTCGCGGCCGCGACCCCGGACGAGGAGGAGCCCTGGCGGCCGCCGGGCTTCGCCCTGGCCCGGGCCGGCCTCGGAGCGGCCGCCCACCCCAGGCGCACGCTCGACGGGGCCGCCGCGCTCGCGGAGCTCGTCGTGCGCGACGAGCTCATGGCGGCGCCGGACCTGTCGATCAACCGGCCGCTCGGGCCGTTCCGGGCCCTGAGCTCGGTCCACCTGGACCTCGCCGAGGCCAAGGCCGTCAAGACCGCGCTCGGCGGGACGGTGAACGACGTCGCCCTGGCGGCGGTCGCCGGCGGCCTGCGGGCGCTCCTGCGTCAGCGTGGCGAGGCGCTGCCCCAGCGCGGCGTGCGGGCGATGGTGCCGATGAACATCCGCCGCGCCGACGAGCACGACGGCCGGCTGGGCAACCGCATCAGCTCGCTCTTCGTCGACCTCCCCGTCGCCGAGCCGGACGAGCGGCAGCGCTACGGCCTGGTCTGCGCGGCGACCGATCAGGTCAAGGCCTCGCACCTGCCGCAGGGCGCCGACGCCATGCTCGCCCTGACCGGCCTGGCGCCGCCGCTGCTGCACCACGAGCTGGCCAAGTCGCTCTGGTCGCGGCGGCTGTTCAACCTCACCGTCACGAACGTGCCCGGCCCCCAGCAGCAGCTCTACGTCCTCGGCGCGCCGCTGCGGACGATCTGGCCGCTCGTCCCGCTGGCGGCCGACCACGCGCTCGGCGTGGCGATCGTCTCCTACGCCGGGGGGCTGACGTTCGGCGTCGTCGCCGACCGCGACGCGGTGCCGGACCTCGAGGTCCTCGCCGAGGGCATGACCGAGACGCTGCGCGCCCTCCAGCGCGCGGCGCAGCAGGTCGCGGCGGTCTGAGCGCGAGCGCTCAGAAGCGCTTGCGCAGCATCCCGAAGACGCCGCGCACGACCTCCTTCTGCAGGGCCTTGCCCTCGCGCGACTGCAGGAAGTCGCCGAGGCCGCCGTCGCCGGCCGGGCGCGGCGCGGGG
>CAZRLR010000378.1:0-4583 GCA_964600395.1 uncultured Conexibacter sp.
AACGAGGGCGACCGCCTGGCCGCGACGGTCACCGCGCTGCGCGACGCCTTCCCGGGCGCGCGGATCGTCGTCGCCGACGACCACTCGACCGACGACACGCCGCAGGTCGCCGCCGCCTCCGGCGTCGAGCTCGTGCGCGCGCCGCGGAACCTCGGCAAGGGCGGGGTCTCGACGCTGGCGGCGCGCAGCGTCCTGCCCGCGGTGCTCGTCGAGCGCCCGCCGGTCGTCGTCCTCTGCGACGGGGACCTCGCCGCGACCGCCCACCAGCTGCCCGCGCTCGTGGAGGCCGTGCGTCGCGGGGACTGCGACCTGGCCGTCGCGTCCTTCGCCCGCCGCGTCGGCGGCGGCTTCGGCCTCGCCGTCGGCTACGCCCACGGGGCGATCCGGCGCCTCTGCGGCCTGGAGCTGCAGGCCCCGATCAGCGGCCAGCGGGCGATGCGCGGCGAGGTGCTGCCGGTCGTCGTCCCGTTCGCGCCCCGCTTCGGCATGGAGATCGGCATGACGGTGGACGCCGCCCGCGCGGGCTTCACCGTCGGCGAGGTCGAGCTCGACCTCACCCACCGGGCGACGGGCCGGACGCTGAAGGGCTTCCTGCACCGCGGGCGCCAGCTCAAGGACTTCGTGCTCGTCGAGCTCAGCCGCCGCTGACGCACCCCCGTAGCAACGGGTCGTTCACACCGGCTCGACCGGGGGGCGAAATGCCGCAGGCAACTTCCGACCGGCTGTCGATGGGGGCGTCGGGCTCGCGGCCCTAGATTTCCGCTCATGTTCTGCACGACACCGAAGCGAGGGGCAGCCACCGTCTCCTCCTGCGACGCAGCGACCCCTCGCGTCGTGCAGATCCGTCGTCTGGGTGCCCTGACCCAGTGCCCGGACGACATGGCGGTCCAGCCTCTGGCTGGGCGTGTTTCTCCCGCGTGTGACGCCGCCATCCGGTAGGGGAGGCCGGGGCCATATGTCGTAGGTGCGGACGGGACAGCCGCATCGACGATCAGGCCCCGGCCGACCCCGCCTTCCGCTGGACCCGAAGGCCCCGTTGACCCCGGGGCCTTCGGTCGTTCCGCGGCGGATCGGGCGGGTAGGCTCGCGCCCCGATGATCCTCGCCATCGACCAGGGCACCACCGGCACGACGTGCCTCGTGTTCGACACGGACGGCGCGCTGCAGGGGCGCGCCTACCGGGAGTTCACCCAGCACTTCCCGCGCCCGGGCTGGGTCGAGCACGACGCCGCCGAGGTCTGGACCGTCACGCAGGCCGTCGCCGGCGAGGCGCTGGACGACGCGGGCTGCGGCCCGGGCATGCTCCTGGCGGTCGGCATCACGAACCAGCGCGAGACGGTCTGCGTCTGGGACCCCGCGACGGGGGAGCCGCTGCACCACGCGCTCGTCTGGCAGGACCGCCGGACCGCGGCGCGCTGCGACGAGCTGCGCGTCCACGGGCACGAGGCCATGGTGCGCACCCGGACGGGCCTCGTCCTGGACCCGTACTTCTCCGGGACGAAGATCGAGTGGCTGCTGCGCAACGTCGACGGCCTGGCCCAGCGGGCTGACGAGGGCCGGGCGGTCTTTGGGACGATCGACAGCTGGCTGACCTTCAAGCTCACCGGCGAGCACGTCACCGACCCGTCCAACGCGTCGCGGACGATGCTCTTCGACATCCTCGAGGGGGCGTGGGACGACGAGCTGTGCGCGATGCTCTCGGTCCCCCGCCGATCGCTGCCGGAGGTCCGCCCGTCGATCGGCGAGTTCGGCGTCACCCGGCCCGAGGCGCTGCACGGCCACGCCGTCCCGGTGGCGGGCATCGCCGGCGACCAGCAGGCCGCGCTGTACGGGCAGGCCTGCCTGGATCCCGGGCTCGGCAAGAACACGTACGGGACGGGCTCGTTCGTCCTGCTCAACTCGGGCGCCGCCCCGCCGCTGGCCCCGCCCGGCCTGCTGACGACCGTGGCCTGGGGGATCGGGCAGCGCACGGTCTACGCGCTGGAGGCGGCGATCTTCGTCACGGGCGCTGCGGTCCAGTGGCTGCGCGACGGCCTGGGCATCATCGAGCGCGCCTCCGACACCGAGGCGCTCGCGGCGAGCCTGGAGTCCAACGACGGCGTCTACCTCGTGCCCGCGCTGACCGGCCTGGGCTCCCCGTACTGGGACCCGTACGCCCGCGGGACGATCGTCGGCCTCACGCGCGGCAGCACCCGCGCCCACCTGGCGCGCGCGACGCTCGAGGCGATCGCCTACCAGACCGTCGACGCGGTCCGCGCGATGGAGGCGGCCTCAGACACGCCGCTGCGGACGCTCAAGGCCGACGGCGGCGCGACGGCCAACGCGTGGCTCATGCAGTTCCAGGCGGACGTGCTCGGCGCGCCGGTCGTGGTCCCGGAGGTGAGCGAGACGACGGCCCTGGGCGCCGCCTCGCTGGCGGGCGTCGGGGCCGGCGTCTTCTCCCAGGACCAGGTCGTGCGCAACTGGCGCGAGCGCTCGCGCTACGAGCCGCGGATGGGGGAGGACGAACGGGCGCAGCTGCTCGGGCAGTGGCAGCGCGCGGTCGCGCGATCCCGTGGGTGGGAGCAGGGGTAATCTCCCGACCATGGCGGACGAGAAGCTCGTGAAGATGAAGGACCAGGTCTACCGCGACCCGCGTCCGAAGGAGTTCTTCGACAAGTACCACGCCCGCGCCCGGACGCAGCAGCCCAACTGGGTCTACGAGATGGTCCGCCTGGCCACCTCGCTGTACGCCTACGTCTTCCTCCGCGCCCGCTCGATCGGGACGGACAACATCCCGCAGTCCGGCCCGGTCATCCTCGCGCCGAACCACTTCTCGTTCATGGATCACTTCCTCTGCGGCGCCTTCACGCGCCGCAAGCTGCGCTTCATGGCCAAGTCGCAGCTCTTCACGCCGCCGATGGTCCACATCTACTCGCCGGGCGGCGTCTTCCCGGTGCGTCGCGGCGAGAAGGACGAGGACGTCTTCGTCACGGCCGAGACGATCCTCGAGGACGGCGGCGTCGTGTGCATGTACTGCGAGGGCGGCCGCTCGCGGTCCGGGGAGCTGGCGGAGAAGGCCAAGCCCGGCATCGGGCGGTTGGCGCTCGAGTCCGGCGCGACGATCGTCCCGGTCGCGATCCACGGCTCGGCGAAGGTCCGCAACTGGAAGCGCCTGCAGTTCCCGAAGATCATCGTCCAGTACGGCGAGCCCTTCCGGTTCGAGCGCACGCACGGGACCGACCGCAGCCAGCACCAGGCGGTCGCCGACCAGGTCTTCACCGAGATCCGCGCGCTCTACGCGCGGCTGGACGCCGAGGGCGCCAACGCGGTCGCCGACTCGGTCAAGGCCGAGCGCCGCGCGCGGCGCCGGTCCTCACGCGCCGCCGCGGTCTGACGCACGCCCCCGGCGGGCGGGGCGGTCAGCCCGCCCAGGCGACCTCGACGGAGTCCTCCGTCGCCGCGTTGCGCGCGACGACGTACTCGGCCGGCTCGTCGGCCGACAGGTTGTGCAGGACGTGCGTCTCGCGCGGCGGGACGTAGGCCATGTCCCCCACGGTCAGCGTGCTCGTGTGCTCGAGCTCGTCGCCCCACTGGACCTCCAGCGCGCCGCGGAGCATGTAGACGGCCGACTCGCAGGACGCGTGGTAGTGCGGGCGCGAGCGGGCGCCGGCCTCGACCCGGAAGATGCCGAGGTAGATCGAGCGGGCGTCGGCGGTGGCCTCGGAGACCTCCGCGCCGCCCACCACCCCGCGTGGCATCTCGTGGTCGGGCGCGGGCTTGATGACCTTCATGGCGGGGCTCCTCTGGGACGCGGGGGACGGCTTGGTCAGCCGGACGGACCGTCGATCGCCAGATCGTAGTCCAGCCACTGCGACCGCTCGCCCCCGACGCGGTCGTAGACCGCCTGTGCGCGAACGTTGTCCAGCGCCGTGGACCACGACAGGCGGGTGCAGCCGTGCTCGCGGGCGCGCTTGGCGCAGGCGGCGATGAGGGCGTCGGCCAGCCCGGTGCCGCGGGCCGCCGGGCTGACGAAGAGGTCGTTCATCGTCGCCAAGCGCGCGGCCGACAGCGTCGACCAGGTCCAGAAGAGCGTCGCGAAGCCCAGCGGCGTGCCGTCCTCGTCCGACCATGCGACGAGCTGCACCCCCTCGCGCTCGGGGTCGGCCAGCAGCGCACGCGACATCGCCAGCAGCGCCGCGTCGGACGGCTGCGCGATCCCGGCCGTCTCCTCGTAGAACGCGCAGTACGCGCGCATGAGCGCGAGCAGCTCCGGAAGGTCCCCCTCGGCGACGGGCGCGATGGTGAAGCTCATGGCCGGACCCTTGCAGCGCTCGTGCTGCCGCAACGGCGAAAGGTGCAACGGGGAGATGGCCCCGGGGGCCATCTCCCGGGGCACGGTGGTGCCGCTCACCGGGGCCGTCGGCGGCGTGGCACCTGGGTCGCGGACACCGCGACCCAGGTGCCACACGGGATCAGGCGATGGTGTGGCGGGGCACGCTGGTCGCGGACACCGCGACCCACGTGCCACACCGGGTCAGGTGATCGTGCCGCGACGGCGGAACGTGAGATCGGGAGAATGGCCCCCTGGGCCATCTCCCAATG
>CAZRLR010000379.1:0-4552 GCA_964600395.1 uncultured Conexibacter sp.
GTCCAGCGCCTCGGCGGCGGCGTTCAGCGACTCAAGGTCGCCGTCCTGGGCCTCCATGATGTCCTGCCGCGCGACGATGACGTGCTGCAGCGCGTCGTCGTGCAGGACGTCGGCCATGCGCCGGCGCTCATGCGTGATCGCCTCCGTCAGCTCCGAGGCGTGCCGCGTGCGACCGCCGTCGGGCCCCCGCGTGATGAACGGGTCCGCGAACGCCATCGGGTCGTTCGGCGGCTCCTTCACGAAGGCAGCTCCGGCAGCGGCGAGCGGCCCTTGGACGCCCGCAGCGCGGCCTCGAGCAGCCCGTCGCGGAAGTCGGGGTGGGCGATCGCGGCGAGCGCCTCGCCCCGCTGGTGGACGGTCAGGCCCTCCAGCTCGGCCGCGCCGAACTCGGTGATGACGACGTCGACCTGGTGGCGCGGGGTCGTCACGACGCTGCCCGCCGGCAGCCACGGCAGGATCCGCGAGTGCAGCTCGCCCTTGACGGTGGCGGTCGACGGCAGGCACAGCAGGGCGCGCTGCTCCAGGCTCGTGCCGGGCCCCGTGGCGAAGTCCTCCGCCCCGCCGATGCCCGAGTACTGCGACCCGTGGATGGTGTCGGCGACGACCTGGCCGTGGATGTCGACCGCCAGGGCGCCGTTGATCGTCACCATGCCGGCGTTCGCGGCGATGATCTCCGGGGCGTTGACGACCTCGACGGGGAGGAAGGCGACGTCGGCGTTCTCGTGCAGCCAGGTGTAGAGCGCCTCCGAGCCGGCCGCGAACGTCGCGACGGAGACGCCGTCGAAGATGCCCTTGTGGCGGTTGGAGACCTTGCCGGCCTGGTGCAGGTGCATGAGGCCGTCGGTGAACATCTCCGAGTGCACGCCGTAGTCGCCGCCCTCGTCGTGGGCCAGGCGGGCGACGATCGCCGACGGGATCGTCCCGATGCCGGTCTGCAGCGTCGCGCCGTCGGCGATGAAGCGCCGTGCGTGCTTGGCGATCGCCTCGTCCACCGCGCTGGGCGGCACCTCCGGGAGCGCCAGCGGCGCACCCTCGCTGCGGACGAGGACGTCGATCTCGTCGACGTGCAGGGCGTGGCGGTAGTCGCCGTGGCCGAGCGTGCGCGGGAAGCGCTCGGAGACCTCGACGACGAGCAGCCGGTCGGGGTCGGCGCCGGCGCGCCGCAGGTCGGCGACCGTGCCGCCGCTGTGCAGCGAGAGGCTGCACCAGCCGTCTGGGTCCGGCGGCGCGGCGACCGTCGTCATGACGCGCTGACGCGCGCGCTCCAGCAGCGGGGCGAAGCGGCGGAAGTCGGCGGGGGCGAAGGAGATGTTCGCGTCCGCGTCGCGCAGGTAGCGCTCGATCGGGCCGAAGAAGCCCGACAGGTAGTGCACGCCCTTGCGGGTGAAGAGCTCGGTGGCGACGAGCAGCAGCGCGCCGCTGACGCGCAGGTCCTCCCAGTCGTCGCGCTCGCCCAGGGCCTGCAGGAAGGCGGGCGGCTGGCCGGGGCCGAGCGGCATGCCGATCGTGTCGGAGGCGCGGACGCGGGCGGCGGCCTCGGCGGGCGTCAGGTGCTCGGGCATGCGTGCCCGACCGTACCTGGCTTTGCCCTGCGCGGGAAAGCGGTGCGCTCGGTCAGCCGACGCGGTAGTGCGCGAAGACACTGCCGGCGTGCGCCTCGGCCGCGGCGAGGCGCAGCGGCACGGCCTCCGGCAGGTCGTCCCCGGGCAGGAGCGGCGCCCCGGTCCCCAGGACGACGGGCGCGAGCGTCAGGCTGAGGTCGGTGAGGACGCCCTGGGCCAGCGCGACGGCGAGCAGGTGCGGGCCGCCCTCGCACCCGACGACCGTGTAGCCGTACCGCTCGCGGGCGTCGGCGACGACCGCCGCGGGCGAGACCTCGGGCAGCCGCACGACCTCCACGTCCTCCCCCAGCCGCTCCCCCGGCACCGGGGCCTCGGTGTAGACGGTGAGCGGCAGCGCGGGGTCGGTCGACAGGACGGCGTCCATGTCCAGGTCCAGGCGGCGGGAGAGCGTCAGCAGCCGCGGCCACGGCGTCAGCCCGGCGGCGACGCGGGCATCACGGTCGGCGTCCGGGATCAGCGAGCCGTAGCGCTCGGTCTCCAGGGTCCGGGCGCCGACGAGCACGCCCCCGGCCGCCGCCCGCCAGGCCTTCAGCAGCGCCTTGTCGGGCTCGGAGGAGAGGCCACCGCTCTTGCCCTCCAGCGCCGCGCGGGCGTCGACCGACGTGACCATGACGGCGACGAGACGCTCGGGCGGGCCGTTGCTCAGCATGGCGCGCACGCGCGCGCGGGCCCAGTCGCGGTAGTCGATGGCACCGGCGTCCATGGCGCGGAGGCTAGCTGGCGGCGCTCTGCCACCATGGACGGCGATGAGCGACCACCCGTGGCGTTCCGTGCCGTCCCCCGTCGTCGACGCCACCGTGCCGCTGCGGCGGTGGGTCGCCGCGCAGGCGGACGGGGTCACACGCCGGCAGTTCGCGCGCCTGGTCGCCCTGCGGGCCGCGGTGCTGGCCGCCGTCCTGCTGCCGGTGATCTGGGCCATGACGGGCCGCGGGGTCTTCTGGCCCGGGTGGGCGTGGCTCGGGCTGGCGGTGCCGGTCATGCTCGATCAGGCCGTGCGCTGGCCGCGGCGCTTCGCGACATCCGCCTCGCGGCGGGTCGCGCTCGTCTGGGCGCTCATCGTCACGGCGACGCTCACCATCCTGGGGACGTGGCTGCTGACGGACCGCATCTCGGGCGTCGAGGCCTTCTGGCCGCAGTGGCCGCTCTTCGGCCTGGCGACCGCCGGGGCCGCCTACACGCTGCTGACGCTCCACGACCGCGTGCTGTGGGCGCTGGGCCGCCGGACGCTGCGGGCGCGGGTGGACCTGCTGACGCACACCCGCCGGCAGGCGATCGACGCGCAGGCGTCGGAGCTGCGGCGCATCGAACGCGACCTGCACGACGGGGCGCAGGCGCGCCTGGTCGCCCTGACCCTGCAGCTCGGCCGGGCCGAGATGCGCCTGGACGACCAGCCGGAGATCCAGCAGCTCATCCACGACGCCCAGCGCGAGGCGCAGGCGGCGATCGCCGAGCTGCGCGACCTGGCCCGTGGCATCGTCCCCCCGCTGCTGGCCGACCGCGGCCTGGTCGCTGCCGTGCGGTCCTTCGCCGCCCGGTCCCCGGCCGGGACGACCGTCACGGCCGACGCGCTGCCCGCGCTCGCGCCCGCCACCGAGAACGCGGCGTACTTCGTCGTGGCCGAGGCGGTCACGAACACCGCCAAGCACGCGCGCGCGCAGTCCAGCTGGGTGCACCTGCGCGGGGACGACGGGGCGCTCGTCGTCGAGGTCGGCGACGACGGCGTCGGCGGGGCGGACCCGGGCGGCTCCGGGCTCGCGGGCCTGCGCGCGCGCGTGGAGGCCCTGGACGGGACGCTGCAGGTCCGCAGCCCCGCCGGCGGCGGCACGACGGTGGAGGTGCGCCTTCCGTGCGCGTCGTGATCGCCGAGGACCTCGCGCTGCTGCGCGAGGGCATCGTGGCCGTGCTGCGCGAGAACGGCATCGACGTCGTCGCCCAGACGGTGGACGGCGCGGGCCTGCTGCGGGCGGTGGCCGAGCACCGGCCGGACCTCGCGATCGTCGACGTGCGCCTGCCGCCGTCCTTCAGCGACGAGGGGATCCGCGCCGCGATCGAGGCGCGCCACCGCCAGCCGTCACTCGCCGTCCTCGTCCTGTCGCAGTACGTGGAGACCGCCTACGCCCGGGAGCTCGTCGACGGCGGGCGCGGCGCGGGGATCGGCTACCTGCTGAAGGAGCGCGTCGGGGACGTGCGCGCGTTCCTGGCCGCGGTGCGGCGCGTGGCGGATGGCGGGACCGTCCTGGACCGGCAGGTCGTCGCCGAGCTGATGGCGCCCGCGGGCCGGGCGTCGGACGGGCTCGGCGTCCTGACGGCCCGCGAGCGCGAGGTGCTCGAGCTCATCGCCGAAGGCCGCTCGAACGCCGCGATCGCCGAGGCGCTCGTCGTCAGCCCGGGTGCGGTGGAGAAGCACATCACCTCGATCTTCGCCAAGCTCGGGCTGCCGCCCCAGCAGGACGACCACCGGCGCGTGCTGGCGGTCCTGGCCTACCTGCGCCTGACCGCCTGAGGGCGACCGCCGCCCCGTCGTCACGCCGTCGCCGCCTGTCGACCGCGTAGGGTCAGCCCCCGCACATGCCGTCGCCGCCCCTGCACCGATCGCGTCGTCGTCGCCGCCCGCAGCGCCACACGGTCTGGGCGACCGTCTTCCTCCTCGGGGTGCTGGCCTTCGTCGTGCTCGCCGGCTACGACGACGGCGGGGGTCCGGGCCGGGCGCCCGCCCCGGCGGTCGGCGCGCCGATCCGGACGCTCGTGGCGGCCTCCCCGACCGTGGCCGCGACCGTGACGCCGCCGACGACCGCGGCCAACGGCGCGGGCGTGCCGGGGATCGCGACGCGCGGCTTCCGCGTCGGCCCGCCGCTGAACGCCGCCGCCGCCGGCGAGCCGTGCTGCGGGGCCGTCGCCCGCGACGCGGCGACCCCGGGCCGCAACCCGCG
>CAZRLR010000380.1:0-4550 GCA_964600395.1 uncultured Conexibacter sp.
GCGCTCCAGCTGCAGGCTCATCCCGAAGCACTCGCTGAGCGACTCGCTGGTGAGCCCCTGCGCGAGCGGGCCCTGCTGCGTCACCACGCCGTCACGCAGCATCAGCACATGCGTCATGCCCGGTGGCACCTCGTCGAGGTGATGGGTCACGAGCACCAGCGGGGGAGCGGGCGCGCTCGGCCGTCGTGAGCACCAGCGCGCCGCCGCCGTCGGTCAGCAGGCAGCAGTCCTTGACGCCGAGCGGGTCGCACAGCCGCGGCGCGTCGAGGACGTCCTGCACCGTCAGCGGCCCCTTGCCGTACGTCCACGCGCGCTTGTTGCCCTGCGCCCACGCCCGCGCGGCGACCGCGACGGCCGCCAGCTGCTCGGGCGTCGTGCCGAACTCGTGCATGTGGCGTGAGGCCGCCAGCGCGTACGCGGCGACCGGCAGCATCGGCCGGTAGGGCGCCTCCCACGGCGAGATCTCCTGGACGGAGGCCTTGTCGCGGCCGACCGACCGCTGCGTGGAGCCGTAGGCGATGAGCGCGACCTCGCAGTCGCCCGCGGTGATGGCGGCCCGCGCGTGGGCGAGGTGCGCGAGGGGCGAGGCGCCGCCGAGCATCGTGGAGCCGCTCGTGCGCGGGTGGATCCCGAGGGCCTCGGCGAGGTTGAGCGACGCCCACGGCAGCTGCGTGGAGGCGGCCCACACGCCGTCGACGTCGGCGAGCGTCAGCCCGCAGTCCTCCAGGGCGCGCAGCGAGGCCTGCGCCATGAGGTCGGCCGGCGTGAGGCCGGGGGCGACGAGGCCGAGGTCGGACTCCGCCGCCCCGGCGATCGCGACCCGCGCCCGGGCGGACGGCGAGCGGGTCACCGCGTTAGGCCGGTTCGGGGGCGAAGACGGGCACCTCGCCGTCCCAGGCCAGGCGCACGCGCATCCCGATCCGCACGTCGTCGGGCGCGACGCCGACGATGCGGCTCATGAGGCGCACGCCCTCGTCGAGGTCGACGAGCGACAGGTCGTACGGGTCCTCCCCGGCGCGGCGGACGGTCGTCGTCGCGTAGACCGTCCCGAGCCCGTCGCTCACCCGCCAGCCGGCGCCGCGGACCTGCGGCGGCCACAGCGGCAGGCCGCTGGGGTCCACGGGAAAGGCGAGCTCGCCGCGGGCGGCATGGGCGGCGAAGGTGCTGGCGGGCGACGGCATCCGCGCAGCTTGCCGCATGCGGACGACGGCACGGGTGGCCGATCCCGGACCGCCCGGGGTCCGTAGCATGACCAGAGCGATGAGCACGGCCCCCGGCATCCTGGCGCGCGGTCCCTGGGCGATGGAGCAGATCCACGCCGTGTGGGACACGGACCACTTCGACGCACCCACCGCGGCGACCGACGCCGCGGACGCCGCCATCCAGGCCCTCGCCGACCGCGGCTCCCCGAGCCACGACGGCCTGGCCGCCCGCCTGGTCGACTGGTCGGTCACCGACGCCGGCGAGCTGTCGATGCAGCTGCAGCCGATCCGCTGGGGCCTGCGCCTGGTGGAGGGGGACGCCTCCTCCTCGATGGCGTCGCTGTGCATCGTGCGGGACGCCTCGGGCCGCTGGCTCGCCGGCCGTCGCGCGGCGTGGCTGTCGTCCTGGCCCGGGCGCTGGGCGCTCGGGGCCGGCGGGGCCGTCGACGTCGGGGAGTCGCCCGCCGACACGCTCGTGCGCGAACTGCGGGAGGAGTGGGCGGTCGCCCCCGAGCGCGTGCGCGGGGAGGCCCTCGTCCGCCTGCCCCACCAGATGGTCATGTTCGTCGGACAGGCCTGGCTGGCCGAGGGCGTCGAGGCGGACATCGTCATGGACCGTGAGCA
This sequence comes from uncultured Conexibacter sp., assembly GCA_964600395.1. Classification (GTDB taxonomy): domain Bacteria; phylum Actinomycetota; class Thermoleophilia; order Solirubrobacterales; family Solirubrobacteraceae; genus Paraconexibacter. The sequence goes on from CAZRLR010000380.1 coordinate 1,827, forward strand.
CGACGAGTTCGCGTGGTGGCCCGCCGACGTCGACGCCTGGCCGGCCGAGGCCGACGCCCCGCTGCGGCACATGGCGCAGCTGCTCGCCGCCGGCGGCTGAGGACCGTGCTCACCTGGCAGCGCCTGAAGTGGGCGTCCTTCACCCACTCCACGGTCTACCTCGTCCTGCTCGTCGCCTGGATCGTCCCCGGGCTGCACCCCGTCGAGTTCGTCTTCGGCCTCGCCCACGGCCTGGGCTGGTTCGCCATGTGCGGCCTCATGATCGCCGGGCTGAAGGCCCGGATCGTGAACATCCGCCTGGCCGTCGCGGTGGCGGTCCTGGGGGCCGTCGGACCCTTTATCGGCTCAGCGGAGTTCGTGCGACAGGAGCGGGCGGGGAAGCCCGCCTGACCGCGCACGACTCCGGGACGAATTCGTCCGCCAGGAGCGGGCCGGAGCGGCCGCCGGAGGTCCTGTGTCAGCGCCGTGAAACGTTGCCGTCACGGCGCGTCGCCGGAGCACCCGTCGCGCTAGAGTCGTCAGCTAGACACTTATGGCGATTAACACGACGATTCAGGTGGTCGCGCCCGGTGCGGGCGAGTCGGTCACCGAGGGCGAAATCCTCGAATGGCACGTGAAGGAGGGGGATCGCGTCACGCTCGACCAGACGCTGGTCGAGATCTCGACCGACAAGGTCGACGTCGAGGTCCCCTCCCCGGCCGCCGGGACGATCGTGAAGCTCCACGCCGAGGAGGGCGAGACGATCACCGTCGGCCAGCTCCTCGCCGAAATCCAGCCCGACGACGGCGACGCCCCGGCCCAGCCGGACGCCCCCGTCCCCGCCACCGGCAACCAGGACGCCGAGGGCGACGGCAACTACGCCCCCGAGCAGACCGAGGCCGACCAGGACGCGGCGCAGGACTCCCCGTCCGCCGCGGGCACCGGCGAGATCCTCGACATCGTGACCCCGGGCGCCGGCGAGTCCGTCACCGAGGGCGACATCCTCGAATGGCACGTGAAGGTCGGCGACACCGTCGAGGCCGACCAGACGATCGTCGAGATCTCCACGGACAAGGTCGACGTCGAGCTGCCCGCCCCGGCCGCCGGCACGATCACCGAGCTGCTCGCCGAGGAGGGCGAGACCGTCACCGTCGGGCAGACCATCGCCCGCCTGCAGGTCGGCGAGGGCGCGGCCAAGCCCGCGAGCCCCGCCGGCGGCAACGGCGCCTCCGCGTCCGCCCCCGCGGCGACCCCGTCGACCCCGGCCGCCGGCAACGGCGCCGCGGGCACGCCGGACGGCGTCAAGGCCTCCCCCGTCGCCGCGCGCGTCGCCGCCGCCCAGGGCGTGGACCTGTCCGCCGTCGCGGGCAGCGGGCCGCAGGGCCGCATCACGAAGTCCGACGTCCTGGACGCCAAGGCCAACGGGTCGACGAACGGCGCCTCGGCCAACGGCGCGAGCCCGGCCGCCGCGGCCCCGGCCTCCGGCAGCTCCAAGCCCATCAAGGGCGCCGCGGCGATGCTCGCGCGGTACATGGACGAGTCGCGGGCGATCCCGACGGCGACCTCGTTCCGGACCATCACCGTCACGCAGATGGACGGCCGCCGCAAGGAGCTGAAGGCCGCCGGCCAGAAGGTCTCCTTCACCCACCTCATCGCTTACGCCATCGCGCTGGCCGCCACGAACGACATGCCGGTCATGGCGCACCACTTCGCCGAGGTCGACGGCAAGCCCCACCGCGTCGACGACGGCGCCGTGAACCTCGGCATCGCCGTGGACGTCACGAACAAGAAGGGCGAGCGCACCCTGATGGTGCCCGTCATCCTCGACGCGGGCCGCAAGTCGTTCACCGAGTTCAAGGCCGCCTTCGACGCGCTCATCGAGAAGGCCCGCACGAACACGCTGACCGCGGACGACCTGCAGGGCGCCAACGTCTCGCTGACGAACCCGGGCGGCATCGGCACGATCGCCTCCGTCCCGCGCCTCATGACGGGCCAGGGCACGATCATCGCCACCGGCTCGATCGCCTACCCCGTCGGGCTGGGCAACATCGGCGCCGCGATCGGCGCCGAGAAGGTCATGACGATGACCTCGACCTACGACCACCGCATCATCCAGGGCGCGGAGTCCGGCCAGTTCCTCAAGACGGTCGAGGAGTACCTGCAGGGCGAGCACGGCTTCTACGAGGCGGTCTTCACCTCGCTGCAGGCGCCGCTCGGGGACGCCCCCCGGCCGCCCGTCGCGACGGCTGCGCCCGCCGTGGCGCCCGCCACGGGGGTCGGCGTCAGCGGCGCGGTGGACGAGGACCTGCTGCAGGCCGTCCAGGCGGCGGTCTCGCTCGTCAAGGCCCACCGCACGCACGGCCACCTGGCCGCGCGCCTGGATCCGCTGGGCTCCGAGCCCGAGGGCGATCCGGCGCTGAGCCCCGAGCCGCTCGGCCTGACCCCCGAGCTCATGGCGCGCATCCCCGCGAAGATCCTGCGGATGCACGTCCCCGGCGCGACGCTGGCCGACGCGCTGCCGCACCTGCGGGACACGTACTGCGGGACGATCGCCTACGAGATCGAGCACATCGCCAGCCACCGTCAGCGCGTCTGGCTGCGCGAGCGGATCGAGTCCGGCGCCTTCCGCAACCCGCTGACGCACGACGAGCAGCTCGCGCTGCTCAAGCGGCTCATCGAGGTCGACGCGCTCGAGCGCTTCATGCACAAGGCCTACCTGGGGCAGAAGCAGTTCTCGATCGAGGG
>CAZRLR010000381.1:0-4536 GCA_964600395.1 uncultured Conexibacter sp.
CAACGGTTTTCGAGACGAACGCGAACCGGGTCAAAAACGGCTTGCTTGAGCCATTTTAGAAGCCCGCGAGAGCCTGTGGGGTAGTAAATGGGAAAGTCGTCCTCGCGCCCCGCACGGCCCCATTGCGCGCTCTCGTCAGCCCAGATAGCGGACCTCGCAACGAGGATTGAGCTCGCAGGCTCTCCCGGATTGCTCGGCGAAGCGACCTCCTCACCGACGAGGTGATCCGCTGGCGAGGATCGACCGGACGTAGCGACACGATCGGCTGTCGGCCGTCGTTGCGACCGACGCCGGGTCCGTCCCTCCGGGCCGGCTGACGTCTTCGAACCGCGCTGGTCACGGCCACGGCTGCCCCGTCGCCGCGCTCAGCGGTCGGCCACGAGCCAGCGGAGCATCTCGACCGCCCTCGGGATGGCCGGGGGCTCGCCGATCACGATCGGCGTCCATTCGAGCGTCGTCCCGACCTGGACCATCACGTCGAGCAGTTCGGGGCCCGGGATGTCCCCGGCCGGGACGTTCGCCGCGAAGGCGCGGCGGATGCCCTGGCCGATGCGCACCGGCACGGGGCTGTCGGGGGAGCACAGGACACGGAGGGCGAGCTGGCTCTCGCGCTCGGCGAACGTGCGCAGCGGCACGAAGGCAGCCGTGGCCTCCATGAAGCGCCGGATCGTGTCGATCGCACGCTCGGCGCCTTCACCGGCCGCCTGCCCCGCCACCACGTCCCACGTGTCGTCGGTCAGGTTCGCCAGGACCTCGCCGAGGAGCTGCTCGCGATCGCCGACCCAGCGATGCAGCGTCGTCCGGCCGATGCCCAACGCGCGGCTGAGGGTGGTCATGTCCACACGCTGCCCGGACACGAAGAGCTCCGTGGCGACGCGCAGCGCGTGGGCACGGGTGGGGCGCTCGATGACCTGATCCACACGTCGATGCTACCGGTACGTTCGGCCCGTGTGCACCGAACGGCACAGATGACGTGTTCGTTCCATCTGTCTGCTACCGTCCCGGGACGCCATCGCAGGACAAGGGAGACAGGGTCATGGGCAGGACGATGAGGTGCGCGCTCGGCGCGCTGGTGGTCATGGGCCTTGCAGCGCCAGGGGTGCGCGCTCAGGGCATCGACACGACGTGCGTGCTGCCGCTCACCAAGACCGACCCGGCGACGGTCAACGCCGCCTATCCGGACGAGGCGGCGATCTACTTCATCGGCGCCTACCAGGCCCTGCCGGGCACCCGCCTGAGGATCACGGGTCAGTACCCGCACTCGCGGTACTTCTCCTTCAACGTCTACGACCAGGCTCAGCGCCCGCTCGACGCGCTCGCGGACGTCGAGATCCAGCCCGACGCCGGCGCGGTCAACCCGTTCGTGGCGGGGGCGCGGCGTGATGACCCCGAGCGCGGGTACACGGCGTGGGTGGACTTCGGTCCAAAGCCTGACGTGCGCGCCCCGAACACGCTGTACACCGGAACGGGGCAGACGCCGTTGCCGAACGAGAACGGGACGTTCATCTTCCGCGTCTACATCCCGGACACCGGTCGCGACGAGACGGGCGGGGTCGGCCTGCCGACCGTCACGCTCGAGCCGAGCGGCAGCGACACTCGGCCCGCGCAGTCGGCGTGCGCAGCCCTGAGCAAGCCCGCCGTGGCCGGCCCCAACGAGGCGATCAAGGCCGCCTCAGGACCGCCGCTACCGGCCGGCGCCAGCCTCCAAGGGAACAACCCGGTGCACTGGGTCAAGTTCAAGAACCTGGTCCAGGCGCTCAACCGCAACATCACCGACAGCCCGTTCCTCGACGTCTTCACCCAGCCGGCCAGTGCCGCCGAGCCCGTCGGCGGCAGCGGGGCGTTCCTGTCGAACATCCACAACTCCTACGTCTTCACCGCAGTCAACCGCTCCTTCGGCGAAGTGTCCGTCACCCGGTTCCGTGCGCCGTCGACCCCCGACACGCGCGCGGGGACGCCGGTGATGCCGGCGGCGCAGCTGCGGTACTTCTCCATGTGCACCAACGACGCGCCGAGCCAGCGCTTCATCGCCTGCGCCACCGACGACCAGACGGCCATCGGTGCCGACGGCTTCGCGGAGTACGTCGTCTCCAGCACCGCCTCGCGCCCGCGCTGGGCCACCAGCGACTGCGGCTACACCTGGCTTCCGCAGGGGCCCGCCGCCTCGGCGGTGCTGATCCTGCGCCACATGCTGCCGGACCCCGCCTTCGCGCAGTCCATCCAGCGGGCGACGCCCGGCGACGAGGTCCGCACGATGGGCGACACCTTCCCCGTCACGAGCTACCTGCCGGCAGGGGCCGACCGACCGTGCCGCGCGCAGCGCGTCTCCACTGGCCCGTCGCTCGGACTCCCCGCCTCCACCCCCGCCAAGCGGTGCACGAGCCGTCGCGCCTTCACGATCCACCTGGCGCGCACGCTGCGCTCGGCCACCATCACCGTGGCCGGCCGCAAGGCCATCACCGTTCGCGGCGCGCGGCTCCGGGCGAGGATCGTCCTGCGCGGGTTGCCGCGCGGCTCTTACCGGGTCCGCATCGTCGGGCGCACCCGCGCCGGAAAGACGGTCACGAGCGTGCGGACCTACCGCACGTGCGTCGCGCGCTCCGCCGCTCCGCGTTCGCTGCGCTGAGGAATCGCCAGGAATCACGACGTCCTGCGGCCGACGGGCAGGGCTTCACCGAGGCTGTTCGGACAGCCAGCGCCAGAATGCGCGTGCGCCACCGACAGCCGCGGGCCGACGCCGGCGGACGGCTCGCAACTCCCGCGTCAGGTCGACGCCGCGTATCGGGAGCGCGGCGAGCGTCCCGTCGCGCTGCTCGGCGTCGATGGTCAGCCGGGAGATCAGGGTGAAGCCGCCGCCGGTCAGCGCGCGCTTGAGGCTCTGCAGGCTGGCAGCTTGGAGCGACGGGACGAGGATGACGCCGCCCTCGGCGAGCGCAGCGGCCGCGACCGCGCGCGTCCCCGACGCCGCCTCGCGCGTCAGATAGGGCTCACCGGACAGGTCGGCGAGCCGCACGGCGCGGCGGCGCGCCCAGCGGTGATCGGCCGCGACGACCACGGCCAGCTCATCGCGGGCGATGGTGAGGGCCTCGAGCCCGTCGACCGAGTCGAGTCCTTCGACGAAGGCGATGTCGCTGCGCTGCTCGCGCAGGGCGTCCAGCGCCGCGGGGGAGTTGACGACTTCCAGCTGCGGGTGGATCTCCGGACGGAGTTGGCGGAACGTCGCCAGCCACCCGGGGAGCAGGTACTCCCCGATCGTGTAGCTCGCGCTCAGCTTGAGGTCCACCCCGCCTCCCGCCTGCGAGCGTTCGACGGCCGCCGTGACCTCGTCAAGCGCCGTAAGCGCCCGTTTGGCCGCTGGGTAGACGGCGCGGCCCAGGTCGGTAGGGCGCACGCCGAAGCGGCCGCGCTCGAGCAGACGGCCCCCGGTCCGGCGCTCGAGGGCTTGCAGGCGTTTCGTCACCGCCGACTGCGTCAGCTGCAGCGTGTCCGCCGCACCGCCCACGCTGCCGGCCTCGACCGCCGCCACGAACGCCGCGAGCTCCGTCGCGGCCAGCGGGGTCGCAGACGAGGTCCCTGGAGTCACGCGGCGAAGCCTACGCATTCCACAGCGGAATGCATGTGAGCCCAGGTCGACTGGATCGGCGGACCGCCTGCCTGCAGGATGGAGTGATGCCTGTCGATGCGCTCACCACCAACCCGCCGCCTCCCGCGGCCACGCAACCCCCCTCCTGGCGGCACCTGCGCCCGACCCTCGAGCACGTGGGACCCAACTGGTACGCGTCGGTCATGGGGACCGGCATCATCGCCACGGCCGCCGCGACGCTGCCGATGGTCTCCGCGCAGCTGCACGTCTTCGCGCAGGTCGTCTGGATCGCCGCGGCGTTCCTGCTCCTCGCAGTGACCGCCGCGGTCGTGATGCACTGGCGCCGCTACCCCGGCAACGCGCGCAGCCACGCCGCCGATCCCACCATGGCCCAGTTCTTCGGTGCCCCCCCGATGGCGCTGATGACGGTCGGCGCCGGGGCGGTGCTGATCGGCAAGAGCATCATCGGCCTGCGTGCCGCGGTCGACCTCGACTGGGTCCTGTGGACGACCGGCACCATCGGTGGGCTGTTCACCGCGGTCTGGGTGCCGTTCCTGCTCTTCACCCGCCACGAGGTGCAGCACGACGGCGCGTTCGGTGGCTGGCTGATGCCGGTCGTGCCGCCGATGGTGTCTGCGGCCACCGGGGCGCTGCTCGTCCCGCACGTCGCCGCGGGCGCTGCGCGCACGACGCTGTTATACGGCTGCTACGCGATGTTCGGCCTGAGCCTCCTCGCGTCGCTGATCGTCATCACGATGATCTGGAGCCGGCTGGCCCATCACGGCTCCTCCGGCACCCCGCGCGTCCCCACGCTGTGGATCGTCCTGGGCCCCCTCGGTCAGTCGATCACCGCCGCCGGCCTGCTCGGCACCGACGCCAAGCTCGCCGTCGAGCCCCACCTGGCCTCCGCGATGAACCTCTTCGCGATCCTCTACGGCGTGCCCGTCTGGGGC
>CAZRLR010000382.1:0-4532 GCA_964600395.1 uncultured Conexibacter sp.
TGGCGCTGGAGATGGCCGCCGCGGACGCGTCGTACTACATGCCCTACCAGTACGGGAACCCGGCCAACCCCCGCGCCCACTACGACGGCACGGCGCCGGAGATCCTCGAGGAGCTCGACGGCCAGGTCGACGCGTTCGTCGCCGGGCTGGGCACGGGCGGCACGCTGATGGGCAACGCCCGGCGCTTCAAGGAGGAGCTCGGCGACCGCGTGAAGATCGTCGCGGCCGAGCCGATGCAGGGCGAGCCCGTCCAGGGGCTGCGCTCGCTCGACGACGGCTTCATCCCGCCGATCATCGACCTGAGCGTCCTGGACCGCAAGATCTTCGTGACGAACCACGACGCGATCGTCTGGACCCGCCGCCTGCTCGACGAGGAGGGGCTCTTCGCGGGCGTCTCCAGCGGCGCGATCGCCTCGATCGCCGTGCGCATGGCGAACGAGATGGACGAGGGCAACATCGTCTTCATCGTCTGCGACGACGGCTGGAAGTACCTGTCCTCCGGCGTCTACACGCTGCCCGTCGACGAGGTGGCCAACCTCGATTCGACGATCTGGTGGTGACCCGATCTGGCACAGTTTGCGTTAACCACAGTGAGACCCACCGCCCCAGCCGTCCGGGGCACCCGAGAACCCGCCCGTCCCAACACCATCAGAAGGTCGTGACCTGAATGCCGAACATCGGCCCCATGGAGCTCATCATCGTGCTCGCCATCGCCCTCATCGTCCTGGGCCCCAAGAAGCTGCCCGAGGTCGGGAAGTCCGTCGGCAAGGGCATGCGCGAGTTCAAGGAAGCCGTCTCCGGCGGCTCCGACGACGACCGCGACGAGCGCCCCGCCCTGAAGTCCGAGGACGCCCGCATCTGACGTGCCCCACGGGGGATCGCCGCGTCGATCCCCCGTCGCAGGACCACCAGGCCCTTCGCTAAGTTCGTCTGGTGAAGATCGACCAGTCCAAGCTCCAGGTCGTCATCGACCACGCCCTCCGCGAGGCCCCGGACGAGTGCTGCGGCATGCTGGCCGTCCGGGACGGCGTCGTGGAGACGGTCTACGAGCTCGAGAACGCGAAGCCGAGCCCGTTCAGCTTCGAGATCGACCCGGCGGTGCTGCGGACGACGTACCTGGCCATCGACGACGCCGGCTGCGACATGGTCATCTACCACTCCCACACGCGCTCGGCCCCCGTCCCGTCGCAGACGGATGTGAACTTCGGGGTCAACTGGCCGGGGGTGGAGTGGCTCATCGTCGGGACGAAGGGCGAGGTCACCGTCCAGAGCTGGCTCATCTCCGAGCAGGGCGTCGTGACCGAGGTGCCCGTGGAGGTCCTCGAGGCCTGATGCGGGGCGCCTCCGAGCCCCTCGTCTGCCCGCGGTGCGCCACGCCCCACGGCCTCGACGAGCGCTTCTGCCCCGATTGCGGCATGCCGCTCGTCTACGCCGGGCAGACCGGCGACGACGCCGAGGTGTCGCCGTCGCAGGCCACCGCGCGCAAGGTCAAGAAGCAGTACCTCGACGGTGACCTCGTCCACGTCGCGGCGGCCCAGAACCTCGCGGAGGCCGAGCTCATCCAGTCCCTGCTGCTCGAGGAGGGCGTCCCGTCGATGCTCAAGCGCTCGCGCGGCTTCGACGTGCCGGACATGCTCGCCGCCGGGCCGCGGGACATCCTCGTCCCCGCCGGCGGGGCGCTCGTCGCCCGGGAAGTGCTGCTGCAGGCCGACATCCAGCCCGGCCGGGTGGGCGGCGGTGCCGTCGTGGACCGGCCGGCACGCATCCTGGCCGGCCTCCTGGCCGCGCTCGTGGTCGTCGCCCTGATCCTCTGGGTCGGGACGCTGCTCGTCGGCTGAGCGCCGGGGGCAGGCGGCGGACCTACTGCTGACCGGCCACGCGCGCCAGGTGCGCGCGCCAGCGGCCGCCGACGTGGACCAGCGGCTGGCCGAAGGCTCGTTCGAGCACGCGGTCCGGACGGCCCTCGGGCCGCGCGCACACGAGGTCCACGACGGCCTGCTCGCCACGCTCGTTCGCCAGCAGGTCCAGGACCGAGCCTCCGAGGAGCAACGCGTCGCGGGTGGACGGCGGGAACGACGGCTCGCCGCCCTCACGCAGGCGTCGTGCGACGGCGGGCCGGGCGTGCACGGTCTGCCCACCGAAGTACTGTCCCGCCCCGGTCCACAGCCACGACCAACGCAGGACCCGCTGCAGCGACCCGGGCCCGAACGGCGGCGGCAGCCCGGGGTTGTTGTGCCCGACCACGAGCTGCGCGTAGAGGGCGGCCGGGGCCAGCAGCGCCATCTCGCGGGAGCCGGGGACGTTGGACGCCCGGGCCGCCAGGTGACGCGTCGCGAGCAGGTGCATGCCCTCGCTCGTCGGCCAGCCCGTGAGGTAGCGACGCGCGGCGGGCGCGGTCAGGCGCACGACGAGGGCGAGCTCGGGCCGGGCGGCGTAGAGCTGCGCCCGGGAGCCGTGCAGCACGACGCTCACGGTCCCGGGGACCGCGGGGAAGGTCTGGGCGAGGCGCTCGCGTGCGCCTTCCAGCAGCTCCAGCACGCCGACGACGTCGTCGAAGTCCGCCTCGTCGTGGCGGGCGGCGAAGTGCGGGGACCGTGTCTCCTCCCAGGCGCTCACGGCGCGCGGCTGGGGATCGGAGGGGAGGGCGGCAAGGTGAACCACGGGTGCGGGTACGGCCGCCAGGGCCATACCCGCACGGTCATCGGCCCCGAGGGCCGATGAGCCTCAGACCAGCGAGGGGATGTTCGCGCCCTCGCAGATGGCCTGGATGGCCGACGCGGCGCCGGCGAACTCGTCGTCGTTGAGCACGGGCGTGCCCTCGAACGGCAGGTCGCGGGTGATCTCGAGCCACGACTTGCAGCCGCCGAACTCGTCGCGGACCTTGACGGTGACCGGGCGCGGGATGCGGTACGTGCGCAGCAGCAGGACGTGCAGGGGGTCGCGACGCTTCCACGAGAGGCGCTTCTCGGCGTAGTCCGTGGTCCACACGTAGTACGGGGAGAGGTCGGACACGATGCGCGGGTCGCTCACCGTGAAGTGGCCGGCGACCTCGGCCCAGGCACGGACCCGGACGCGGTCGGGCTGCGCGATGCCGCCGTCGCGCGTCAGCGCGTGGGCGGGGGGCTCGCCGTCAGGCCAAACGCCCTCTTCGAGCGCGCGACGCATCTCGGGCATGTGGGAGGCCCGCACGAGGTCGTTGCGCTGGTGGTCGAAGGTCGGATACAGGAAGAACCGGTCGTGGGACAGCTCGAAGTGCTTGCCATCCTCGCGGATGCCACCCTTGCGGAGCGTGACCAGCTGCTCGCCCTCGGCGAGCGCGCGAACGGTTACAGCCCATTCCTTGAAAGCAATTGGCATACGAAGTCGCTGTGTTAGGAGACAGAACGTCCGGCAGGCGGCGACGGAAGTGGCAGTCGCGGGCGCCGGACCTGTCACATTGTTGCAAAGACCCGTGCGGATCCCCAACTTTCCCTGCAAATTCGCACAATTGGCTTGTGATCGGATGGCGCGTTGCCGCTCGACTGCGCGGACAATCGGGTCAACCGGACGTTGGACCGTCGGGTGATCCCCCGAGCCGGCGGCGGACGGCCGCCCGGCCGCGACGGGCCGCCCGGACGACGCGCTGCACGAGGATCGGGCGCTGCACGTGCGCTGACTCGATCGTCAGGCGACGGGGGGCTCCTGGCGCCTTCTGCGCCCAGCCCCAGGTGCCGTGATCGACGCGGAACTGTGTAAACGACGGATGCGGCCTGAGGAGGACGTCGAAGATCTCCTGGACGTGCGGCGTCGCGATCTCCTCCGCCGAGAGGTTCGGCGGCCGCTCCACCGCGCTGCGGGCGTAGCTCCAGTCCAGGTCGTCGAGCGCGAGCCAGGCCCCGGGGCGCAGGAGGCGTTCGACGAGCAGGACCGACAGCCCGTCGATGTGCCAGTCGTGCGAGCCGTCCAGCAGGCACAAGTCGTACTGCGCGTCGCAGTTGCCCGCCGCGTCGCTGTGGCGCTGGACCTCGTGCTTCAGCCACCAGCTGTAGGAGCTGTGCTCGATGCGGACCAGGTCGACCGCGTCGAGCAGGCCGGCGCGGGCCAGCGTCTCCTCCGGCGCCGGGCTCTGGAAGTGGTAGCGGTCGACGGTCGTGACCGTCCCCCCGCCGTTGGCGGCGACCGCCGCGGCGAGGTAGGAGACCGAGGCGCCGTGGGCGGTGCCGAGCTCCAGCACGTCCCGCGCGCCGCTCTGGCGGACGTGGTCGTAGAGCGCCCGCCCGTGCCAGCGGTCGATGAAGGGGACGCCCTCGATGGCGTCCGCCACCGCCTGGAAGTCCATCAGAGCCGCACCCCGGCGGACCCCTCCAGCGGCTCGAGCATCGCCGCTAAGTCCGCGTCGCCCAGGCCGCGGCCCATCGCGGCGACGAGGACCTCACGCGCGGCGGCGGCCGCGGGGAACGGCACGCCGGCGGCCTCCGTCTCCTCGAGGCACAGGCGCACGTCCTTGAGCATGTGCTCGAGCTTGAAGAGCGTCGTGTAGTCGTGCTCGCGCA
>CAZRLR010000383.1:0-4532 GCA_964600395.1 uncultured Conexibacter sp.
CGCAGACCGTCGAGCTCGGCATCGAGGGCCAGGGCTGGACGACGACCGGCTCGTGCGCGTCGGCGAGCTCGTGCACGACGCGCTGCCAGGGCTGGCGGACGCGCGCGGCTCGGCCGCCTACCGCCGGCACGCGGGCGCCGTCCTGGCCCGCCGGGCGCTGGCGTGCGCGTGGGAGGAGCTGCCGGCGTGGAGCTGAACGTCGACGGCACGGTCCACGCCGTCGCGGACGACCGCGCGGGGGAGAGCCTGCTGCGCGTCCTGCGCGACGACCTCGGGCTGACGGCCACCAAGAACGCCTGCGAGCAGGGCGAGTGCGGCTCGTGCACCGTCACGATCGACGGCGAGCTGGCCTGCGCCTGCCTCGTCCCGGCGCTGCAGGCTCGCGGCTGCGCGGTGCAGACCGTCGCGAGCCTCGCCGCCGGCGACGGCACCCTGCACCCGCTGCAGGCCGCCTTCCTCGCCCACGGCGCGGTGCAGTGCGGCTTCTGCACGCCCGGTCTGCTCGTCGCCGCCCGGGACCTGCTGCGGCGCGTCCCGGACCCGAGCGAGGACGACATCCGCGAAGGCCTGGCCGGCAACCTCTGCCGCTGCACGGGCTACGAGAAGATCATCGAGGCGGTCCGGCACGCCGCCCGGGAAGGCACCGCATGACGCGCGTCACCGTCGTGCAGGGCTGCGCGATCGCGACTGTCGACGCCACGCGCCGCGAGTTCGCCGACGGGCACCTCGTCTGCCGGGGCGACCGCCTCGTCGCCGTCGGCGCCGGGCCCGCGCCCGAGCGGTGGACCACGCAGGCCACGCGGATCATCGACGCCCGCGGGCGCCTGGCGACACCGGGCCTGATCAACTCCCATCACCACCTCTACCAGTGGTCCACGCGCGGCCACGTCCTGGACGGCACGCTCTTCGAGTGGCTGCAGGCGCTGTACCCCGTCTGGGCCCGTCTGGACGCCGAGGTCCTGGACGCCGCCGTGCGCGCGGGCGTCGCCGCGCTGGCGACCTCGGGCTGCACGACGACGACCGACCACCACTACATCTTCCCCCGCGACATCGAGGACCTGCTCGGCGTGGAGATCGCCGCCGCCGCGGCGATCGGGCTGCGCTTCCACCCGTGTCGTGGTGCGATGGACCTCGGGGTCAGCGACGGCGGCCTGCCGCCGGACTCGCTCGTCGAGGACATCGACGCGATCCTGCAGGCCAGCGCCGACGCGATCGACCGCTTCCACGACCCCGCCCCCGGCGCGATGGTCCGCGTGGCGCTGGCGCCGACGTCGCCGTTCTCGGTCACGCCGCGCCTGCTGCGCGAGACCGCCGAGCTCGCGCGGACGCGCGGCGTGCGCCTGCACACCCACCTCGCCGAGACGCTCGACGAGGAGGACTTCTGCCTGCAGCGCTTCGGCGTGCGCCCGCTGCAGTACGTCGAGGAGCACGGCTGGGTGGGGGTCGACGTGTGGCTCGCGCACTGCGTGCACCTGGACGGCGACGAGGTCGCCCGGATGGGCGCGACCGGCACCGGCGTCGCGCACTGCCCGACCTCCAACGGCCGCCTGGGCGCCGGCATCGCGCCCGTCCCGGCGCTGCTGGCCGCCGGTGCGCCCGTCGGCCTCGGGGTCGACGGCGCGGCGTCCAACGAGGCCGGCGAGCTGGCCGCCGAGCTGCAGTCCGCGCTCGTCCTCGCCCGCGCCGCCGCCGGCCCGCGGGCGCTCGGTGTGCGCGACGCCCTGGAGCTCGCCACCCGCCAGGGCGCGCGCTGCCTCGGCCGCGAGGACGAGCTCGGCCACCTCTCGGTCGGCGCGCTGGCCGACGTCGCCCTGTGGTCGCTGGACGGCCTGGGCCAGGCCGGGATCGCCGACCCGGTCGCCGCCCTCGTCCTCGGCCCGACGCGTCCCGTCGACCTGCTGCTCGTCGGCGGCCGGGTCGTCGTGGAGGACGGCGAGCTGCGCACCGCGGACCCCGTGACGCTCGCGACGCAGCTCGGGCACGCCGCACGGCGGATGGGCGGCCCGGCGTGAGCGGCCGCGTCGGCGAGCGCCCGACCCGCAGCGACGGGCCGGCCAAGGTCACCGGCGGCTTCGCCTACTCCTCGGACCTGCGGGTGGAGGGGATGCTCGCCGGCGCGACCGTCCGCAGCCCGCACCCCGCCGCGCGGATCGTCGCGGTGGACGTCGCCGCGGCCCGGGCGCTGCCGGGCGTGCACGCCGTCCTGACCGCGGTCGACCTCCCCAACCAGGGGCTCGTCGGCGTCGTCCTGCCCGACCAACCCGTGCTCGCGCGGGACGTCGTGCGCCACCACGGCGAGCCCGTGGCGATCGTCGCGGCCGACACGCCGGCGCTCGCCCACCGTGCGGCCGCGCTCATCGAGGTGACCTACGACGTCGGCGTCCCGGTGACGACCGTCCCGGAGGCGCTGGCCCCGGGCGCCCGGCCCGTCCACGCCGGCCGCGACAACGACCTGCGGACCGTCCGGATCGTCCGCGGCGACGCGGACGCGGCCTTCGCGCAGGCCGAGCACGTCGTCACCGGGTCCTACGAGGTCGGGACGCAGGACCAGGCGTTCCTCGGCCCCGAGTCCGGCCTCGCGATCCCCGACGGCGACGGCGGCGTGACGCTGCACATCGCGACGCAGTGGCTGCACGTCGACCGCGACCAGGTCGCCGCCGGCCTCGGCCTGGCGCCCGATCGGGTGCGCCTCGTCCTCGGTGGGGTCGGCGGCGCGTTCGGCGCGCGCGAGGACCTGTCGATGCAGCTGCACGCCTGCCTGCTGGCGCTGCGCACCGGGCGCCCGGTCGCGATGGCCTACCGCCGGGCCGAGTCGTTCCTCGGCCACGTCCACCGCCACCCCGCGCAGCTGCGCTACGAGCACGCCGCCGGCCCCGACGGGCGCCTCACCGCCGTCCGGGCGCGGATCCTCCTCGACGGTGGCGCCTACGCCTCGAGCTCGACCGCGGTGATCGTCAACGCGGCGACGGTCGCCTGCGGGCCCTACGCCGTCCCGAACGCGACGATCGAGGCGACCGTCGCGTACACGAACAACCCGCCCAACGGGGCGATGCGCGGCTTCGGGGCCGTGCAGGTCGCCATCGGCTACGAGGCGCAGATGGACCGCCTGGCCGCCGCCTGCGGCCTGCCTCCGCTCGAGCTGCGCCGCCGCAACGCCCTGCAGGACGGCGGGACGCTGCCGACCTGGCAGGCCGTCCGCGGGCCGGTCCCCGTCGCCCGCCTGGCCGACGAGCTGGAGGCGCTCGCGCCCACGCCGCCGACCCGCGACGACCCCCGGGCGCACCCCGGCGGCCCGTTCGGCGCCGGCCGCGGCGAGGGCGTGCGCCGCGGCGTCGGCTACGCGCTGGGCTTCAAGAACCTCGCCTTCTCCGAGGGCTTCGACGACAGCACGACCGCGTCCGTGACGCTGCTGGCCACCGGCGACCGGGTCCATGCCCGCGTGCACACCGCCGCGTCCGAGGTCGGCCAGGGCGTCCTCGGGGTCCAGGAGCAGGTCGTGCGCACCGAGCTGGACGTCGACGACGTCGAGGTCCTGACGGCGGACACGAGCATCGCGTCGGCCGGCTCGGCGTCCGCGTCGCGCCTGACCTGGATGGTCTCCGGCGCGGTGCTGGCCGCCTGCGCGGCCGTCCGCGAGCAGCGCGATGCCGCCGTCGCCGCGGCGCCCACGGGCCAGACCCTCGCCGAGGTCCTGCGGGCCACGGGACCGCTCGGCGCCGAGCGCATCTACCGCCACCGGCCGACGGAGGGCCTGGACCCGGAGACCGGTCGCGGCGACGTGCACGCGGGCTTCGCCTTCGTCGGGCACCGCGCGACGGTCGACGTCGACGTCGAGCTCGGCCTCGCCCGCGTCGTCGAGCTCGCCTGCGTGCAGGACGTCGGGCGGGCGGTCAACCCGCTCGCGCTCGAGGGCCAGCTGCACGGCGGCGGCGTCCAAGGCCTCGGCCTGGCGCTCACCGAGGCGCTGCTCGTGGAGGACGGGATCGTGCAGACGCGCTCGTTCGGGGAATACCGGATCCCGACGATCGTCGACGCGCCCGCGCTGCCGACGGTCATCCTCGAGCTCGGCGACCCCGACACCCCCTACGGCGTCAAGGGCGTGGGCGAGCTCCCGTCCATCTCCTCGACCCCGGCCGTCCTGGCCGCGCTGCGCGCGGCCACCGGCCACGCCCTGACCCGGGCGCCTGCCCTCCCCGAAGACCTGGTGGCCGCCTCGTGACCGGATCGACGTCCTCGTCCGTCCACGATCGCATCGAGCAGCTCGCGCAGCTCAACGACGACCCGGCCGCCGGGGGGATCACGCGCGAGGTGTTCACCCCGACGTACTCGCGCGCGACCGCCCTCGTCGCGTCGTGGATGCAGGAGGCCGGCCTGCAGACGCGCGTCGACGCGTTCGGCACGCTCTTCGGCCGCCGTGAGGGGACCGAGCCCGGCGCCGCCGCGGTCCTCACCGGGTCCCACTTCGACACGACGCTGAACGCCGGGCGCTACGACGGCGTCGTCGGCGTGCTCGGCGGCATCGAGGCGGCGGC
>CAZRLR010000384.1:0-4526 GCA_964600395.1 uncultured Conexibacter sp.
GCCTGGACGTCCTCAGCACCCCCGGGGGCGGCACGACGATCGAGCTCGAGCTCGGCCGGACCGTGCCCACGACGGGGCGTCCCGCCCGGCGGGCCTGGGCGTGACGCCCCTGCGCCTGCTCATCGCCGACGACCACGGCGTCGTCCGGGGTGGCCTGCGGCTGCTGCTGGACCGGCAGCCGGACCTGGAGGTCGTCGCGGAGGCCGGCGACGGCGCCGAGGCCGTGAGCGCCGCGCTGCAGGCGCGGCCGGACGTCTGCATCCTCGACGTGTCGATGCCGAAGCTCACGGGCCTGCAGGCGACGCGCGAGATCAAGCTCCAGGCCCCGGAGATCGACGTCCTCATCCTGTCGATGCACGACGACGAGCGCTACCTGTTCGAGGCGCTGAAGGCCGGGGCCGGCGGGTACGTGCTGAAGGCGGAGGCCGACCAAGCGCTCGTGGAGGCCGTCCGCGCCGTGGCGCGCGGCGAGCCGTTCCTCACGAACGGGGCGCAGCGCCGACTCGTGCGCGACTGGCTGGCGGACCCGTCGTCCGGGCCCAGCGAGCCGCTCAGCCCGCGTGAGCAGGAGGTGCTGAAGCTCATCGCCGAGGCGCACACGAACCGCGAGATCGGGGCGATTCTGCATCTGTCGGAGAAGACGGTGGAGTCCCACCGGGGGAACCTGCTGCGCAAGCTCGGGATGCGGGACAGGGTCGAGCTTGTCCGCTACGCCATCAGGCGGGGCCTGGTCGAGCCCTAAGTCGGACCCGGTCGGGTCCCCACGCCCGGATCCACGACCGCTCGCGGGGGTCGGGCGAGCCGTACATCCCCCGCAGCTACGGCTCCGCTCGTCCCTCGCTCCGCCGGACGCCGCTTGCGGGGGATATACCGCTCACCCTCCCGCCGCTCTGCTGGCTGGGCGTCCTTCGCCGGGTCCTCTGTCCTACGCTGTGTGGCGTGCTGGCCAGGGTTCAACTGACGCTCGCTGCCGCGTTGCTCCTGGTCGCGGTCGTGCTCGCGGTCGTGCTCGTGAGCGGTGGGGATGAGGGAGCGAAAGCGCCGGGGTCGCGGGCGGTGGGGCCGACGGGCTTCTACGGCGCGGTGGCGCCGGAGGGGGTGCGGCCGGCGTTCTCGTTGAAGGACCAGGACGGGAAGGTCGTCTCGCTCGCGTCGCTGCGCGGCAGGACGGTCGTCGCGTCGTTCCTGTACTCGACGTGCCAGGACACCTGCCCGGTGACGGCGCAGCAGATCCGGCTGGCGCTCGATGAGCTCGGGGGCGCGGCGCGGGACGTCCCGACCCTGGCGATCAGCGTCGACCCGCCCCCGGCCGGCGGCGACACGGCGCTGAACGCCAAGCGCTTCCTCAACAAGCAGTCGCTCACGGGGCGGATGGACTTCCTGCTGGGCACGCGGGCGCAGCTGAAGCCGATCTGGGACTTCTTCGGCATCCAGCCGCAGGGCCAGGGCAAGCGGCCGGCGGGTGTCGACAAGGCGGCGTTCGACCACTCCGCGAAGGTCGTCGTCATCGACGCCGAGGGCCGCCTGCGCCTGGGCTACCCGGTCAGCGAGCTCACGCCCGAGGACCTCGCACACGACCTCAGGCGCCTGACCGCCGGCGCCTGAGCCGCCCCGGCGCGGGCTACTGGCTCTGCGCGCTGAGCAGCCAGAGGCCGAGGCTCGTGAAGCCGACCATGACCGCGAGCATCCAGTACTGCGACCGCGTGGCGTCGCGGGCCTTGGGATAGAGGCTGAGCGCCCGGTCGTGAGCGAGCACGAGGCCGGCGACGTGCCCGAGGACGAGCGCGCCGACCTGGACGTACCAGATGCCCGTCGCCGTGATGAACGTGTAGTCGATCCCGCGGTCCCCCGTCCCGAACAGGTTCGAGCCGTCCCCGAGCGGGTCCGACAGGAGGTAGGCCATCGCCTGCCCCTGGTAGAGCAGCAACGACGCGTAGTGGGCGATGACGTAGGCCAGCGCGATCGGCACGAGCGTGTGGACGAAACGCTGGCCGAGCTCCTGCGGGCTCGCCGTGCCGCCGACGCTGCGCATCCCGGCGATGCCGAGCCGGTAGAGCCCGGAGATGACGAGGACGACGGCGAGCAGGCCGACGGTGAAGGCCGCCTCCAGCGCGTGCTCCTGGCTGAGGCCGAGGCTCGAGAACAGGTCCTGCAGGTCGGGCGCGAGGTTGGACCAGATCGGGCCCTGCGAGAACCCGTCGAAGCTCGTCGTCCCGATCATCACGCAGAGCAGGGCCACGGTCCCGGGGATCGCCTGCAGCGACGGCAGGCCGCTGAGCAGCGGCCGCGTCCGCACCACGCCACCGTCGGCGTGCAGCGCCGACAGGCGCCCGAAGAGGCCGAACGCCACGCCGAACGCGTCGGCGCGGTCCGTCCAGACCTCCACGCCGTAGAGGCTCATGCCGACGAGCTGGATCGTCGCGTAGGCGAGCATCATGATCGCCAGCTGGCTCGGGTCCGTGCGCGCGGAGTACACGAGCTCCACCCAGGCGAAGGCGAGGATGCCCAGCGCGGCCGGCCAGCGACCCAGGCGCTCCGGATAGGCCAGCGGTTCCGGGGTGCTGTCGCCGCCGAAGCGCTGCACGAGCGTCCCGGAGACGCGCCCGACCGCGCGCCACGGGTTGACGGCGCGGAAGACGTCACCGAAGAGGAGGCTCAGCACCGGCACGCCGACCCAGAAGATGACGTAGACCAGGGTGGGCGTGAGGTTCGCCGTCTCGGTCTGCGTCCCGGCCAGCCCGGCGTACACGGCGAAGCCGAAGGCGAAGACGCCGAAGGCACCGAGGACGATCTCGGCCGGCAGGCGCGGCACCGCGAAGAGGCGACGGCCCTCGGCCGGGGCCTCCAGGCGCGGCTTGGGCCACAGCGTCGCCAGGGCGACGAACGAGACGACGAGCACGACGCTCGCGGCCCAGGCGAAGAGCCAGCGCGGGATCGGCAGGTCCTGGCGGCCGACCAGCCCGTGCGCGGACGCGGCGGCCGGCACCAGCAGGGCGGCCGTCAGCGCCGCCGCGCAGCCCGCGGCGAGCGAGCGGACCGGACGCCGCATCAGGGCTCGACCTTCAGCGAGGCGATCTGGACGCCGGCGCCCTCGAGCTCGACCTCGAAGATGCCGTCGATCTTCGCCGGGAAGCTGAACGACACTTGGCCACCGGCCTTGACGTCCTTCATGACGTCGTAGCCGTGGACGTGGATCTCGTCGGCGACGTCGGACTTGACCGAGAAGCGCACGCGGTCGCCCTTCTTGAAGGTGAGGTCCTGCACGCCGCCCTTCGGCTTGCCGCCGCTGACGACGACGACGGGGGCGGCCGGCTCGGCGGGCGCGGCGGGGGTCGTCGCCGCCGGGGTCGTCGTCGTCGGCGGCGCCGTGCCCGTCGAGCCGCTGTCGGGCGCCGTCGCGGACGTCACGGCCGGGGTGCCGGGCGAGGTCGTCACGGTGTCCTCGTCGCTGCCGCGAGCCACGAGAAAGCCCCCGACGAGCAGGACGGCGGCGGCAGCCAGCAGGGCCAGGCGCTGGGAGGACGTCATGGGGCCATGGTATTCGGCGTCCGCTCAACGCGGGCTAAGCCACGGACGAGAGCGTCCTCATCCCCGACGACGACGGGGCGGGCCAGATGGCCCGCCCCGTGCGGTGCTGCGGTCCTACGTGATCCTCAGGGGATCAGCACTTGGAGGTCGTCGTGACCTTCTCGCTCGTGCCGTCGGTGAACGTGAAGTCGCCACCGAAGTTGTACTTGCCGCCAGTGCAACCGCCGGACTGGATGTACGACTTGCCCTTGTAGCTGCCCTGGACGAGCGTCGCGAAGCGCTGCAGGGTGATCTTGATGCCGAACTGGTCGTAGTACTTCTTCGGGATCGGGACGGTCAGCTTGTAGCCGTACTTGCCCGAGTCCTTGGAGACCTTGGCGACGATCGTGCCGGTCGCGTCGAACTCGCCGGGGGGCGAGATGAGCTTCAGGATGAAGACGCCGTTGCCGCCGTTGTAGGCGCGGATCGCGGGGTTGGCCTTGATGGCGCTGGCGCCGGTGCCGCCCTGGGCCTTGGCCTGCGACCCCGCCCCGTTGACGGAGACCTGGGAGCCCTTGGGGCAGCCGGACTCGTTCGGCGTCGCGTTGACGACCGCCTCGGTGCAGCTCGGCCACTTGAGCTTCTTGTCCAGCGCGTTGAACACGAGGTTCTTGTCGAAGTGGATGACGGCCTTCGTCGTGCCGTACGTGCCGTCGAGCGCCGGGTCCTTGGCGTTCGTCGTCGTGACGACGGCGAGCTTGATGTTCTTCGGCTTCGCCTTCGTGCCCTTGCTGCCCGTGACCTTCACGGACAGGCCCTGGTTCACATCAACAGCATGGGCGACGGTGACGGCGCCGAACGACACCGCGGTAACCGCGGTCAGCAGTGCGACCTTGCGCATTCTTCCTCCTGAGGGGTACTTGTGACGGGGGGACTTCGGGGGGGGTGTGTGTGGACAGCTCTACCAGGATGCCCCGGGCGAAGCCACCTGCACGTAGACAGCCCGATCGAACATCCGA
>CAZRLR010000385.1:0-4526 GCA_964600395.1 uncultured Conexibacter sp.
AGGACGAAGGCCGCCTGCGGGGAGCGGTCGGCGAGCACCCCGCCGGCCGCGGCGCCGGCGGCGGTGCCGATGGCCACGGACGTCGCCAGCCAGGCGAACGCCTCGGTCGTCGTGCCGGCCGGCGCGACGCTGTCGACCAGCGCGTACGCGCTCGTGCAGGTCGGGGCGATGAGCATGCCGGCCAGCAGCAGCCCGACCGCGAGCATCCCGGGCGACGCCACGGTGGTCGCCAGCAGCAGGTGGGCCACGCCGAGCGCCGCCAGCAGCCCCGCGACCCCTTCGACGCGACGGGCGCCGCCGCCGCGACGGGTCACGACGAGGCCGCCCAGCACCCCGCCGGCCCCCCACAGCCCGAGCAGCGGGCCGGCGCCGAGCCCGGCGGACGCCCCGTCGGCGGCGGCCGCGGTCGCGACCTCCGTGGCCCCGAAGAGGACGCCCGCGCCGGCGAGGACGAGGACGAGCAGCCGCACGGGGACGCTCCCCAGCGCGCCGGCCGCGGCCGATGTCCGGACGGTCGTAGGGCGCCACCGCCGTGAGGCGGGCGTCGCGGCGAACAGCAGGGTGCAGACCGTCAGCGTGGCGGCCGCGACCGCGAGCGCCACGCCGGTCGAGGTGAGGCCGCCGAGGCCGAGGACGAGCGGCGGCCCGGCCAGCCACGTGAGCTCCACGGCGGTGGAGTCCACGGCGTAGGCGCTGCGCAGCGCGCGCTCGTCGACCGCCAGCCCGGGCAGGAGTGCCCGCAGGCACGCCGGCACCGGCGGCGTGGCGGCCCCGACGAAGGCGGCCAGCGCCACGAGCACCGCCGGCGAGCCCCCGGCCGGGGCGCAGGCCAGCAGCAGGAGCGCCAGGCCGCAGCCGATCGCGCTGGCGGTCAGCACGGCGAACTGCCCGCGGTGGTCGACCAGGCGACCGAGCGCCGGACCGCAGACGCCCTGCGCCGCGGCCAGCGCCCCGCCGGCCAGGCCGGCGACCGCGAAGGAGCCGGTCGTGCGCTGCACGTGGACGAGCACGCCGATGGCCAGCATCGCCAGCGGCAGCCGGGCCACGAGCGAGAGGACGAAGAGCCGGAGGGTGGCCGGCGTGGCGGTGAAGGTCGACATGGCAAGAGGTTCCCGCTCAGGTGGTGCCATGGGAAGATCCAGTCCGTGGCCGCAAGAGGGGACCAGTTCAGCGGGATGACCGACCGGGAGCCGAGCCGGCCGCTCGAGCTCGCCGTGGCCGTCGACCGCACCGCCCCGGCCACGCTGAGCGCCCAGATCGAGGAGCACGTGCGCCAAGCGGTGCGGGCCGGCCACCTGCGCCCGGGCACGCGCCTGCCGTCCACCCGCGATCTCGCGCGCCAGGTCTCGGTCTCGCGCCGCGTCGTCGTCGAGGCCTACGCGCAGCTGGCGGCGGAGGGCTACGTCGTGCTGCGCCAGGGCGCGGCCCCGCGGGTCGCGGCCGCGACCGTCCTGCCCCTCCCCGACGCCCCGCCGTCGCGGGAGGTCCGCTCCGCCCCGGTGCCGCGCTTCGACTTCCGCCCGAGCCGCCCGGACGTGTCGACCTTCCCCCGGCAGGCGTGGGGCCGGCTGCTGCGCGAGGCGACGGCGACGATCCCCGACGCCGAGCTCATCTACGGCGACCCGTGCGGGGTGGACACCCTGCGCGCGGCGCTGGCGGAGTACCTCGGGCGCGTGCGCGGCGTGGCGGCCGGTCCGCGCGACGTCGTCGTCACCACCGGCTACCTGCAGGCCTTCGGCCTCGCCTGCCGGGTCCTCGCCGACCGCGGCGCCGTCCGGCTCGCGCTCGAGGACCCGAGCGCCCCCGAGCAGGCGCCCATCGCCCGGCGGGCCGGGCTCGTCCCGGTGGCCGTCCCCGTCGACGACGGTGGTCTCGTCGTCGACGCGCTGGACGACGTCGGCGCCGACGCCGTCGTCGTCACCGCCGCGCACCAGCACCCGACCGGGGTCGTCCTGGCCCCCGAGCGGCGCCGCGCGCTCATCGGCTGGCTGCAGCGACACGACGCCTACGCGATCGAGGACGACTACGACGCGGAGTACCGGTACGACCGCGCGCCCGTGAAGGCGCTGCAGGGCATGGCGCCGGACCGCATCCTCTACGCCGGGTCCGCGAGCAAGACGCTCGCGCCCGCGCTGCGCCTGGGCTGGATGACCGTCCCGGATCGGCTGCAGCGCGCGTTCGCGACCGAGAAGCTCCTCGCCGACCAGGGGTCCGCGCGGATCGAGCAGCACGCGATGGCGCAGCTCATCCGCTCAGGGGAGCTGGACCGCCATCTGCGCAAGATGCGCCTGCGCTACCGCGCCCGGCGGGACGCGCTCATCGACGCGCTGGGCGAGCTGCTCCCGACGGCGACGGTCCAGGGCATCGCCGCGGGCCTGCATGTGTGCGTCGTGCTCGACGAGCGGTACGACGAGGTCGCCGTGCGCGCCGAGGCCGCCGCCCGCCGCGTCGAGCTGAGCACGATCAGCGACTACACCCCCGGGGCCTTCGCGACGCGCCCGATGCTCCTGCTCGGGTACGCCCAGGTCCCCGTCGCCGGGATGCGGGCGGGCGTGCAGGAGCTCGTGGCGGCGCTCGACGCCGCCCGCTCACCCGAATGACGACTGATCGTTCCAGAACCTGCTAGGCTCGGTCGCGAGATGGCCCGCCCGAAGGAGTTCGACCCCGACCACGCCGTGGACGCCGCCATGCGGACGTTCTGGCGCGACGGCTACGAGGGCACCTCCGTCGACGACCTCACGCGCGCCTGCGGCATCAGCCGCGGGTCCATGTACGCGACCTTCGGCTCCAAGGACGCGCTCTACGTCAAGGCCCTGGACCACTACACCGCCACCGCGGGCGAGATCGCCCTCGGCTGCCTGGCGGGGGACGGCACGGCGCGCGACCGGATCGCGCGGCTCTTCCGCCACTTCGCCGACGACACGCTGGGCGACCCGGAGAACCGCGGGTGCTTCATGCTCAACGCCGCCATGGAGCGCGCCGGGCACGACGCGGTCGTCGCCCGCCGCGTCCGGGACGCGATCGGCGAGAACGAAGCCGCCCTGCTCGGCCTGCTGCAGGACGCCCAGGACGCCGGCGAGCTCGCCGCCGATCGCGACCCCAAGGCCCTGGCGCGCTACCTCGTCGCCGCCCTGAACGGCGTCCGCGTCACGGCGAAGGCCACCCGCGACCGCGCGCTCATCGACGACGCGATCGCCATCGCGCTCGAGGCGCTCGGCCCGCCGCCGGCCACCGGGTCCTGAGCGGCACCCCCTTTTTTTCCCCTCATTCTGTACCACACATTCCAAAACCAAGAGGACTCACCCACCATGGATCTCCAGCTGCAGGACCGCGTCGTCGTCGTCACCGGCGCCTCCAAGGGCATCGGCCTGGCCGTCGCCCGCGGGGCGCTGGCCGAAGGCGCCCGCGTCGTCGCCACCTCGCGCACCCTCACCTCCGAGCTCGCCGAGCTGACCGGCGACCGTCTGCTCCACGTCGTCGCCGACTTCACCGACCCCGACGCCCCCGCCGAGGTCATCGCCCGCGCCGCCGAGACGTTCGGCACGCTTGACGTGCTCGTCAACAACGTCGGCGCCCCGGCGCCCAACGGCCCGCACGCCTCGTTCCTGGACGTCGACGACGCGACCTGGCAGCGGACGCTCGACTTCAACCTGCTGACCGTCGTGCGCACGACGCGGGCCGCGCTCCCGCTGCTGCTCGAGGGCGACGGCGGGGCGATCGTCAACGTCTCGTCGGTCAACGGCCGGCTGCCGTTCACCGGGGTCCTGGACTACAGCGCGGCGAAGGCCGCCCTGACGAACCTCGGCAAGGCGCTCAGCGAGGAGTTCGCCCCGCAGGGCGTCCGCGTCAACACGGTCTCCCCCGGCCCGGTCGCGACACCGCTGTGGGAGGGCGCCGGCTCGCTCGCCGTCGCGATGTCCGCCCAGGGCGCGGGCGACGTGCAGACCCTCATCGCCGACGTCCTGCCTGCCGCCCTGAACCTCAGCACCGGGCGCTTCGCCACCGCCGAGGAGGTCGCCCAGCTGACGCTGCTGCTGGCCTCACCGCTGTCGGCCAGCACGACCGGTGCGGACTTCAGCCTCGACAGCGGCGTCACGAAGACGGTCTGAGGCCCGCGCCCGC
The DNA here is from genome assembly GCA_964600395.1 of uncultured Conexibacter sp. Taxonomy (GTDB): domain Bacteria; phylum Actinomycetota; class Thermoleophilia; order Solirubrobacterales; family Solirubrobacteraceae; genus Paraconexibacter. Next base: position 4,123 of record CAZRLR010000385.1, read on the forward strand.
GGGGCTGAGGGCGTACGCCGCCGGGTCGATGCGAGCGGTCCGGCGGCGGTACTCGATCGTGTAGCCGGGCCAGTTGGTCGGGTCCCGCCCGGCGTCGTCCAGGTACCAGGAGGAGCAGCCGCCCGTGGCCCAGACCGTGTCGCGCTGCCGTGCCCGGAGCTCGGCGACGAACGCGGCGAACGCCGCCTCGCGGACCTCGATGACGTCGGCGCCGCCGGTGGCCAGCGCCGTCGCGGCGGCGCCGATGTGGCGTGCCTGGCTCTCGAGCATGTAGACGGCCGAGCCCGACCCACCGAAGGTGTTGGGGCCGTACATCAGGAAGAAGTTGGGGAAGCCCGGGACGCTGAGGCCGTGGTAGGCCGTCGGCAGGCCGTCCCAGGTCACCTCGAGCGTCCGGCCGTCGC
>CAZRLR010000386.1:0-4521 GCA_964600395.1 uncultured Conexibacter sp.
ACGGGCGCGCAGGGTGAGGCCGGACCGCAGGGTCCGGCCGGGCCGAAGGGCGATGCCGGACCGAAGGGGGACGCCGGCCCCGCCGGGGTCCTGGCCACGGGCGCCGGGCTGACGCTCGACGCCGGGACGCTGTCGTTCTCGACCGCGTTCGCGACGGCGCTGCAGACCGGCTGCCCGGCCGGCCAGGCGCTGCGCGCGGTGACGCTGGCGGGGGCCGCCACGTGCGTGCCCGGCATCCTGCCGGCGGTCCGCTACGACCAGACGTCGGAGAACGGTGGCGGGTACCAGCTCATCGGACGCACGGACCCGGTCGACAGCGTGACGATCCCCGACGGCCAGCCGTTTCTCGCCACCGCGACGGGCGGCGTGAAGGCCTTCGGCCAGCCTGGCGACCGCGCGAGCGTCCAGTGCCGCCTCGACGGGCCCGGGCTCGGCGGCTTCGCCCAGCAGCTCACGCACGACCTCATCGTCCCGGCCGGCGGGACGTCGACGGACTGGAGCTTCGCGCTCTCGGATCAGGGCGGGCCGACGGCGACCGACGGCAGCCAGAAGCTCGACCTGCGCTGCCAGGCGTTCGCGCCGAACGGCGGCGGCGCCTCGAGCGTGAGCCTCTACACGAGCCGCCTGCACCTCATCCCCGTCGGCTCGCTCACCCAGGGCTGAGAGCCGCCGTGACATCCGAGGCCTCCTCACACGTCGTCATCGCCGGGACCGGACGGACGGGGACGAGCTTCCTCACCCGGTACCTGCAGGCGTGCGGCCTGGACGCCGGGGCGGACCTGCAGTGGTTCGACGGCGCGAACGCCGGCCTCGAGCGCGCGCTGAGCGGCGACGGCGAGCTGCCCTACCTCGTCAAGGACCCCTGGCTGTCGGTCTACTGCCGGCAGATCGACCTGACCCGGCGGCGCATCGACGCGCTCATCGTGCCGATGCGGGGGCTGGAGGAGGCGGCCGCCAGCCGGGTGCTGCAGGAGCGGACCTCGGTCGTCGAGGCCGGCTGGGCCGATCGCGAGACCCAGGTCTTCGGGCGGACGCCGGGCGGGATCATCTACTCGCTCTCGGTCGCCGACCAGGCGCGGCTGCTGGCCGTCGGCTTCCACGACCTGATCTGGTGGGCGACCGAGCACGGGATCCCGCTCGTGCTGCTCGCCTTCCCCCGGCTCGTCACCGACGCGACCTACCTCGTCGACCGGCTCCAGGACGTGCTCGACGGCGTCTGCTCGCGCGAGGAGGCGCTGGCGCACCACGCCCGCCTCGCCGACCCGGCGGCGGTGCGGATCCCGCCGGAGGGCGCCGGCGCGGTTCCGGCCGACGGGAGGCCCACCGTGCGCCCGGGCGGCCCGTCGGACGCGGCGATCGACCGGCAGGCCCTCGTCGCGCGAATCCGCGCCCTCGAGGGCGAGCATGCGGCGGCGCAGCGGGGCCTTGCCGAACGCGACCTGCGCATCGGCGAGCTGACCACGCGCCTGGAGGAGCAGGCCGCCCTCACGGCCGCCGGGCACGCACATCAGGTCGAGCTGGCGGCCGCCCTCGCGCAGGCCGACGCCCGGGTCGTGGCCCTTCAGGGCCGCCTGGCCGACCAGCAGGCCGAGCACGAGGCCGAAGCCGAGGCCCGGCGGCGGGAGGCCGCCGCGGCCGACGAGCGGCTGCAGGCGCTGACCGCGGAGCTCGCCGCCGTGAAGGCCACGCGCGCCTGGCGGGCCGCCTGTCGCTACTGGGCCGTGACGGCTCGCCTGCGGCCCTGAGCCCCCGGCGGGCTACACTGGAACGGCAGGTCAGAAGCACCAAGGGGACGACAGGCTTCGACGTGGTCGATTCCGTGGTGTCAGTAGCGAGTCGAGGTTCCGGGTGGCCTCGTAAAACCCCGGAAAAAACACACATGCGGACTCTCACGAGTACGCCCTCGCTGCCTAGAGCAATCTAGGTGAGTGAGGACTCAGCCCTCGCCTGCCGGCCGCGAGGGACCTGGGTTCAAATGCCGGCTCAACCCGGGGAGGAGCACTTCCGCCGAACCGGGGACACCTTCAGGGAAGTTGGTCTGACGCAACCCAGCCCGCAAGGCGAGCGTCGGACGAGATCAGAGCGCGGGCTACGCTCGTAGAAGCTGGCAGTACGCGGCTGCGGACGTGGGTTCAATTCCCACCGTCTCCACCTCACGGGAGCCGTCCTTCGGGGCGGCTCCTGCTGGTTGCAGCGTCGCTCAGGCCGTCACGAGCGCCGCCTCGCGCAGCGCGACGGCGACCTCGGCCCCCGTGCGACGGCCGCTGGCCAGCGCGCCGTTGATCGAGGCCGTGTCGCGGTGGTCGCCACAGACCCACAGGCCCCGGTCGCGCCGCACCGGGCGCTGCGGCGGGTCCAGGGCGCCCGGATCCTGCCGCGGCTGCGCGTGGGCGATCCGGTCGATCCGCAGGCGCCGCCAGCCGTCCACCGCAGGGCCGAACCAGCCGCGCAGCTGGGCGCGCACCGCACCGTCGAGCGCCTCGTCGTCGAGGTCCTCGCCGCGGCCGGACGGCAGGCTCGCGTTCACGAGCGCGCGCCCGGGCGGCGCGTAGCCGGGCGCGACGTCCGACAACACCGCGACGTTGTTGACGGGGCCGCTGCCGTCCCCGTCCAGCACGAGGACGGGGCGTCCGCCGGTGGGGGACTGCGGGGCGTCGAACCAGACGGCGGTCGTCGAGAGGCTCTCGACCGCCGGCAGGCCGGGCAGCAGCCGGGCGGCCTCGGGCCCCTCGACGGCGACGACGACCGCCGCCGCGTCCACGCGGACACCGCCGGTGAGCACGACGCCGTCGGCGTCGGCGTCCACCACCCGCGTGCCGAGGCGGACGGTCCCGACCGGCAGGCCGGCCGCCAGCTGCTCGGGGATCGCCTGCATGCCGGCGGCGGGGACCGCGGTCGGCCCCGCGAGGAACGAGCCCAGCACGAAGTGCATGAAGCGCGCCGACACCTGCAGGTCGGCGTCGAGCGTGATGCCGGTGAGGAACGGGCGCAGGAAGCCGTTCACGAGGCGGTCTGAGAGGCCGGCGGCCTGCAGCGCCTGCGCACTCGTCACGTCGTCGGACCCGAGCGCGTCAAGCCCGTACAGCAGCGCGGCCCGGCTGCGCAGCAGCAGACGCGCCATCGCGACGCCGTCGCCCGGCGTCGCCAGGCCGCCCCGCAGCGCGCCCAGGGCGGCCAGCGGGTGCCGGCGCGGGTCGCCGACGCCGACCGCCCTGCCGCCCCGGCGCACGACCGCCCCGGGGTAGAAGGCCTGCAGGTCCAGCGCCCGCAGGTCGAGCTGCGCCTTGGCCTCGGGGTAGCCGGCGAGCAGGACCTGGAAGCCGCGGTCCAGCAGGAAGCCGTCGACCCGGTCGGTGCGCACGCGGCCGCCGACGCCGTCGGACGCCTCGAGCACCTGGACCGGGACCCCGCGGGCGGTGAGCTCGCGGGCGCAGGCCAGGCCGGCCAGGCCGGCCCCCACGACGAGGACGGGCAGGTCGTTCAGATCGTGCACGCCCGGGGTACGGAGCCGGGCGCGCCCGCGCTCACGCGGGTGAGGCGCCCGCCACCGTGAGGCGGCCGTCGCGGTGCAGCGCCTCCAGCGCGCCGACGACGGCGACCGAGAACTGGCGGCCGGCGAGCGCCCGGCACTCGGCGACGGCCTCGTCCAGCGACTTCGCGGGCTGGTAGGGGCGCGAGACCGTCATGACGTCGAAGCAGTCGGCGACCGCGATGAGCGCGGCGCCGTCGGGGATGGCCGGGCCGTCCAGCCCCGCCGGGTAGCCCCGGCCGTCGGGGCGCTCGTGGTGGTGGCGGACCCAGGAGACCTGCTCGGGGCTCAGCACGTCGTCGACGATCCGGGCCCCGAGCTCGGCGTGCTCGCGCACGACGGCGTACTCGGCCTCGTCGAGGCGACCGGGCTTGAGCAGGACGGCGTCGGGCACGCCGATCTTCCCGACGTCGTGCACGAGCGACGCCTCGGCCAGGAGCGTCACCCGCTCGGCGCCCCAGCCCAGCTCCTGGGCCAGCGCGGTGGCCAGCGCGGCGACGCGCTCGGAGTGCTCGCGCGTGGTCGGGTCCTTGGCGTCGATCGCGCGGGCCAGCGCGCGCAGGCCGGTGAGCGCGCGCGAGCGCTCCATGTGGTCGGCCCGCTCCTGCGCCGAGAGCTGCTCGACGGTCGCCGGGTCGTAGGTCCACGTGGCGTTGCGCCCGTGGGTCTTGCTCCAGTACAGGGCGCCGTCGGCGTACTGCATGAGCGCGTCGGGCACCGGGGCGGACGCGAGGTCGCACAGGCCGGCGGACACGCTGACGGCGACGTCGCCGGCCATCGGGACCTCGCTCACCGCGCGCCGGGCGCGCTCGACGACCGCGTGGGCGGCGAACCGATCGGTGTCGGGCATGATGAGCGCGAACTCGTCCCCGCCGATGCGGGCCAGGACGTCGTCGGCCCGCGTGGCGCCGCGCAGCCGCTGGGCGACCTGGCGTAGCACGTCGTCGCCGAGGTGGTGCCCGAGGTGGTCGTTGATCGTCTTGAAGTGGTCG
>CAZRLR010000387.1:0-4506 GCA_964600395.1 uncultured Conexibacter sp.
ACACGCCCACCGTCGGCAGCCCGAGCGCCGTCACCCCCAATAGCCAGTCCGCCACGAGCAACCTCACGGCGACCTCCGACACGTTCCTCAAGCTGCTCGTGACGAACCTGCAGCACCAGGACCCGACGAAGCCGCAGGACTCCAACGAGTACGTCGCGCAGATCTCGCAGATGACGATGGTCGAGCAGCTGACGAAGCTCTCGGCCGCGTCGCAGAGCACGGTCGACCAGCAGCGCATGGCCGGCGTCGTGGCGCTGCTGGGCAAGACCGTCACCTACGTCGGCGCCGACGGCGCGCCCGTGACCGGCACCGTCTCGAAGGTCGACGTCAGCGGCGACAGCCCGACGATCACCGTCGGCGCCGTCTCCGGCGTGGACCCGACCAGCGTGTCCTCCGTGTCCTGATGCCCGTCCCGGTCAACACCGCCGTCCTGCAGCCGCCGATCGGGGCCACCCCGCCGGCGACGACGGGACCCGGCCCCGCCGGCCCGACCGCGACGCCCGCCGTCCCGTTCGCGACCGTCATGGCCGGCAAGGCCGGGGGCGTCACGTTCTCCGGTCACGCGCTCGCCCGCCTGGAGCGTCGCGGTATCGCCGTGGACCCGCCGACGATGCAGCGCCTGGACGACGGCGTCCGGCGCGCGGCCGGCAAGGGCTGCCGCGAGGCGGTCGTCCTGGTGGACCAGACGGCGTTCGTCGTCTCGGTCACGAACCGCACCGTCATCACGGCGGTCGGCCAGCAGCACATGAAGGACCACGTCTTCACGAACATCGATTCCGCGGTCATCGCGTAGTCATCACCCACCAAGGAGCACACATCCCATGATCCGCGGCATGTACTCGGCCATCTCCGGCCTCAAGTCCCACCAGGTGATGCTGGACGTCACCGCCAACAACCTGGCGAACGTCAACACGATCGGCTACAAGGGCAGCCGGGCGACGTTCAAGGACCAGCTGCAGCAGAACTTCTCCGGCGGTGCGGCCTCCGGGGCCACGAGCGGCGGCCAGAACCCGCAGCAGGTCGGCCTCGGCGTCTCGATGTCGAGCGTCGACAACCTCATGACCTCCGGCAACCTGCAGACGACGGGCAACCCGCTCGACGTCGCGATCTCCGGCGAGGGCTGGTTCCGCGTCGCCCCGGGCGCCCCGCCCGCGCTGCCGACCGCCGCGATGCAGTACACGCGCGCCGGCAACTTCTCGCGCAACGACCAGGGCTACCTCGTGACGACCGAGGGCTACTACGTCATGGGCCGCGACTTCACGACGAACACCGACCAGTACATCCAGATCCCGGCCGGCTCGACCGGCACGGCGGTCGCCGCCGACGGCACCGTGTCCTACATCCCCAGCGGCGGCGGCGCCCGCGTCACGGCGTCCACGATCTCGCTCGCGAAGTTCCCGAACGAGAACGGCCTGGTCCGCGCGTCGGGCAACCGCTGGCAGGAGGACCCGTCCTCCGGCGCGGAGATCGTCGGCGCGCCGGGCGGCACCTACGGCAACACGGTCGGCGGCACGATCGAGATGTCCAACGTCGACCTCGCGAACGAGTTCACCGCGATGATCGTCGCGCAGCGCGGCTTCCAGGCCAACTCGCGCGTCATCTCCACGAGCGACGAGATCCTCCAGGACCTCGTGAACCTCAAGCGCTAGGTGGGCTGAGGTGATCACCCTGCACCGGCTCGGGCACACGCCCGAGCCCTTCGCCCTGAACCCGGACCTCATCGCGACGATCGACGAGGCCCACGACACGCACATCATGCTCACCACGGGCGTGAAGCTCGCGGTCGTCGAGACGACCGAGGAGGTGATCGCGGCGATCCGCGACTGGCGCGTACTCGTGCTCACCCGGTCCCTGGAGGGCGTGCCCCCGCTGGTCCGCCACCTCTGACGCGGCCGCGCGTACTCCCCGGGGAGTACGCGCACGGCCTCCCGGCAGGGGATGACGTCGGCGGCCGGGCCGTCTACCGTCACGGGATGCCCACCCGCGCGCGACCCGCCGTCCCGCCCGTCGCGTGGGACGTCCTGCTCCTGCTCGTGCTCGCGGCGGCGATGCTCGTCGACAGCGAGACGAGCCGCTACGCGAACGGCATCTCCGTCCCCGGCGTGCTCGCCGTCGCCCTGACGGTCGTCCCGCTCGTGGCCCGGCGTGAGGCCCCGCTGTGCGTCCTGGGCCTGGTGCTGCTCGGCGTCGTCGCCTGCCTGGCGACGCTGTCGCCGGGGAACACGGTCATCCTGCCGTCGATGGTCGCGCTCTACGCGGTCGCCCGCCACGGCGACCGCCGGCGCGCGGTCATCGCCGGGTCGCTCATCCTGCCGTTCGTCGGCTTCGCGGTGATGATCACCTCGCCGCACGGCGTCCTCTCGGGCGACGTCATCAAGAACGCGGCGCTGGCCCTGCTCGCGCTCGCGGTGGGGGACACGATGCGCGCGCGCTGCGCCGCGGCCGCCGCCGAGGACGAGCGCCGCCGCCAGGCCGAGCTCGAGCGCGAGCACGACGCCGAGCGCCGCGTCGCCGAGGAGCGCCTGCGCATCGCGCGCGAGGTCCACGACGTCGTCGCCCACGCGATGGTCGCGATCAACGTCCAGGCCGGCGTCGCCGCGCACGTGCTCGACCAGCGCCCAGAGCAGGTCCGCTCGGCGCTGACGGAGATCAAGCGCGTCTCGGGCGAGGCGCTGACGGACCTGCGGGCGACCCTCGGCCTGCTGCGCGAGGACGGCACCGGGGCCCCGACGCGGCCGACCGAGTGCCTGGCGCAGATCCCCGACCTCGCCGCGCCGCTGCGGGCGGCGGGGTTCGACGTGCACGTCGCCGTCGACGGGGACGCCGGGACGGTGCCCGCACCCGTCGGCGCCGCGACCTACCGGATCGTCCAGGAGGCGCTGACGAACGTCCTGCGCCACGCGGGGGCCCGGCGCGCGGACGTCCGCGTCGCGGTCGGCGCGGGCGCGGTCGACGTGCAGGTGCGCGACGACGGGGCCGCCGTCCCCAGCGTCGGCGGGCCGCCGCCGGCCGGCAGCGGCCTGGGGCTGCGAGGTCTGGCCGAGCGGGCGGACGCGATGGGTGGCCGCCTGGAGGCCGGCCCGACGGGCGCCGGGGGCTGGCAGGTGCAGGCGACACTGCCGTTGCCCTCCGCGTGAGCGACATCCGCGTCCTGCTCGCCGACGACCAGGCGCTCGTGCGCGCGGGTTTCTCCGCGCTGCTGGACGTCGAGGACGGCATCACCGTCGCCGGGGTCGCCGCGGACGGGGAGGAGGCCCTCGCCCTGACGCGCGCCACGCGCCCGGACATCGTCCTCATGGACGTGCGCATGCCGCGGATGGACGGCCTGGAGGCGACGGCGGCGATCACCGCCGACCCCGGGCTGGACGGCACCCGCGTCATCGTCCTCACGACGTTCGAGCTCGACGAGTACGTCTTCGGCGCGCTGCGCGCGGGGGCCAGCGGTTTCCTCCTGAAGGACCTGGAGCCCGTCGAGCTGCTCGCCGCGATCCGCGTCGTGGCCGCCGGCGAGGCGCTGCTGGCCCCGCGGGTGACCCGTCGCCTCATCGAGGCGTTCGCCGCCCAGCCCGAGCGGGCCGTGCGCCGGCCGCCGGCGCTCGAGGAGCTCACCGACCGCGAGCGCGAGGTGCTGGCGCTCGTCGGGCGCGGCCTCTCCAACCAGGAGATCGCGGAGCAGCTCGTCGTCTCGCCGCTCACCGCCAAGACGCACGTCTCGCGGACGATGCTCAAGCTCGGCGCGCGCGACCGCGCGCAGCTCGTCGTGACGGCGTACGAGAGCGGCCTCGTCGTCCCCGGGCAGTAGGGCGCGCGCCGCGCTGCTCCCCCGGGCGTACGCGCAAGAGCATCCCCGGGGCCGACGACACGGCGACCGCCGCGCAACAGGATCCAGGACGACCGCAGCACCGTCCTGACCGACCTGATCGAAAGGCTCCCGATGTCACCCCAGCCCCTCGCAGAACCGCCACGCAGCCGCCTCGGCCGCCTGGCCGACGTGACCTTCCGCCGCCGCCGCGCCGTGCTCGGCGCGTGGCTGGCGGCCCTCGTGGCCGCCGTCGCCCTGGCGAGCGTCGCCGGCGGCGACTTCGGCGTGGACTACGCCACCCCCGGCTCGGAGTCCAAGGCGGCCGCCGACCGCCTCGCCGCCGACTTCGGCGGCCGCTCGGACGACACCGTCGACCTCATCTGGCGCGCCGACGCGGGCGCCACGAGCCCCGCCGTCGCCGCGAAGGTCGACGGCGTCCTGCGCCAGGCGCAGCGGCTCCCCGGCCTCGGGGGCAACGCCGCGGTGACCGCGCAGGACGCGCAGGTCTCGCCCGACGGGCGCACCGCCGTCCTGCGCCTGCCGCTGGACCGCCTGGCCGACAAGGTCCCGTCCGACACCGGCGACACGCTCGTCTCCCTCGCGGAGGGCGCCAGCCGCGACGGCGTCCAGCTCGCGCTCTCGGGCCTGATCCCCGGCCTGACGCAGCCGGCGAGCTCGGCGTCGGAGTCGGTCGGCCTGGCCGT
>CAZRLR010000388.1:0-4502 GCA_964600395.1 uncultured Conexibacter sp.
ACGAAGCTCTCGCGCGCGACGGCGTGACGGACCGGGCCACGACACCGGCCGGCCGGCCGGCGCCCTGGCGTGACGAGCGGTGGTTCACCCGGGTCGCGCTCGGCGCCGTGGGCGTCTTCCTCCTCTTCGCGCTCGCCCGCCTGCCGGCGATCATCTCCGCGATCTACGCCAACGCCGACAGCGCGTCGGCTCTCGTCCTCGGCGAGTTCATGGGCGACCGCGGGGACGGGCGCCTGACGCTCGGCAACTACGCGTGGCTCGAGCCGCTGTACCTCGAGCACCTGACCCGCTGGCTCCCGGCGCACAAGCAGGTCTGGGAGCTGCTGCCCTTCGCGCTCTTCGGCATCGCGCTCGGCGCCATCGGGTGGGCGGTGGCCCGCGCCGCCGACCGCGGGCTCGCGCTCCTGGTCGTGCTCGCCATGGCCGCACCGTCGCCGACGGTCCTCGGCTGGGTCGGCGCCCCGAACGCCCGGGGGCACTCGCTCGTCCACGTCGCGATCCTCTCGGCGCTGCTCGTCGCGCTGCCGCGCTGGCCGTCGTGGTCGCGCCGGCGCCGCGCGCTGTGGGCCCTCGCCGTCGCCGTCCCCCTGATGCCCGCGGTCGCCAGCGACGACCTGCTCCTGATCGGGGGCGGGGCCGCCTTCGCCACCGCCGTCCTGGCCGGCGGCGCACTGCGCCTGCTCCCCCGCGCCGCGGCGGTCACCGCGCTCGCGGCGCTCGGCGTCGGCGTGCTCGGCGGGCGGCTGCTCATCACGCTCGCCCGCCACGACGGGGTCGTGCCGTTCCCCAAGCCGATCCTGTTCACGACCTCCGATCAGCTCATGCCGCACGTCCGGCTGCTGCTCGAAGGACTCGGCCTCTACGCCCACGGCCGCCTCGGGGGCAAGGTCACGCTCCTCAGCACGCTGCAGGAGCTCACGGCGCTGCTCGTGCTCGTCGGGGTCCCGCTGCTGCTCGTGGCCGCCCGTGGCCCCCTGCGCCGGCTGCTCACCGACCCGGGCCGGACGCCGGAGGCCCGGCTGCTCGTCGTCTTCTGGAGCGTCCTCTGCCTCGCCGTCGCCGCGGTCTTCGTCGTCACGACCGCGCCGGTGGACCTGCAGACCTCGCGCTACCTCCTGACGGCCTGGCCCGGGGTGCTCGTGGTGGCGGCGCTCCTGCTCGCACGCCACGCGGCGGCACCCGCGCTGGCGACGGTCGCGACGGTCTGCGCCCTGCTCGGCGTCGTGGAGCTCGCGTCGGGCGACTACACGAACCCCGGGGACGCGCCGCACGGGCGGATCGTCGGCGATCTGCGCAAGTTCGCCGAACGCGAGCGGCTGGACCACGGGTACGCCGGCTACTGGGAGGCCGCGCCGATCGTCGTGGAGTCCGACTTCCGCCTGCGCGTCTACCCGCTGCTGCCGTGCAACCCGGTCGGGGACGGGCGCTGCCCGCCCGACGTGCATCAGATCGACCGCTGGTACGTCCCCCGTCCCGGGGTCCGGACCTTCTACGTCCAGGACGCGATCGCGATCGGGACCCCGCTGCCGCCGCCGCCCGCGCGCTTCGGGCCGCCGGCCGAGCAGGTGACCTTCGGGCAGCTCACGGTGTCGGTGTACGACTACGACATCGCCGGCCGCTTCCCACCCGCCCCCTGACCGGCGACGGCGCTCGGCACCGGCCGCCCGCCCGTCCGCCCGTCCGGCGGGGACTGCGACAGACCGGAAAGCGGCGCCTTAGGCTCCGCCGATGCGCTCCGGCCGTCGTCTCGCCCTGCTCACCGTGGCCTGCCTCGTCGTGGCCCCCGGCGTGGCCCGGGCCGACGGCCCGTACGGGGACGCCGGCGGCTTCAACAGCGTCCTGGCCATCGGCGCCGGCACGAACGCCGTCGCCACCGACCTCGTCGCGAACCTCGCGACGGGCGCCACGCCGTTCGCCTTCGAGGACCAGCGCGCCCAGTACTCGGGCATCTCGCGGACGATCGACGGCCTGACGACCGCGACGCTGGGGACGGGGTGGAAGCCGTCCTCCTTCCGGGAGCCCGGCACCGACGCCGGCCGTACCGACAGCCCACGGCCGGGCGTGCGGATCGTCCGCGACGCGGCGCACCCGTACCCGCGCGTGTACGGCGACACCCGCGCGGACCTCATGTTCGGGACGGGCTACGCGACCGCGCAGGACCGCCTCTTCCTCATGGACGTCCTGCGCCACACCGCCGAGGCGAGCACCGTCGAGCTGCTCGGGCCCTCCGCCGCGCAAGCCGACGCCGCCCAGCTGCGGGTGCAGGACTTCAGCCCCGCCGAGCTGCGCGCGCAGTTCGACGAGCTCGACGACCGCTTCGGCGCCCGCGGGGCCAAGGGCCAGCAGGACTACGTCGACTACGTCGCCGGCATCAACGCCTTCATGCGCGAGGCCATGGCCGACCCGACGAAGCTGCCGGCCGAGTACCCCGCCCTCGGCGTCACCCCGCGGCCGTGGACGATCGAGGACTCGCTGGCGACCGCCGTGCTGCTCATCTCGCAGTTCACCTCCAACGGCGGCGGCGAGCTCGCCAACGCCGAGCTGCACCAGCGCTTCCTCAAGCGCTACGGCGCGCGCCGCGGCCCGGCGGTCTACGACGCCTTCCGCGCGCGCCGCGACCCGGAGGCGGTGACGATCACGCGGCGCCGCTTCGCGCAGGGGGACGCCACCGGCAAGGTCGACCCGCGCTCGGACGGCTCGCCGGACCCGGGCTCGCGCAAGGCGCGCAACGCGATCCTCGCCGGCCCGGGGGCCGCCGCCCGGCGCGCCGCCCTGGACGCCCTGCCCGCGTGGGCGCGACGCCTGGCGACCGGCGGGCTGCGGCTGCCCCACCACGCCTCCAACGCGCTGCTCGTCGACGCCGCGCACTCCGCCGACGGCCGCCCGCTGGCCGCGATGGGCCCGCAGGTCGGCTACTACACGCCGCAGATCTTCGTCGAGGTCGAGCAGCACGGCGGCGGGATGGACGTCAGCGGCGTGCAGTTCCCCGGCGCCGCCCCGTACGTCCTCATCGGGCACGGCAAGGACTTCGCGTGGACGGGGACGACCCCGAACCAGGACACCGTCGACACCTTCGCCGAGGAGCTGTGCAACGTCGACGGCTCGCCCGCGACGTCGGCGTCGCTGGCCTACGTGTACAAGGGCAAGTGCGTCCCCTTCACGCTGCGCGACCAGACGATGACGACGCCCGTGGCGCCGACGAGCCCGGCGGCGCCGCAGACGATCACGCTGCGGGCGCTGCGCTCGGTCCACGGGCCGATCACCGAGCTCGGGACGCTGAAGGGCAAGCCCGTCGCCTACGCGGAGGCGCACGCGACCGCCTTCCGGGAGTTCGGCTCGCTGCTGGCCTTCCAGCAGCTCGGCGAGAACGTCCCCAAGGACGGGGCCGGCTTCCAGCAGGTCATGCGCAGCTACGTCGGCGAGGAGAACTGGTTCTACGTCGGGCGTAAGGACATCGCCTGGCTGCGGTCGGGCGTCGTCCCCCGCCACGCCCGTGGCGTGAACCCGGACTTCCCGATCGTCGGGACGGGCCGGTGGGACTGGCGCGGCGACCTGCCGCCGAGCGCCAACCCGCGCGAGCTGAATCCGGCCCAGGGCTTCCTCGCGAGCTGGAACAACAAGGAGTCCCCGAGCGACCCGGCTCCGAGCGCGACGTGGTCGTTCGGGCCGGTCCACCGCCAGCAGCTGCTCGTCCGGCCGTACCAGGCGGCGCTCAAGCGCGGCGGCGGCAAGGTGACGCTCGCCGACCTCGGGCGGGTGTCGGTGCGGGCGGCCACCGCGGACCTGCGCGGGACCGAGGTCTTCCCGTGGCTGGCGCGGACGCTCGGGACCCCCACGGACCCGGTCGTGCGGGACGCGATGGCGACGCTCACGGCGTGGTCGGCCGCCGGCGCCCAGCGCCGGGACGCCGACGGGGACGGCGTCGACGAGCGCTCGGACGCGATCGTCCTCATGGACGCCTGGTGGCCGCGCCTGGTGCGCGGGATGTTCGCGCCGTCGCTCGGCGGCCCGCTCGTGGACGCGATCGACAAGCAGGTCACCCCGCTGCCCGAACGGGCGACGAGCACGTTCTTCTTCGACGGCTGGTGGGGCTTCGTGCAGAAGGACCTGCGGCGGGTGACGGGCCGGCGCGTGGCGGGCTGGCCGGCGAAGGCGTTCTGCGGGCGCGGTCGCCTCGCGGCCTGCCGCGCGGTGCTGACACGCACGCTCAAGGAGGCCGTCGCCGCGAGCGCCGGCAAGCGGGAGCTCGCGACCTGCCCGGAGACGACGCCGCCCTCCTGCGCGCAGATCGTGCCGATCACCGGCGGGGCGGTCGGCGTGGACCCCTTCCCCTTCCACAACCGCGGGACCTTCCACCAGCTCGTGGAGGTGGGCGGGGTCAGTCCGGGTCGCTGAGCAGGGGGTTCGCGCGCAGGCCGGGGGTTGACGACGCAGTCAACGTCCCGGTCTATAGCATCGCCCGCGCTATGGACCTCCTCGAATATCAGGGCAAGCAGCTCTTC
>CAZRLR010000389.1:0-4474 GCA_964600395.1 uncultured Conexibacter sp.
CACGAGCGCGGCCCGGACCGCGGGATCGGTCGCGACCTTCGAGGCGCCCTGCGCGGCCTGCGGCGTGCGGATGGCGTCGCTGACGTCCTCCCCGTCGAGCAGGACGCGATCGCCGTCGAAGCGGATGTCGAGCGCCGCCACGTCGACGGGCCGGAGCTCGCCGTCGGGTCCGACGGCCCGGAGGCCGACGCTGCGGTACATGGCGCCCGTGTCGAGGTAGGTGAACCCCAGGGCGTCAGCGACCGCACGCGCGACCGTGGACTTTCCGGCCCCCGCGGGGCCGTCGAGAGCGACGAGCATGGCGGCCGACGATACTGGGCACGTGGTCCGGACCCTGCTGCGCCATCGCGACCTGCGCCTGCTGTGCGCGGGCATGACGGTGAGCCTGCTCGGCGACGGGATCTACCTCGTCGCGATCGCGTGGCTCGTCTACGACCTGTCGGACTCAGCCACGGCGCTGTCCCTCGTGGGCCTGCTGTGGTCGCTCGGGATGGTCGTCTGCCTGCTGGCCGGCGGCGTCGCCTCCGACCGCCTGGACCGCCGGCGGGTCATGGTCGGCGCCGACCTCGCGCGCCTGGCCGCGGTGACCGTCGTCGGCGTGCTGGCTGTCGCCGGCGCGATCGAGGTCTGGCAGATCGCGGTGCTCGCCTTCTTCTACGGCTGCGGCGAGGCGTTCTTCGGGCCGTCCTTCAGCGCGCTGCTGCCGATGCTCGTGCCGGAGGAGGACCTCGTGGACGCCAACGCGCTGCAGGAGGTCATCCGGCCCGGGGCGATGCGGCTCGTCGGCCCGGCGCTCGGCGGCGTGCTCGTCGGCGTCGTCGGGGCCGGGACGGCGCTGCTCGTCGACGCCGCGACGTTCCTCGTGTCGATCGCCTGCGTCCTCGCGATCCGCACGGACGGGCGCGCGGCGGTCGTGGCGACGGGCGAGGCGGCGCTCGCCGGCGTGGCGGGCGTGCTCGCCGACGTGCGCGAGGGCGCGCGCTTCGTCCGCACGCAGCCGTGGCTGTGGGCGACGCTCGTCGCGGCGTGCGTCTCGATCCTCTGCTTCTACGGGCCCGTGGAGGTGCTCCTCCCCTACCTCATCCGCAACGACCTGGACCGTCCGGCGAGCGACTTCGGGCTCGTCCTGGGCGCCGGCGGCGTCGGGGCGGTGGTCGGCGCCACGCTCATGGCCCGCGGCGGCCTGCCGCGCCACCGCCTGCGCGCGATGTACCTCTGCTGGGGCCTGGGCCTGCTGCCGATCAGCGGCTACGCCCTGGCGACGGCGACGTGGCAGATGATGCTGTGCAGCGCGCTCTTCGCCGCCGGGATGTCCGGCGGCATGGTCATCTGGCCGACGCTCATGCAGCTGCGCGTCCCGCCGCAGATGCTCGGGCGGGTCACGAGCCTGGACTGGCTCGTGTCGATCGGGCTGACGCCGGTGTCGTTCGCTCTCACCGCCCCGGTCGCGGCGCTCGCCGGAGAGGGCGGGACGCTCGTCGGCGCCGGGGTGCTCGGCTGCGGGGCGACGCTCGCGCTCTACGCCGCCGTCCCGGCGCTGCGCGAGGACGAGGCGCGCTTCCCCCGCGAGGCGGAGGGCGCGGCGGGGCCGCCGTCAGGCCCCGCGCAGCAGTTTGGCCATGTCGTCGGCGAAGGAGGGGTAGCTGACCTCGGCGGCCTCCATCCCCACGACGTCCACCCCCTCCCGCGAGGCTAGGCCCGCGACCGCGCCGAGCATCGCCAGGCGATGGTCGCCGTGCGAGTGGATCGTCCCCCCGCGCAGCCCGCCGGTCCCGGTGACGACGAAGCCGTCGTCCGTCGCCTCCAGCTGCCCGCCGAGGGCGTTCAGGCCGTCCACGACGGTCTGGATGCGGTCGGACTCCTTGACCTTCAGCTCGGCGGCACCCCGGACGACGGTCTCGCCCTCGGCGAAGCAGCCGAGCAGCGCGACAAGCGGCAGCTCGTCGATCGCCAGCGGCACCTCCCAGGCCTCGACGGTCGTCCCGACGAGGGAGCCGGCGGTGACGTCCAGGTCGCTCGTGGGCTCGCCGGCGGTCAGCGGCGAGCCGTGCTCCTCGAGGTCGCCGACGATGATCGCCCCCATGCGCTGGGCGATGCGGACGAAGCCGGTGCGCGTCCAGTTGGAGTTCACGTCCCGCAGGACCAGGCGCGACTTGGGGACGAGGATGCCCGCCGCCATCGCGAAGGCGGCGCTCGACAGGTCGGCCGGGACGACGATCTCCTCGTCCAGGACGAGCTCGTCCTGGTTGGCGACGCTGACCGCCCCGTCCTGACGGCCGACCTGTACCCCGGCGGCCAGGAGCATGCGCTCGGTGTGGTCGCGGGACGGCTCGGGCTCGCGCACGATCGTCTCCCCCGTGGCGGTGAGCCCCGCCAGCAGGACGCAGGACTTCACCTGCGCGCTGGCCACCGGGAGCGTGTAGTCGATGCCCAGCAGACGCCGGCCGTGGACGGTGAACGGCGGATAGCGCGTGTCGGTCGCGTCGATGCCTGCGCCCATGAGGCGCAGCGGCTCGGCGACGCGATCGACCGGCCGGCGCCGGATCGAGGCGTCGCCGTCCAGCGTGTACGAGCGGCCCTCCTGGGCGGCGAGCCATCCGGGCAGCAGGCGCATGAGCGTCCCGGCGTTGCCGACGTCGATCGTCCCGATCGGCGGCGCGGCCTCGCGCAGCCCCGTCCCCCGGATGACAAGGTGGTCGACGTGGCGGTCCACGAGCGCCCCGAGCTGCTCCATCGCGGCAAGCGTCGAGTTCGTGTCGGCGGCGTCGAGGAAGTTCACGACGCGCACGGGCTCGGAGGCCATCGCTCCCAGCAGCGCGGCGCGGTGGCTGATCGACTTGTCGGCCGGCGGCGTCAGCGTGCCCTTCAGGCGGCGGACGGGGTCGAAGCGGACGGTCGTCATGGCGTGGGCTTTCGCATCAGGTGACGATCAGATCCTTCGCGGTGATGAGGTCGCGGGCGCGCTGGGCGTCCGCCGACGCGATCCAGAGTCCCACGACGCCGGTCCGGCGGTCGGTGGACGGGGCCAGGGACATGTCGGAGATGTCGATGCCGGCGTGCCCGAGCGCGAGCGCGATCTCGGCCACGACGCCGGGGCGGTTCGGGACGGCGACGCGCAGCTCCTCCTCGGGGCCGCCGGTCAGGCCGACCTCCAGCAGGGCGCGGCGGCGCTCGGCGGCCTCCTGCTGCCAGGCCTCCAGGTCGGCCAGCTGCCCGCGGACGGCCTGCAGCTGCGCGATCGTCGCGTCGAGCAGCTCGCCGAGGGCCTCGGCGTTGGACGCGTAGATCTGCGCCCACAGCGGCGGGTTGGCGCCGGCCACCCGGGTGGCGTCGCGGAAGGACGGGCCGGTCGCGGGGAGCGTCTCGCCGCCCAGCGCGAGCGCGGCCTGGCGGACGAGGACGTTGGCGAGGACGTGCGGCAGGTGGCTGACGGCGGCCATGACGCGGTCGTGGGTCCCCGCGTCGATCGCGACGGGCGCCGCCCCGAGCGAGGCCACGAAGCGGCGCAGGCGGTCGAAGCGGACGCCGGACGTGCCCGCGCCCGGCGTGAGGTACCACGTCGCCCCGTCGAAGAGGTCTGCCCGGGCGTGCTCGACCCCGGACGTCTCGCCGCCCGCCAGCGGGTGACCCCCGATGTACGCGTCGCCCGCCGTGGCCTGCACGAGCGCGAGCTTCGTCGACCCGACGTCCGTCACGATCGCGTCGGTGTGCGCGACCGCCGCGCAGGCGGCGGCGATCGTCTCCGCCAGCGCGCCCAGCGGCACGCAGGCCACCACCACGTCCGGCTCGAAGCCGGCGATCGCCGCGATGTCGGTCGCGACGTCGTCGATCACCCCGGCCTGCAGCGCCTGCTCCAGCGCGGCCGGGTCGCGGTCCCAGCCGCAGACCCGCACGCCGTCGACGCGCCCGGCGGCCAGCGCGACCGACCCGCCGATGAGACCGACGCCGAGGACGGCGACGCGCACGCTGTCCTCCCGCCGCCGGCGGCTGCCCTAGGCGGGCACGCCGCTGAGGACCTTGCCGGCGATCTGGGCGACCTGCTCGACCTTGCGCAGGTACTCGCCGAACTCGTCCACGCGCAGCTGCTGCGGGCCGTCGCAGACGGCGTTGTCGGGGTCCGGGTGCACCTCGACGATGATGCCGTCCGCCCCGGCGGCAGCGGCGGCGAGGCTCAGCGGCTCCACGAGGTCGCGGCGGCCGGCGGCGTGCGAGGGGTCAACGACGATCGGCAGGTGCGTGAGCTCCTTCAGCACCGGGATCGCGGTGAGGTCGAGGGTGAAGCGGTAGGCCGTCTCGAAGGTCCGGATGCCGCGCTCGCAGAGCATGACCTTCTCGTTGCCCTCCTTGAGGATGTACTCCGAGGCGTTCAGCAGCTCCTCGAGCGTCGCGGAGAGGCCGCGCTTGAGGAGGACCGGGACGCCGGAGCGGCCGATCTCCGTCAGCAGCGTGTAGTTCTGCATGTTCCGGGCGCCGA
>CAZRLR010000390.1:0-3174 GCA_964600395.1 uncultured Conexibacter sp.
GATCGGCAGGTTCGAGCCCAGCGGGATGATGAACAGGGCGCCGACGATCATGCCCAGGATCCCCATGAAGCGCGTGAGCAGCCCGACGCGCATGGCGTTGAGGCTGATCAGGACGAAGGAGAACGCGAGCAGCAGGACGCCGGCTTGGCGCAGGATCTGCGCCGCCAGGACCGCCCCGCCCTGCAGCGCGTCGTGGGCGGTGGCCGTCGAGAAGTCCCCGTCGTCGACGAACGAGTTGGCCTTCAGCGAGATCGCGACCTGCAGGACGATGCCGGAGATCGCGACGAGGATCGGGCCGGCCAGCGCACCGATGAGCGCCAGGCGCGGGAGGTTGCTGCTGCGGGCCTGGGTCGCGCGGAAGAGGTACCCCAGGACGGCGGCCATCGCGGCCGAGCCGAGGGCCAGGACGATGGCGACGAGGACGAGGACGACGACCTTGCCGTCGTAGAAGAACAGCTGCGCGGTGCGCAGGCCGGGGTGCTCGCCCGCGACGGGCAGGCCGGCCGCGTCGCGGATGCCGTCCAGCACGGCGACCTTCGGGAAGTCCTGGAAGACGAGGGCGGACGCGATGCCCCCGGCGAGCGTCAGGTTGCCGGCGACGAGCGCGGCGAGCGCCGCGCGCGGGCGCTGCTCCGCTTCCCAGGCCAGGGTTTCCTCGACGGGCGGAAGGTCAGCGTCAGCCATAGAACGACGAATGATGAGGGATCGGCCGTCCGCACGGCAGTCCGCCCGCGCCCGTTCGCTCTAGGGTTGCGGTCGATGCCCACCTCCCCTGCGGTCCGTCCCGTCGCCGTGTACGGCGCCACCGGCTACACCGGTGACCTCGTCGTCGCCGAGCTGCGGCGCCTCGGCCTCGACGTCGTCGTGTCCGGTCGGCGCCCGGAGGCGCTGGCGCAGGTCGCCGCCCGCCACGGGCTGGACGCCACCGCCGTGCGTCCGGCCGCCGCCGACGACCACGACGCGCTCGTCCGCGCGTTCACCGGCTGCGGCGCGGTCATCGCCTGCGCCGGGCCGTTCGGCCTCTACGGCGAGGGTGTCGTCCGCGCCGCGATCCAGGCGCGCGCGCACTACCTGGACACCACGGGCGAGCAGCCCTTCATCAAGCAGGTCATCCAGCAGTACGGGCGCGCGGCGGCGAACGCCGGCGTCGGCCTCGTCAGCGGGATGGGCTTCGACTACCTGCCCGGCGACCTGCTCTGCCACCTGACCGCCGAGGGCGCCGGCCCGCTGAGCGACCTGACGATCGCCTACGCGATCCAGGGCTTCGGCCCGACGCGCGGGACGGCGAAGTCGGCGCTGCTGCAGCTGTCGGCCGGCGAGGACGTGTACGTCGACGGGGCGCTGCGCAAGGCGCCGATCCGCCAGCCGCTCGGGCGGACGTTCGACTTCGGCGGCGACGTCGGGGCGGCCGTCGTCGCGCGCTACCCCGGCGGCGAGGTCGTCACCGTCCCGCGGCACGTCGACACGCGGCAGGTCACCGCGCTCATCACCGCCAGCGCGTTCGCGCCGCACCCGCGCGCGGAGAAGGCCGTCCCCGTCCTCACGCCGGGGATCGCGCTGCTGCTGCGCACCCCGCTGCGCGGCGCGCTCATGAAGGGCATCGACCGTCTGCCGCCCGGCCCGGCCGAGGACGAGCGCCGCGCCGTCCGCTACCGGCTCGTCTGCGAGGCGACCCCGGCCGACGGCGGGCCGGTCCGCCGCGGCGTCCTGGACGGCGGCGACATCTACGGGATCACGGCGCACACGACCGCCCACGGCGCCCGCCTCATGGCGACGGAGGGCTACGCCAAGGCCGGTGGGCTGGCGCCCGCCGAGGCCTACGACGCCAAGGCGTTCCTCGACGCGATGGGCGAGCACGGCATCAGCTACACCATCGCGTGACCGCGGCGGCCCGGAGCTGCCCGGCCTGCGGCGCGGCGACGGTGCCGTGGACGACGGCGCCCGCGGCCGACGGGGACGTGACCGCGAGCGTCGCCCTGGCGCGCTGCCCGGCCTGCGGGACGGCGGTGACGCTGGCGCCGGTGGCACCGGACGCGCACGAGACCGGGGACTACGCGCCCGCCGCTCCGCGCGGGGCCGGCCTGGCCGCGCCGTTGCTGGCGGCCTTCGACCGCCAGCGCCTGCGCCTGCTGCGCCGGGTCGCGCCCCCGCCGGCGACGCTCGTGGACGCCGGGGCAGGCCGGGGACGGTTCGTCGCGCATGCGCGCGAGGCCGGCTACGCGGACGCGACCGGCGTGGAGCCCAGCGCCCGTGGCGTCGACGCGGCCGCGGCGCGGTACGGGCTGACCCTGCAGCGGGCGGGGATCGAGGACGCCGCCGTCGCGGCGGGGACGGTGGACGCCGTCTCGCTGTGGCACGTGCTCGAGCACGTCGAGGACCCGGCGGCGACGCTTGCGGTGATGCACGGCTGGCTGCGCCCGGGCGGCGTGCTGCTCGTCGGGGCCCCGAACCTCGACTCCTGGCAGTCGCGCCTGGCGGGGCCGAGGTGGTTTCACCTGGACCTCCCGCGCCACCGCACGCACTTCACCGCGCGCGGCCTGGCGACGCTGCTGGAGGCGCAGGGGTTCGAGGTCGTGCGGGTGGCGCACGTCCTCGCCGAGCACAACCCGTACGGGATGTGGGAGGCGGGCGTGAGCCGCCTGACCTCGCGCCCGAACTACCTCTACCACCTGCTGAAGCGGACGGCGCCGGTGTCGGCGCGGGACGTCATGGCCGTCGTCGTCGGGCTCGTGCTGCTCCCGGTCGCGGTGGTCGCCGAGCTGCTCGCCGGGGTCTGCCGGCGTGGCGGGACGGTGGCGGTCCTCGCCCGCCGGCGCTGAGCGCCCGGGGGGCGGCCGGACGGTGGGCGGGCCGGCCCGACGGCGGGCGGGCCAGGGAAGGGCGTCCATTTGGTGTCGCCAGAGCAACACACAATGCACGCCCTTCCCACGCGCCGACCACGACGACCTCCGACCGGCACCCCAACGACGCCACCGGGTCAAGAGCGTCCATCTGGTGTCGCCAGAGCAACACACAATGCACGCCCTTCCCACGCGCCGCGCCCCCGCCGTCAACACCCCGCCCGCCGCAACTCCGCCCGTCGCCCGCCACCCGCCCGGCCCGCGGCACCGCCGCCAGACGAAGGGCGTCCATTTGGTGTCGCCAGAGCAACACACAATGCACGCCCTTCCCACG
>CAZRLR010000390.1:3274-4473 GCA_964600395.1 uncultured Conexibacter sp.
GCGTCCATCTGGTGTCGCCAGAGCAACACACAATGCACGCCCTTCCCACGCGCCGACCACGACGACCTCCGACCGGCACCCCAACGACGCCACCGGGTCAAGAGCGTCCATCTGGTGTCGCCAGAGCAGCACACGATGGACGCCCTGCCCGCGCGCCGAACCGGACCCGCGGTCAGGGCAGCGGCAGGACCCCGGCCAGGCGGCGGTACCCGTCCACGGACGGGTGGTCGCCGTCGACCGTCAGCGCCCGGCGCATGCGGCCCGGGCGTGTCGGGTCCTCGAGGACGGAGTACCACGGCGCCACCGGGACGCCCTGCGCGTCGGCGGCCTCGTGGATGAAGCCGTTGAGTTGCTCGATGAGCGGCGCGGCCTGCGGGTAGCCGTTGTTCCACGGCAGCACCTCGACGGTCACGACGCGCAGGCCCAGGCGCTTGCCCTCACGCAGCATGGAGGCGATGTCGTCCGCGGCATCCGCGACCGGCCGGCCCTGGGCGATGTCGTTGATCCCGCCCTGCACGACGAGCACCTGCGCGCCGGCTGCGCACGCCGCCAGGCGCTGCGCGATCTCGTCCGTGCGCTGGCCGAAGACGCCGCAGTTGCGGAAGCGGTAGCGCGGGCGGCGGCGCTCGAACCAGAACTCGTAGCGCGACTGCGGATCGAGGTCGGCGCCGATGCGCTCGCGCACCGCCGGGTCCGGGTCGTAGAGCGGCGAGCCGGCCGTGATCGAGTCCCCGAGCGCGGCGACGAGCACGTCGCCGGACTGCGGTCGCGGCGTCGGGTTCGTCGCGGACGCCGGCGCGGACGGCGCCGCCGTCGTCCCCGCCGAGGACGGACCCGGACCGTCGTCGCCCCCGCAGCCGCCCAGCACCGCGAGCGCCACGACGATCACGGCGCTGCAGACCTGCCGCCGCGGCGTCACGACCGCACCGCCCGGACGCCCACCACGAGGTCGCCGCCGGCGATCCGCCGCGCGCCCGGCACGAGCGCGGCCAGCGCGTCGGCGGCGGCCACGAGATCGGCCCCGGCGCGCGATGTCGTCACGACCGCCGTCGGGACGCTGATCGCCCGCAGCGCCCGGCGCGTGACGGGCAGGCTCGCCAGGCCCGCGTAGTCCGCGAAGAAGCCCGCCGCCGCGGCCTGCGCCCGGGCGACCGCCGCGGCGGCGGCTCCGCGGCCGTCGAGCCACCCGGCGATCGCGG
>CAZRLR010000391.1:0-4473 GCA_964600395.1 uncultured Conexibacter sp.
GCCGCGTGCCCCTCGACGGTGCCGATCGACGTCCGCTCGTCGCCGTCTGGTTCCTCGCCCTCGGAATCCTCTTCGTCTTCGCCCTCGCCCTCCTCCTTGCCCTCCTCCTTGCCGTCGTCCTTGCCCTGCCCCTCCTTCGGCTCCTGGCCCTCGTCGTCCTCCCGCCGGGAACGCCGGCCGGCCTTTGGGGCCAGGCGGAGCGTCAGCGGCCGCGTCAGCACCCGTCGCTCAAGAGCGCTCATAGCTCACCTCCCATGATGGCGCGGAACGCACGCAACGTCTCCGGCCTCGACTCGATCGACTCGAAGTATCGCCCCACCTCGGCCGCCAGCCCGTCGGGCCGGACCTGGCCGGCCAACTCCAAAAGCCCCTCGCGCAATTCCCCCAGCAGCGTCCTGGCTGCCAGAGCGTGATCCGGTTCGCCCAGGCCGGCGGCCCGGAGGACGTCAGCCGGGCCGCGCAGCGCGGCCGTGATAACCGCCAGGTGGTCGCCCTCCAGCGCGTCCACCGCGGCCAGGAACTGGCTGGGCTTGCCGGCCGCACGCCTCACGTGGGTGGCGACCCGGCGGACCATGCGCAGCACCTCGCCGGCCAGGTGCGCGCCGGCGGCGCCGCGGATGGCGTCGGCCCGGTCGCCGTTCTCCCCCGACGGCTCAGGCTCCGGCGCGGGGTCCGGGTCGGGGTCATCCTCGGCCAGCGGCGCCGGCGGCTCGTACAGTTCACGCCCGACGGCGATGCCGAAGCGCTCGCAGCCGGCCCCGGAGGCGTCCCGGTCGTGCCAGCGGGACAGCCATTCCTCCTCAGACACCCTCCGCCGGCCCGCCGCCGGGTCGTGAACGAACACCTGGCCCAGCCCGACGCCGATGACGGCGACCCAGTGGCCCGTTTCCTGGCCCGGGTCGCCGGCCTGCACCGGGCAGAGGACGGGGTGTCCCGCGGCGAAGAACCTCGCCAGGTCGGCGACCGTCAGGCCGGCCTTCGCCGTCGCCGCCAGGCCGGTCCGCGAGAGCAGGTCCAGCACAGCCGCCGGCGACGTCCCCCGCTCGCGGGTCGTTCCCAGCGCCTCGACGTACTCCGCCCGCGAGGCCGGGCCGACGCCGAAGAACTGGCAGACCGCCTGCACGGCGGCCGGCCCGCAGTCGAAATCCCCCTCCTGGCGTAAATCCGGCAGGTCGAGCAGCTCCGCGCCCGGCGCGACGCCGGGGCCTTCGGCGCCGTCGGGGTCGGCGTTGACGGGCAGCAGGTTGCCGGGGCGGTAGTAGAGCCCGCCCAGGCCGGCGGGCAGCGGGTTGAGGCCCTCGCGGGCGCGCACCTCGTCGGTACTCATCCAGCCGTTGGAAAGCGCCTGGACGTAGTAGCCGCCGCGCTGCTGCAGGTCGGCCCGGACCAGGGGGAAGCGGTCGAAGCAGACGGCGTGCGTCTCGCGCTCGCGCTGGTACAGGCCCAGGAGCTTCGCCTCGCACTCCTCCTCCCACATGACCAGCCAGGGGTCAATCGCGTCATCGAGGTAGGCCTGGTTCTCCTGCTCCAACGACTTGTAGCTGACGTTGGTGGCGGCGCCCAGTTTGTGCGGGGGGATGCCCAGGAAGTTGGCGATCTCGATGAGGGTGAACTGCCGGCTCTCCAGCAGCTGGCTGTCGCGGGCGTTGATGGTCAACTCCTGAAGCTCCAACCCCTCCTCCAGGATCGCCGCACGGTGGGCGTTCTCGAACCCGGAGTAGAGCCTCTCCCAGCTCTCGCGGAGGTTGCGCCGGGCCTCCGGCGACAGCCGGGACGGATGCTTCAAGGCGACGTTGGGCCGGGCGTTGTTGCGGAAGAACGTTGAGGCGTAGCCTCTGGTGGCCAGGTCCAGGCCGAGCGTCTCGCGGGCCTTCTGGAGGACGGGGTAGCCCTCCAGGCCGTCGAACCCGTAGCCCTTCAGGTGCAGGACGTCCTGCGGGTCGAGCTTGCGCCGCTCGCCGCCTTTCAGTTCATGGACGTAGAAGAGCCTCTTGTCCTGGCGGACGGGGTAGGTCCGCTCGGGGTCGAGCGGGAGCAGCTCCAGAGGCGCCCCGCCGACCGAGCGGCCGATGTAGCTGTAGCCGTTGCCGTGGCAGATGGCGTGCGCCTGCATCAGGCGCTTCCACACGAACGACGTCATGCACTCGTTGGGGGAGCGCTTCAAGAGCCGGTGCGCCGGGTGCCGGGGGTCTGGCTCGGAGCCGGGAGACAGCCGGCGGCAGACGCCGAGGGGGAGCTTGGCCACGGTGCCGGAGATGAGGTTGACGCCCCGCCAGAAGCCGGCCGAGCTGTGCGCCTTCTCCCGGCCGACGCGGACGCCGGCCAGGGAGACCGACCCGTCCAGCGAGTCGGACAGGGCATTGGACCACGGGTCGAGCGGGCGGCGGGGGTTCTCCAGAGAGCGGAACCAGCCCACCAGCCGAGAGAGCAGGCTCATAGCACCTCCAGGCCCCGTGAGTCGTAGACCGAACCGGACGCGGACACCATCGCTCGGCCCAGCGCCATGATGAGCGCCACCACGCCGTCGATCCGGTCGGTTGATTTTCTCTTCGACGGCTTGAGGTTGCCCGCGGCGTCCTGCTCGGTGGCGAACACGCTGGCCATCCAGCGGAGGACGGCGTGGCCCCCGTGCAGCAACCGGTTCGACTGGACTATCGCCAATAGCTCCTTGGTCGGGGCGGTCATGCTGCCGTAGCCCTGGCCGAAGGCCACGACCGAGAACCCGTCGCCCTGGAGCTGGGTAATCAATTGGGTGGCGTTCCAGCGGTCGGCCGCGATCTCCCGGACGTCGAACCGGTCGCGCAAAGCGACGATGTCCGCCCGCACCCGGTCGTAGTCCACCACGTCGCCGTCGGTCAACGTGATGAACCCCTGCGAAGCCCACAGCTCGTAGGGGACGCGGTCCCGTCTGGAGCGTTCCCTGGCCTTCTCCCGCGGTGCCCAGAAGTAGGGCAGCGCCCGGTAAGGCCCGCCCTCCTCGTCGGGAGGGAACACCAGCACCAGTGCTGACAGGTCGGTGGTCGTGCTCATGTCCAGGCCGGCGAAGCAGGGCAGGCCTTCCAGTTCGCCCAGCGTGCCGGCGCAGGCGTCCCAGCGGGCCATCGGGATGGCGAGCGTGTCGGTCTCCGTCTTCTGGTTGAGGTGCAGCCGGCGGAAGGTGTTCTCGTAGGCCGGGCTCTCCTTGGCCTTGGCGCACTCGCGCTCCAGGTACTCTTCGCTGACCGAGACGCCGAGGTTGGGGTTGGACTTGCGCCAGACGGCCGTGTCGGTCCAGTCGTCGTCGCGGAGCGCCTCGTAGACGGCCGGCAGGAAGCCCGGGTCGTCGATGATGCCGTCGCGAACCTTGCAGGCCCGCTCGTGTATCTCGTTGCAGATGGACGACCGGTTAAAATCGGCGGTCGTGACGTAGACGGTCAGCGGCTGCTTGCGGTTGAGGCTAGCGGTTGAGGTGATGAGGACATCGACCAGGTCGCGGGACGGCTGCGCGTGCAGCTCGTCGATGACGGCTAGGTGGGTGTTGCCGCCGTGCCTCGTGTCGGCGTCGGCGCTGACCACGCGGAGGAACGAGCCGTCGCGCTCGCGGTAGACCGACCGGCTTTGCCCCGCCGAGGCGTTGCCGCCGTAGATGCGGCACCGGCCGAAAAGTTCCCTCTCCTGCTCGATCATCCCCCGGGCCTGCCGAAACAGCAGCCCCGCCTGCTCGCGGTCGGCCGCGGCGATGTAGTCCTGCTGGCCGGCCTCGCCGTCGCAGAAAAAAACGTACAGCGCGATGGCTGCCGTCAGGGGGGTTTTGCCGTTCTTCCTGGGGACGTAAAGAAGCGCCTCGCGGTAGCGGCGAACCACGCGCCCCAGTGAGTCCTCGCGGAGCCAGCCGAATAGGTTGCCGACGAACGCCTTCTGCCAGGCCTCAAGGAGGAACGGCTGGCCGGCCTTGTCACCCTCCACGTGGCGGAGGCAGTCCTCGACGAACCCGACCGCCTTGGATGCGGCGTCCGGGTCGAACCTGGCGCCGCCGGGAGAGCGGAACGGGTCGTAGCCGGGCAGCAGGCGGAGCAGGCCCGCCCAGCCGCCCGGCGGCTCAGCCGGCGAAGTAGCGCGCCTTGCCACTGGTCGCCTCCTCCGGCCTCTCGGGGGCCTTCAGCCGCGCCCGCGCGGACGGGGCGAACCCGAAGCGGTCGGCCAGCTTGACGACCCGGTCCGCCGCCGCGTTCTTCAGCTTGACCAGCTGGCGGCAGGCGTCCAGGCCCGGCTCGCCGTTAGCCGTCCGCCCGGCGATCTGCCGGCAGGCCAGGACGAACTCGCCCCAGGCCTCGCAGTAGACCGCCAGCGCGGCGCGGTCTACGACCTGCACCAGCCCCGCCGCCTGGAGCTGCTTGGACTGGCGGCGCCACTCCGCCTTCGCCTCGGCGGACAGCCAGGCGGGGCAGGCGGGGGCCTTCCGCTCGAACTGCTCCTCCCCCTCGCGTTCGCCGG
>CAZRLR010000392.1:0-4461 GCA_964600395.1 uncultured Conexibacter sp.
CGGGCGGTCGGCGACCTCGTCGGCCACGACGCGGTAGGCCAGCCAGGCCGCCACCGCCCCGACGAGCACCCGCACGAGACGCCAGGCCAGCAGCGACGGCCCGGTGACCGCCGTCAGCGCGCCGAGGAGCAGCGGCTGGGCGGGCCCGTAGTTGCACCAGAAGTCGCGGTAGGGCAGCTGGCCGTCGGCGACGCGCCCCGCCCACGCGAGCATCAGCCCCTCGTCGTGCGGGGCCACGCCGTCGCGTACCGCGACGAGCGCCAGCAGCGCCGCCGCGACGAGCAGGCCGGCGTCGCGCAGGCGCGCGGTCCTCATGCCCGCCCGCGCGGGTGCCCGCCCGCCTCCACCCCGCGGATCGGCCGGGCCGGGACGACCTGGTCGATCGGGACGACGGCTCCGCGGCGGGCGGCGCCGCGTCCGCGCCAGGCGCCGGGCAGGCCGGCCACGCCCGACGCCAGCCCCCGGAGGTGGTCGGCCAGCGGTCCGCGCCCGGCCCGGGCGGCGTGCACGAGCCATGCGACCTGCCGGTAGAGGACGAGCGGCGCCCAGCGCCACGGGAAGAACCGCGCGACGAGCAGGAGCGTGTTGCGGGCCACGAGGCCCGCGACCGGCCGGCCGAGCGCGGCGGCCGATCCGCCACCGGCGTGCCGGGCCACGGCCGCCGGGACGTAGCGGGCGCCCCAGCCGGCGAGCTGCAGGCGCAGCGCGAGGTCCACGTCCTCCAGGTACGCGCCGTAGCGCTCGTCGAGGCCACCGACGGCGTCGACGGCCGCCCGCCGGTACAGCGCCGCTGCCGCACAGGCGCCGAAGACCGGTCCCGGCTCGTCGAAGCGCCCGTCGTCGGCGTGGCCCTGCCCGCGCTGCTCGCAGACCCCGTCGCGGCGCAGGACGTTGCCGGCGTCGTCGACGGTCCCGGGATCGTCGAGGCGCACGAGCTTGCCGGCGACCGCGCCGAGCGTGGGCTCGGCGTCCAGCGCCGCGCGCGCCCGCCCGTGCCACTGCGGATCGAGCTCGACGTCGGTGTTCAGCAGCGCGACGGCGTCCGCGTCCCCCGCCACCCCGGCGACGGCCGCGAGCCCGGCGTTGACCGCCGCGGCGAAGCGATGCTGCGTCTTCAGGGCCACGACGTGCACCGCGGGGGCGTGCTCGGCCAGCCAGGCGGGCGAGCCGTCGTCCGAGGCGTCGTCGACGACGATCACCGCGGCGAACGGAAGCGCCTGCGCCTGCAGGGACGCCAGCAGCCCCGGCAGCCAGCGCGCGCCGTTGCGGTTGGGCACGACGGCGACGGTCGCGGCCATCAGGCGGGGTCAGGCCGAGGCGGCCAGGCCCCGTGAACGGCGCGGCGGGCGGCGGCGCTCGCCCGGGCCGGGCAGGCGGTCCACGTCCCCGTGCAGCGCCTGCTGCACCACGAGGTCGAGGGCGGCGGTGAAGCGCTCGCTGCTGAAGCGCGCGGCGTTGGCGACGCAGGCCTGCGGATCGATGCCGTCCGGGTCGAACGCCCGCACGGTCCGTGCGAGGTCGTGGGCGTCGAGGGTGTCGTAGAACGCCCCGGTCACGCCCTCGATGACGGTCTCGCGCAGCCCGCCCTCGCGCAGCGCGATGACGGGCCGGCCGGCGGCCTGCGCCTCCACGGCCGCGATGCCGAACTCCTCCGTGGCGGTGACGACGAGCGCGCGGCAGGTCGCCAGGCGGTCGGCGACCTCGTGGTCGTCGAGGTGGCCGGCGAACGTCACCGTCGGCCCGGCCAGGCGCTGCAGGCGCCGCAGGTCCGGGCCCTTGCCGATGACCGTCAGCGGCAGCGCCAGGCTGCTGAAGGCCCGGACGGCCACGTCGATCCGCTTGTGCGGCATGAGCTCGCTGAGGATGACGTAGTCCGGGCCCGGGGTCCCCGGCGTGAAGCGGTCCAGCGCCACCGGCGGCGGGACGACGGCCGCGTCGCGCCCGAGGTAGCGCCGCACGCGACGCGCGGTCGTGTGCGAGTTGGCGATGTAGCGGTCCACGCGGGCCGCGGCGACGGTGTCCCACACCCGCCAGCGCGAGAGGACGACGGCCAGCAGCGGGCGCAGCGGGAGCGGGGCGCGCGCGAGCGTCTCCTCCCGGGCGTTCCACGCGTAGCGGAAGGGGTTGTGGCAGTAGCAGACGTGGACGGCGTCCTCGTCGGCGATGACGCCGTGCGCCCACGCGCTCGAGCTCGAGATGACGATGTCGTAGCCGCGCATGTCGAGGGACTCGATCGCGTACGGGTACAGCGGCAGCAGGCTGCGGAAGGTCCGCGCGGTCGGCCGCAGGCGCTGCAGGAAGGTCGTGTGCACGCGACGGCCCGCGAAGCGCTGCTCGGTCCCCACCGGGTCGTGGACCGCGGTGAAGATGTCGGCGTCGGGGAAGTGGTCGGCCAGCGTGAGGAACACGCGCTCGGCGCCGCGGACGTCGAGTAGGAAGTCGTGGACCAAGGCGACGCGCGGGGCCTTCTGTGGCTGGGGCGGGACATCCATGCGTTGGCGATCCTATGCGCATCGCCCGACGCCTGCGGGGTCGGCCGTGCGAGGCCGCGCAGCCCCGGCCGCGCGGATAGGTTGCCGGAGGTGAAGGTTCTCGTCGACGCGCGCTCGCTGGGCTCCGGCCGTGGCATCGCGCGGTACGCCCGGCGGATGCTCGAGGCCGCCGCCGCGGCGGCGGTCGGGTCCGACGAGGCGTGGGACGCCGTCCTCCCGGCGGACGGGCCGCCCGACGCGACGCTCCCGGCCGGCGTCGGCGTCCACCGCGGGCGCCTGCCGTCGCGGGCGATGTTCGGCCTCGCCGCCGCGACCGGGCGCCCACGCCTGGACGTCGTCGGCGGCGGCGCCGACGTCGTGTGGCTGCCGGCGGTCGCGCCCGTCGCGGTGGGGCGCGGCGTCCCGGTCGTCGTGACGGTGCACGACCTGTCGTTCCTCACGCGGCCCCAGGACTTCACGGCCTACGAGCGCGCCTGGCATCGCGTCGCGCGGCCGGCGGCGCTGGTGCAACGGGCCGCGGCGGTCGTCTGCGACACGGACGCCGTCGCGCAGGAGGTCACCGCCCGCTGGCCGGCGGTCGCCGGGCGGGTGCGCGTCGTCGTCCCCGGGGTCGACCGGCCGCCGGTTCGCACCGCCGCGGTGCCGGACGGCCTGCCCGCGCGCTTCTTCCTGTGGGTCGGCGCGCTGGAGCCGCGCAAGGCCCCCGAGGTGGTCGCCGCCGCGTTCGCACGGGCACAGCAGGCCGGGCTGGACGCGGGGCTCGTCGTCGCGGGTGCCGGCCGGGAGGCCGGCCGCCTGACGGGGCCGGGCGTCGTGCCCGTCGGCGCCGTCGACGACGCGACGCTGCACGCGCTCTACGGCGCCGCGCTGGCGCTCGTCATGCCCTCACGCCTGGAGGGCTTCGGGCTGCCGCCGCTGGAGGCGGCGCTGCACGGGACGCCGTCGATCGTCACCGACCTGCCCGCCTTCGCGCAGACCCTCCCGGGGGACAGCGTCGAGCGGGTGCCCGTGGACGACGTGCCGGCACTCGCGGACGCCCTGCTGCGCCTCGCCGGCGACGAGGGCCACCGGGTGGCGCTCGGGGAACGCGCGCGGGCCGCCGTCGCCCCGCTGACGTGGGCGCGCGCCGCGGACGAGCTGCGCACGGTCCTCCGGGAGTCCGCACGGTGAGCGTCGTCCCGTACACCGCCGTCGTCGTCCTCCACGACTCGGCCGCCGAGTTCGCGGTCCTGCTCGAGTCGCTCGCGCGTACCGGGCGTCCCCCGGCGCAGCTCATCGTCGTCGACAGCGGCTCGGCGACCGACGACGGCGCGCGCCTGGCCGAGGCCGCGGGCGCCACCGTGCTGCGCCGGCCCGACAACCCGGGCTTCGGCGCGGCGAACAACGCCGGGGTCGCGCTCGCCGAGCAGCCGGTCATCGTGCTGCTGAACCCGGACACGATCGTCCACGCGGACGCGCTCGGCCGCCTCGCGGACGCCGCGCACGGTCGCGACGCGCTCCACGTCCCCCGCCTGCTCAACGCCGACGGGACCGTGCAGCGCAGCGCGCACCCGCGCCCCGGCCGCCCGCGGGAGCTCGTGCCCGCGCTCGTGCACCCGCGCGTGCTGCCGCGGCCGCTGCGTGAGGCGGCCGATCCGTGGCGGGCCAGCCGCGAACGCGCGGTCGGGTGGGCGATCGCCGCCTGCGTCGCCGCGCGGACGGGGACGCTGCAGGCCCTCGGGCCGTTCGACGCGCAGGCCTTTCTCTTCTACGAGGACCTCGAGCTGTGCCTGAAGGCGCGGGCCGCGGGCGTGCCGACGGTCCTGCACCCGGACGTCGTCC
The DNA here is from genome assembly GCA_964600395.1 of uncultured Conexibacter sp. Classification (GTDB taxonomy): domain Bacteria; phylum Actinomycetota; class Thermoleophilia; order Solirubrobacterales; family Solirubrobacteraceae; genus Paraconexibacter. The sequence continues at coordinate 4,314 of CAZRLR010000392.1, forward strand.
TCACCCACACCGGCGGCCACAGCACGGGCCCGGCGCTCGGGCCCGCGCACGAGCTGCAGGCCCGCCGCCGGCGGGCGGTGATCGGCGCGCAGCTCGGCGGCCGCGCGCAGGCGTGGGACGACGCGGCGCAGGCCCTGACCTTCGCGAC
>CAZRLR010000393.1:0-4425 GCA_964600395.1 uncultured Conexibacter sp.
CGGGCGGGCCCAGGCGCCCGCAGCCGCGCTGGACGAAGTCCGGGCTGCGCCGCGCGCGCGGGGAGCGGTGGCGGTGGACGGTCGGCGCGAAGCCGTCCTCCCGCCAGCGCACGCGCTGGCGCACGACGAGCTCGAGGACGAGCTCGCCGATGCGGTCGATGATGCCCGTCTCCTCGGCGAACGTGACGAACTCCGCAGGCATCACGAGGCCGTGGACGGGGTCCTGCCAGCGCACGAGCGCCTCCAGCGCCTCCAGCTCCCCCGTCGCCGGGTCGACGATCGGCTGGTAGTGCAGCAGCAGCTGCTCGTCGACGATGGCCTGGCGCAGGCGGCTCGTGAGCGAGAGCCGGGCCAGCGGCTCGCCGCGGTCGGGATCGAAGAGGCGGACCTGGTCGCGGCCGTCGCGCTTGGCCTGGTACATCGCGGCGTCGGCGTGCCGCAGCAGCGTCTCGGCGTCGTGCGAGTCGGCGGGCAGCAGGCTGATGCCGACGCTGCCGCCGATGTGGAACTCCGCGCCGGAGACGACGAACGGCGCGGCGAGCGCGTCGAGCAGCCCGCGGGCCGCGACGCGGGCGTCGTCCTCGGCGGTGCGCGGGTCCAGGTCCCCGAGGAGGACGAGGAACTCGTCGCCGCCGTGGCGGGCCAGGAGGTCGGCGCTGCGGGTGCGCGCGCGCAGGCGACGCGACACCTTCACGAGCAGCCGGTCCCCCGCGCTGTGGCCGAGCGAGTCGTTGACGAGCTTGAAGTCGTCCAGGTCGAGGTAGAGCAGCGCCACGGCGTTGCCCTGCCGTGCCGCGCGGGCGAGCGCGAGGTCGAGCTGCTCCCCGAAGAGCCGGCGGTTGGGCAGGCCGGTGACGGCGTCGTGGTTGGCCAGGTGGGCGATCTGCTCGGCCGCCGCCCGGCGCTCGGTCACGTCGCTGCCGGAGGAGACGCTGCCGGTCACCGCGCCCTGGTCGTCGCGGACCAGGCGCGTGGTCCAGGCGATCGTCCGGACCGCGCCGTCGGCGCGGCGCAGGTCGCGCTCGTAGCGCGGCGGCAGCGCCTCGGAGACGAGGCCGTCGACGAAGCGCCGGCGCGAGGCGGCGGGCGGGGCGTCGAGGCCGAACAGGAGCCCGAGCAGGTCGTGGTCGCCGGCGTCCGCCTCCGAGATGCCGAGCAGGTCGTACCCCGCCCGGTTGAGGAGCTCGACGCGGCCGTCGTTGTCCACGACGACGATCGCCGCCCCGGCGGCGTCCAGGTAGCGCGCGGCGCGGATGCGCTCGGCGTCGCGCTCGTCGCGCATCCGGGCCAGCGGCGTGACGTCCATCACGACGCCCTGGGTGTGCGTCGGCGTCCCGTCGGCGTCCCGGATGATGCAGTCGCGCTCCCAGACCCGGACGACGCGCCCGTCGCGGTGGATCATCCGCAGCTCCTGGTCGTACGTCTCCTGGGCGTGGAAGGTCCGCAGCTCCTCGGCCCGCACGCGCTCGAGGTCGTCGGGGTGCACGCACCGGTACCAGAGCTCCTGGTCCTCGACGAAGGCGCTCGCCGGGAAGCCGAGCAGCTCCTCGATCTGCGGCGACACGTACCGCAGCGGCGCGTCGACGCTGAAGTCGGCGACGTAGGTGACGGCCGGGATCTGCTCGACGAGGCCGCGGTAGAGCGCGCCGACGACCGGGTCGTCGCCGTGGCGGTCAGGATCGGGATCGCCGGAGAGCGACTGGATGAGCTTCTGCATCGGGGGGAGCAGGCGCCGCGCCGGGGTCCGCGCGACGGTCATCGGACTATCGGCACGCGGCGACCGGAGGTTGAATGCCCACGTCGGGGCCGGTGCGACCGCCGGTCAGCCGGGCCGGAGGCTGCTGATCGCCGCGCGGGCGATGCCGCGGGGGCCGAGCCCGGTGCGCTTGGAGAGGACGTCCCCCTCGAGGCTCTCGATGCGGTCCAGCACCCGCTCGTACACGTTGCGCGCCAGACGGATGCCGGGCCGGACGGCGGCCGGCACCTCGCGCTCGATCGCCTCGGTGTGCGCGAAGAGGCCGCGGGCGCGGACGACCTCGGCCTCGATCCGCTCGCGGAAGGACGGTGTGACGACACCCAGGCGGAGCGTCTCCTCGTCCAGGCCCGGGAGGTAGACGCGGTCCAGCTCCCAGTCCTCGCGCACGTCGCGGATGAAGTTCGTCAGCTGGAAGGCGACGCCGAGCTGCGCCAGCGGCTCGACCGCGTCGTCCCCCGCGTCCAGCAGGGGCGCCATCAGCCGGCCGACGGTCGCGGCGCTGCCGTCCATGTAGCGGTCCAGGTGCTCGGCGGTGGGGAGGCGGACGCGGTCGTCGCAGTCCACCCGCATGGAGTCCATGTAACGGTCCAGCAGGTGCAGGGGCAGGCCGTGCCGGGGGCCGGCGTGGGCCAGCGCGGCCAGTACCGGGTGCGTCGGGCGCTCCCGCGAGAGGTTCTCCTGCAGCGCGGCCTGCCAGCTGTCCAGGGCGGCCCGGCGGGCGGCGGGGTCGGCGGCGCGGTGGCGACCGTCGACGATCTCGTCGGCCCCGCGCAGGAAGCCGTAGAGCGCGTGCACCGCCGGCCGGCGCTCACGGGGCAGGCGCGCGGTGGCGAGGAAGAACGTCGGATCGTGGCGGCGCTGCAGGCGGCGGCAGCGGCCGTAGGCCGCGAAGACGACGTCGTCGTGTCCGGTCACGTCATCCACTGTGCAGGGAACTACGTAGTCTCCGGACGACACGGATGACCGCGATCTTCGACAAGCCGCTGGTGCTCGTCACCGGCAAGGGCGGGGTGGGCAAGTCGACGGTCGCCGCGGCGCTCGGCGTCGCGGCCGCCGACGCCGGCCTGCGCACGCTCGTCTGCGAGGTCGGGGCGCAGTCGCGCGTCGCGCGCCTCCTGGACGCGCCACCGGCCCCGCTCGGGGTCGAGCAGGAGGTGCGCCGGGGGCTGTGGACGGTCTCCATCGACCCGGATGATGCCTTGAAGGCGTGGCTCGGCAAGCAGCTGGGCTCGCGCTCGCTCGTGAACATCCTCACGCGCTCGAACCTCTTCTCGTACTTCGTGGCCGCCGCGCCCGGCGCGCGCGAGCTCGTCACCGCCACGAAGATCTGGGAGCTGGCCCAGGACCCGCGCTGGAGCAAGGACGACGCGACGTACGACGTCGTCGTCGCCGACCTGCCCGCCACGGGCCACGCGCTCGGGCTCCTGCGCGCCCCGAAGACGTTCACCGACATCGCGCGCATCGGGCCGATCGCCTCGCAGGCGGGGGCGGTCGCCCGTGCCATCGCCGACCCGGCGCAGGCGGCGATCGTCGCCGTCACGATCCCCGGCGAGCTGCCGGTGAGCGAGACGCTGGACCTGCAGCGTCGGGTGGAGCACGCGCTGGATCGCGGGCTGGACCTCATCGTCGCCAACGACGTGCTCGTCTCGCGCTGGACGGAGGCCGAGGCCGCCGACGTCGGCACCGCGGGCGGCGTGGCGATCGCCGGGCGGGTGCACGGCGCGATCTCGCGCGAGGCGGCCCGGGCGGCCGGCCAGCGCGAGCAGCTCGCGCGCCTGCAGACCGGTGCGGTCGTCCCGGTGCTCGAGCTGCCGCACCTGACGGCGACCGCGCTGGGACCGGACGACGTCCGGACGCTCGCCGCGGCGCTCGACGACGCCCTCGCCTGACGACGGGCCGGCCCCGTCGGGACCGCCCGGCCCTCCGTGCCGCGGTGCCTCACTCGATGCCGAGCCGGTCCAGGAGGCGGTCGTCGCCGCGCCAGCCGCGGCGCACGCGGACGCTGAGATCCAGGTGCACCTGCATGTCGAGCTCGCGCTCGAGCTCCTTGCGGGCCGCGGTGCCGATCGCCTTGATCATCTTGCCGCCGGTGCCGATGAGGATGCCCTTCTGGGACTCGGTCTCGACCCAGACCATGGCGCGCACGCGGGTGATCGGGCCGCGGACCTCCTCGACGTCGTCGATCATCACCTCGACGGCGTGCGGCACCTCCTGGAAGGTGCGGCGCAGCACCTGCTCGCGGACGAGCTCGGCGAGCAGGACGTTCTCGGACTGGTCGGAGCTGTCCTCGACGGGGAAGAAGAACGGGCTCTCGGGGACGAGGTCGCGCAGGTGCTGCGTGAGGGCGAAGACCCCGAGGCCGGTCTTCGCGCTGATCGGGAAGATGTCGTCGGCGACGTCGAGCTCGGCGACGGCCATCAGCGCGCTGACGGTCTGGGCCTTGTCGAGGCGGTCGCACTTGTTCAGCGCGATGACGACGGGGACCTTGGCCTCGCGCAGCGCGGCGGCGATGAAGCGGTCGCCGGGGCCGACGCCCTCCTCGGCGTTGAGGATGAAGAGCGCGGCGTCCGAGTCGCGGAGCTCGGACTCGACCTTGCGCTGCATCCGCGTCGTGAGCGCGTCGCGGGGACGCTGCACGCCGGGCAGGTCGACGAGGACGAGCTGCGTGT
>CAZRLR010000394.1:0-4420 GCA_964600395.1 uncultured Conexibacter sp.
GGCATCACGTTCGGCGGCGGCGCTCGCCACGGCCTCGTCGCGCTCGGCCTGCAGCGCCTGCGTGCGCTCGTCGAGCTCGCCGCGGAGCGCCTCGACGCGCGAGCGCAGCGCGTCGCGCTCGAACTCGGCGGCGGCCTGGACCGCGGCCAGCTCGTCCGCCGCGCGCGTCCCGGCCTCGGCGGCCCGGCGCTCGGCCTCCTGCCCGGCGGTCAGCGCCGCGTGGGCGATGGCCTGCGTCTCGCTCAGCCGGCGGGCGGCCTGCTCGCGCTCGGCGTCCAGCGTTTGCTCGACGGTGGCGAGCTCCGCCCGGGCCTCGCCGAGCGCCAGCTGCAGGCGGACGACGGCGTCCGCGCCGCCCGTCGCCTCCGCCCGCGCGGCGGCCAGCTCGCGCGTCAGACGGGCGCCGGCGCCGAGCTCGCCCCCGGCCGGCGTCCCGGAGCGCACGTCGGTCGACGGCGTCATGCCGGGGAGCCCTCCTCGTCGTCCCCGTCGTCCTCGACGGTCGAGATCATCAGCCCCTCGGCGAGCTTCGGCCGGCCGTCGACCTCGTACCGCACGTCGATCGAGTCGTCCTGGCGGTAGGTCCCCACGCCCCACGCCCCGAGCGCCCAGCGCCAGCCCGAGATCTTGTCCTTGCGCAGCGCGCGGTCGAAGACGAGCGTGCGTCCCTCGACGCGGAAGTCCTCCCCGGGCGTCTGCAGGACGCCGTTGAGGAAGACCTGGAAGGGCCCGTCGACGAACGGCGGGAGGGGGACGAGCGAGCGCGGCACGGTCGGCGCGACGATAACCGAGGGGTCGGCCGGGTCGTCGTCGCCGCCGCGTAGATTGGGGCGGGTGTCCGCCGTCGTCGAGCACCCCTATCGGGTGCGCCGCTCCACCCGCGCCCGCCGCGTCCGGGTCGTCGTCCACGCCGACGCGACGGTCGAGGTCGTCCTGCCCACGCGCGCCCGCGAGCACGAGGCGGCCGAGGCGGTCACGCAGTTCTCGGCCTGGATCACGCGTCGCCTGCAGGACATCGCGGAGCTGCGCGCGCGGACGGCCACCCCCGCGGGGACGGTCCCCTACCTCGGCGGGCTGCTGACGCTCCGCGCCGAGGCCGGCCGCACGCGGGTCCACCGCCGTGGGGACGTCCTGCTCGTCCCGGCGGTCGACACCGACGCGGCCCTCGAGCGCTGGTACCGGCGCCGGGCCAAGGCCGAGATCGCCCCACGGCTGGACGCGGCGGCCGCCGCGGTGGGGCGCTCCTACACGACGCTGTCGATCCGCAACCAGCGCACGCGCTGGGGCTCGTGCTCGTCGTCGGGGGCGATGAGCTTCAACTGGCGGCTGCTGCTCGCGCCGCCCGAGGTCCTGGACTACGTCGTCGTCCACGAGGCCTGCCACCTCGTCCACCTGGACCACTCGCCGCGCTTCTGGGCGCTCGTCGCCCGTCAGCGGCCGGGGTACCGGGTCCAGCAGCGGTGGCTGGCGGCCAACGGCGCCGGCCTGCGCCTGCCGGCGGTCGATCAGCCGCCGAGCGCGCGGGCGAGCGCCGCGTAGGCGTCCTCGCCGGCCTGCTGCTCGACGAGCTGCTTGCGCAGGCGGCCGGTCCACGCCTCCGTCGAGCCGTCGCCACGCAGGTCCACGCCGCCGCGTGCCCCGCCAGGCCCCTTGAGCTCCGCGCGGGCCACCACCTGCGCGACCGGTGCGTACTCGCGCCGGAAGACGGTCTTCGTCTCGCCGGTAGGGCGGACGCCGTCCAAGCGCTCGCGGAGGGCGAGCAGCGCGCTGAGCAGGTCCTCGTGCTCGCCCTTCTCGACCTTCGGCCCGATGCGGATCGTCGTGCGTACGGAGGGCCGGGCCACGCCCGTGAGCCTACGCGGCGCGCAGCTCGGCGACCAGCTCGCGGGTGGGCGACGGGCTAGGTCAGCGAGGCCGCAGCGGCGGCGCCGCGAGGAAGGCGTCGACGAGCGGAGGCAGGATCGCTGGTCCCGGCCGCTCGTTGCGGATCAGGACGCGATAGAAGAGCGGTCCCTCCAGGACGGCCATCGCGGCTTCGAGGTCCAGACGACCGGGCAAGGCGTCGCGTGCGACCGCGGCCTCGAGCACCTCGCGCAGCGCGGCGCATCCCGCATCGCTGAGGCGGTCGCGCAGCGGGCGCAGCTCGGGCTCGACTGCCGCTCGCTCGTTGAGGGCGCTGATGACCTGCGCGAGCGGCCCGGCCACCAGAGCGGTCCGCAGCGCCGCGAGGTGCGCGATGAGATCGGTGCGCAGGTCGCCGGTCACGGCTGGATGGGGAAACTCGGTGGCCGCGAGCGTGTCGTGCAGCAGCTCCAGGCGGGTCGGCCAGTGGCGGTAGACGGTGCGCCGTCCCACCCCGCTGGCGCGGGCAACGCGCAGGTGCGTGACCGCTTCGATGCCGTCACCGAGAAGCAGGCCCTGGGCGGCCTGCAGCGCTCGTGCGTGGGTGTGCGTGAAGCGGGCGTCTGTCGGCCGGCGGGCACGCTGATCCACGCCGACGAGTCTGCCACGGGCCGGGCTCCGGTCTCGTTATGACACACTATGTGTCATGCATGCGGCTGTCGCGTTCTTCCGCGAGCTGGAGTCCAGCCCACACGGGAGTGGTTCGCCGCTCACCGTGACGCGTACGAACGCGACGTCCGGGCTCCGCTCGAGGGACTGCTGGAGCAGCTCGGCGGCTCGTGGCGTGTCTATCGCCCCTACCGGGACGTCCGCTTCTCGCGGGACAAGGAGCCGATCAAGCGCTTCGCAGGGGCGGTGGCGGAGCAGGCCTCGGGAACGGGGCGCTTTGTCCGGATCGACGTCCGCGGGCTCTTCGTCTCGAGCGGCCTGCCGATGCCTGCGCGCGACCAGCTCGTCCGGCTGCGCGCGGCACTCGCCGACGATGGCACCGGCAGCGCGTTCGGTGCGGCCGTGGCCGAGGTGGAGGCGAGCTGGCAGGCCGTCACGCCGGGCCGCTTCGCCCCGTTGCGGGGCACGCCGCGCGGCTTCCGTGCCGACCATCCTCGCATCGGCTGGCTCCGGTGGAAGGGCGTCGAGATGCCGACGCTCCTGGGACCGCTGGATTGGGGCGTCGCCGCGGCGCGCGCCGTCGGCGCCTGGGCGGCAGCAGCGCCCGTCGACGACTGGCTGGGCCGGCACGTGGGGCCGTCGTCGCTCTCGCCGCAGGAGCGCTACGGCCGCGGCCCGCGCTAGTACACGCCGGGTCGTCCTGCGGCCGTCGCCGGCGTTCCTGCCACGCGCCGCGCGCCGCGCGACATAGCCCCCAGCTATGCGGCGCGCAGCTCGGCGACCAGCTCGCGGACGCCGTCGTGCAGGTGCGTGTGCAGGCGCGCGCTGATGCGCCCGAAGAGCGCGAGGGCGGCGCGGTTCTCGGGGAGCATGATCGCGCTGAAGCGCTCGACGCCGGCCGCGCGGGCGCGGTCGGCCAGCAGGAGGCCCAGACGCGTCCCGACGCCCTGGCCCTGCAGGTGGTCCCCGACGACGATGCCGACCTCGGCGACCGTCGGGTCCGTGGCGTCGCGGATGTACCGGGCGACACCCATGAGGTCGCCGTCCTCGTCGAACGCGACGAGCGCGACGTGGTCGTGCCCGTCGACCTCGGTGAGGTAGCGCAGCTCGCGCGAGCTCAGCCGCGGCTTGGGGGAGAGGAAGCGGGCGTGGATCGACTCCTTGGACAGGTGCGCCAACGCGTCGATGAGCAGCTGCTTGTCGTCCGGGCGGATGTCGCGGACGTGCATCGCAGGCGGGGTGGAGGAGGGCCGCAGCATGACCTCATAGTAGGTAGCGATTCGCTACCGACGTGTGGGACGGCGCACACAGTCCCCGCGGGTGTCCTCGGCCGACCGCGTGGGTACCCACGGACCGTGCCGCACGTCGACCACCTCATCACCTCGGTCGTCGCCGGGTGGGGGGCCCTCGGCGTCTTCGCGCTGATGGTGCCCGAGAGCGCGGGGATCGTCGTCCCGAGCGAGATCGTCCTGCTGCTCGCCGGGGTCTCCGCCGGGCAGGGGCAGATGGGGCTGCTGGCCGCGATGCTCGCCGGGACGGCCGGTAACGTCGTCGGTTCGCTCGCGCTGTACGCCGTCGGGGCGCGGACCGCGCAGCGCCCACCGGCGCCCGGATCCCACGCCGCGCGCGCCCTCGAGCGGTGCGACGCGCTGCTCGTCCGCCACGGCCCGTCGCGCGCGGTCTTCCTCGCCCGGCTCATGCCGCTGGCCCGCAGCTTCGTCTCGCTGCCCGCCGGGCGGGTGCGGATGCCGCTCGTGCGCTTCACGGTCCTGACGACGGCCGGCTGCGCGCTGTGGGCCGTCGTGTTCGTCGGCGCCGGGGCCCTGGCCGGGGACTCCTACGCGCAGGTCGGCAGCGGCGTGCGGGACGCGACGCTCGCCGCGCTCGGCCTGCTGGCGGTCGCGTGGGT
>CAZRLR010000395.1:0-4399 GCA_964600395.1 uncultured Conexibacter sp.
CCGGGCCCTGGGCCACAATGGCCCGGTGAACGGCCCGGCCACCGACCGCAGCGACGTGCGCGCGCGGTGCACGAGCGCCCGCACCGCGCCGTCGGTGACGCCGAGGGCGTCGGCGACCTGCTCCCGGCTGTGCCCGTGCAGGGCGGTGAGGACGAGCGCCTCACGCTGGTTGTCGGGCAGCGCCGCGACGAGCCCCAGGACGCGACGGGCCTCGGCACGCGACTCGGCGCCGTGCTCGATCGAGCCGCCGTCCGGCAGCGTCTCGGGCAGCGCGTCGCTGCGGTTGCGGTCGGCCAGGACGCGCAGGGCGCTGCGGTGGGCGGCGACGTGCAGCCAGGCCCGCAGCTCGCGGACCTCCGCGCCACTGCGCAGCGCCGTCCAGGCCGCGACGAACGTCGCCTGGACGGCGTCCGCCGCGCCCGCGTCACCGACGACGCGGGCACAGCGGCGGGTCAGCTCGGCGCGGTAGCGCCGCACGACGACCTCGAACGCGGCCTCGTGGCCCTGGTGGCAGAGCTCGACGAGCCGGCCGTCGGGCTGGGTGCGCAGGAGGACCGTCGGCAGCGGGCTCATCCGGCGCCCGTCACAGCGCCGAGCCGTCGTTGGCGTCGACCGCGTCGACGACGAGGTCACCCGAGGCGTCGCGGTGGGCGACGAGGTGCACGTCCTCCGCGCGGAAGACGCTCGAGCGCACCCAGCACGGCGCGTCGAAGGTCAGCCGGGGCGTCCCGTCCCGCGGGTCGACGGTGATCTGCTCGGCCTCGTCGGAGATGCGCACGACCGTGCCGTCCAGCTCACGCAGATCGGCGTTCGGCAGGGGCGTGATCTTGTCCGCGGCGCCGGTGGCGGCGAGGTGCACGAGGACCACGGTGCCATCCGCCACGCCGGAGAGCAAGGCCGGCGCGGCGGCGTACGTCTCCTCGTCGCCCCAGGTGCGGGCGATCGACACGACGCCCTTGACGCGGTTGACCCCCACGACCCGGCCGCGCACGCCGTCCTGGCGGCAGTCGGCGGCCGCCGGCGCGTCGTCGTCGTCGCCCTGGTCGTCGTCGTCCTCGGCGACGGGGTCCGGGTCGTCCTCCTCCTGCGGCGCGGCGCCGGTGATCGTGATCGTCACCGCGAGCGAGCCGTCGGCGCCGAAGCGCAGCAGGAGCTCGACGGACTGGCCCTCCTGCAGCCCGTTGACGGTCAGGCCGATCGTCAGCGGGCGCCCGTCGGCGAGGGCGACGGTCGTACCGGTCGCGTCGGCGCGGACGACCGTGCCGGGCACCGCCAGGGGCGTGCGCAGCCGACCGACGCGGCGCACGCCGCGGACGGTGCCGCGCGTGCGGCGGAAGCTCACGAGCGAGCCGGGCGTGACGGTCCGCGGCAGGCGCCCGCGGACGTGGACCGAGCCGACCTGGTGGGTGCGCGTGTCGACGGTGCGCATGACGTGGTGGGCGCGGTCGACCTGCACGACGGCGGTGCCGGCGTGGGCGGCCGCGGCGGGCAGGGCGAAGGCCAGGACGGCGAGGACGCCGGTGGCCAGGGGACGGGGGCGGTGCATGGATCGTTCCTCTCGACGGGACGGGTGGGTCGTTCGCGAGGAGGAGGCGACGAGCGCGCCAAAGGTCACGCGGATCGGACGAACGTCCACCCCGGGCGCCGCCGACCGGGCGCGTCGCCACGCACACCGGCTCGACGAACGTTCACGCAGGCGCGCGCCCGGCGCGTCTACGCTCTACGGGTGCCGCCCTCCGCGTCCACCGGCCTCACCGTGCCCTTCCTCCGGGCCCCCGACAGCCCTGACCTCCTCGCGAGCGTCGCCCGCGCCGCGCGGGAGAGCGACCTGAAGGCCGGCGGCCCGGCCACGCGTCGCTGCACCGAGCGGCTGCGCGACGTGCTCGGGACGCCCGCCGTCCTGCTGACGCACTCGTGCACGGCGGCCCTGGAGCTCAGCGCCCTGCTGCTGGACGTCGGCCCCGGGGACGAGGTCATCCTGCCGTCCTTCGGCTTCGCCTCCTCCGCGAACGCCTTCGTCCTGCGCGGGGCCACCCCGGTCTTCGCCGACGTCACGCCGGACACGATGAACCTCGACCCCGAGCAGGTCCGCGCCGCGCTGACCGACCGCACGCGGGCGATCCTCGTCGTCCACTACGCCGGCGTCGCGGCCGACATGGACGCGCTGCTGGAGCTCGCGGCCGAGGCCGGCGTCGCCCTCGTCGAGGACGCCGCGCAGGCCATCGGGGCGACGTTCCGCGGCCGTCCGCTGGGGACGCTCGGCACGCTGGGCACCATCTCCTTCGACGCGACGAAGAACCTCTCCAGCGGCAACGGCGGCGCCCTGATCGTCAACGACCCGCGCCTGGCCGCCCGCGCCGAGGTCGCCCACGACTACGGCACCGACCGCGCCCGCTTCGCCCGCGGCGAGGTCGAGCGCTACCGCTGGATCGACGCCGGCGCCAACGCCTCCATGAACGAGCTCGCCGCCGCCTACCTGGAGCCGCAGCTCGCCGACCTGGAGGGCATCACCGCCCGCCGCCTGGCCGTCTGGGACCGCTACCACGCCGCCTTCGCGCCCGCCGAGGCGGCCGGCCTGCTGACCCGGCCGGTCGTCCCGGACCACGCCGGCCACAACGCCCACATCTACGCGCTGCGCCTGCCCACGCCCGCCGCCCGCGATCGCCTGCTGGCCGAGCTCGTCGCGGAGGGCATCGAGGCCGCCTTCCACTACGTCCCGCTGCACAGCGCACCGGCGGGCCTGCGCCACGGCCGCGCCCACGGCGACCTGCCGCACACCGTCGACGGCGCCGCCTGTCTGCTGCGCATGCCGCTGTGGAGCGGGATGCCCGAGGCCGACAGCGCCCGGGTCACCGACGCCGTCCTGCGCCTGCTGACGCCCGCGGGCATCGCCGCATGACCGACGGCCCGACGGTCCAGGAGCTGCACGAGGAGCTGCACCGCCAGGCGCTCGCGTTCAACGCCGCGCTCGCCGAGGAGCAGCAGGGCCACGGCCAGGCGCTCGCCGACCTCGCCGCGCGCGAGACCGACCTGAAGGCGGTCCGCGAGCTGCTCGGCGAGGCGCGACGGGAGCTGCAGTGGCTGCGTCGCGCGGGCATCGACCTCAACGCGATCATGGACAGCCGCGCCGTCCAGGCGCTGCGCACCGTGGCCCGCGTCGCGCGCAACGCCGTGCGCTCCGTGCGCGGGGGTGCCGGCCGATGAGCGCCGCCGAGCGCACCGAGGCCCCGCGCGGGCGCCGCGTCGCCGCGACGCCCGGGCAGCACGTCTACACGGCGGTCACCCGCGTCCTCAACGGCGACATCGAGCCGCTCGTCCCGTCCGTGCCCGGGGCGGCGGACGGCCCCCTGCGGATCGCGATGGTCGTCCCGCCGTTCACCTTCGGCAGCGGCGGGCACCACGTCCTCTTCGGGCTCGGCCACGCGCTCGAGCGGCGCGGGCACGCCGTCTCCTACTGGATGGACGACCCCAACGGCCGCGAGCCGGACGCCACCGGCGGCGGCCTGCGGCACACCGTCCGCACGCAGTACGCGCCGATCGACGGCCCGGTCTACGCCGGCTTCGACCACTGGACCGGCGCCGACATCGCGCTGGCGACGTGGTGGGAGACGGCGTACGCGGTCCTCACCCTGCCCCGCTGCCGCGCCCGGGCCTACGTCGTCAACGACCACGAACCGGAGTTCTACGCGACCTCCGTCGAGTCGCTGCTGGCCGCCCGGACCTACGAGCTCGGCCTGCCGTGCATCGTCGGCGGCGGGCCGTGGCTCAGCACGATCCTCGAGGAGCGCTACGGCGTGGACGTCGTCGGGCGCTTCCCGTACCCCGTCGCCCCGGAGTTCACCCACCGGCCGGTGGAGCGCCGGACGGACACGATCGTCGTCTACGGCCGCAACGCGACGCTGCGCCGCGGCGTCGGCCTCGCCTACCTCGCGCTCGAGGAGCTCAAGCGCCGGCGCCCGGGCGTCCGGGTCGTCCTGTTCGGCGACGAGCGCCCCGCGGCGCTGAACTTCGACGTCGAGGACCACGGGCAGATCAGCCCGGAGGACCTCTCGTGGGTCTACTCGGAGGCGACGGTCGGCCTGGCCTTCTCGCTGACGCACGGGTCCCTCGTCCCCCACGACATGATGGCCTGCGGGCTGCCCGTCGTGGACCTCGACGGCTTCGGCACCGCCGCCGAGCACGCGAGCACCGGCCTCGTCGAGCTCGCCGCGCCGCACCCGCACGCGATCGCCGACGCCCTCGAGCGCCTGCTCGACGACCCGCAGTGGCGCGAGCGGCGCAGCCAGGCCGGCCTGGCCTACGCCGCGACCCACACCCCGGCGGCCGCCCCGGACGCCCGCGAGCCCCACATCCGGGCGGTCCTCCGGGCCGCCGGCCCGGGCGGAGGCGCGCCCGCCGC
>CAZRLR010000396.1:0-4384 GCA_964600395.1 uncultured Conexibacter sp.
ATCTGCCTGAAGGCCCTGCAGAAGCCGCCGCACCGCCGCTACGCCTCGGCCGAGCAGGCGGTTCAAGTGGGCCTCGGCGGGCAGGAAGTTCTCGCGCTGGAACTCGATGTGCGCGGCCAGCATCAGCGCCCGCGGGTCGTCGGGCGCAATCTTCAGCAGCTGCTGGATCTGCTCGAAGGCGGGCGTGAGCTCACGGGCCTCCAGCGCCAGCGCGGCGCCGAAGTACAGCACTTCGCCGTTCTGGCCAACCAGCTTCTTCAGGGCCTCCAGGCGCTTGCGGGCCTCCCGGAGCGTCGCGAGCGTCACCCCCAGGGCGGCGGCGCGCTCGCGCTGGCGCGGGAGCTTCTCCCCCGGGGCGTAGCGGCCGGCGAGCACCGCCTCCAGCAGCGTGCCGAAGACCTGCTCGGAGGCCAGGGCGGTCGCTGCAGGAGTGGTGGGGCGAAGCTCCATGTTCCGGGACGGTAGCAGAGTTCCGAACTCTTTCCGGGGGTATGCTCGCGCCCGATGAGCCCTGCGCCGATCGCCTTCGTCCCCCTGTTCATGGAGCGCGTCTGGGGCGGCCGGCTCCTCGCGACGCACTACGGCAAGCGGCTGCCGCCCGGGGACGTGCCCATCGGCGAGGCGTGGGAGGTCGTCGATCGCGACGAGGCGCAGTCCGTCGTCGACGGCGGCGCGGACGACGGGCGGGCGCTGCACGCGCTGTGGACGGAGGAGCGCGAGCGGATCTTCGGCGCGCGAGCCACCCGGCTCGGCGAGCGCTTTCCGATCCTCATCAAGCTGCTCGACGCGCGGGACACGCTGTCGGTGCAGGTGCACCCGCCGACGCACCTGGCCGACGCGCTGGGGGGCGAGCCGAAGAACGAGCTCTGGTACCTGACGGCGACGCAGCCGGGCGCGCACCTGTTCGTCGGCCTGCGGGCCGGGGTCACGCGGGCGGCGTTCAGCGCCGCGCTGACCGCCGGGGAGGACGTGTCGACGATGCTGCACCGCATCGACGTCGCGCCCGGCGACGCGATCTTCATCCCGTCCGGCCGCGTCCACGCGATCGGGGCGGGCTGCCTCATCATGGAGATCCAGCAGAACTCCGACACGACCTACCGGGTCTTCGACTTCAACCGGCCCGGGCTCGACGGCGCGCCGCGCGAGCTGCACGTCGAGCAGTCGATGGCGTCGATCGACTGGGACGACGTGGAGCCCCCGCTGCACACCGGGGACGGCCCGATCGCCGACAACGCCTTCTTCCGGGTGCAGGAGCGGTCGCTGTCGGAGGCAGCCGTCGTGACCGCGCCGGGCGAGTGCGCGATCGTCGCGGTCGTCGACGGCGACGTGACGTGCGGGGGCCGCGCCTTCCGCCCCGGGGACTTCTTCCTCGTCCCGGCCGACGGGGGCGCCGACCTGCCGGTGGAGCCGGCCAGCGGGAAGGCCACGGTCCTCGTCACGGAGCTGCCGGGCTGAGACACAACCGGGCCTTGAGGCCTCATGCAGCAAATGGCTGCGCTGAGACTCAAGCCCTCGGAGAAGTGGCTGCTGGACAAGGCGAACGGGCAGTTCGGCCTGCTGCGAGACGAGGACCTCAGAGGACGGCTCGGTCGAGGCGGCGTTCTCAGCAGGCTCGAGGCCTGTCGGCTCACCCGGCTGTACCCCGGCATCTACGCGTTCGGCCACACGGCGCTGCGCGACGAAGGGCTCAGGCTCGCGGCGCAGTGGTCAGTCGGCGGGGACGCCACCTTGTCGCATCTCACGGCGGCCGCCTTTCACGGCTGGCGCGTCGACTCAGACGACGACCGCATCCACCTCAGCACGACCTCCACCGCGCAACGGTCGGATCTGGCCGTGCACCGGACGCGACACCTCGATCGGGTCGACATCTTGCAGGCGGGTCCGTTTCGGGTCACGCACGTCCCCCGGACGTTGGTCGACCTCGCAGATGTCCTCCCGTGGCGCGCCTTTCGCGGCCTGGTCGACCATCTGCCCTCCGTGCGGCTCGACAAGCTGAAGGAGGCTCAGGCGCGTGCGCCGTTCCGCGTCGGCGCCCCCCGCGTCACCCGGCTGATCGAGGCTGACGACGCCCACACGAAGTCGGAGTTCGAGCGGCGGTTTCTCACGTTCGTCCAGACCCACGGCATCCGACGGCCCGACCACCTCAACCATGATGTCGCGGGACACAAGGCCGACGCCGTCTATGTCGCAGAACGGCTCGTCGTCGAACTCGACGGCCGGGCGTATCACGAGCGCAGGGCCCAGATGCGAGCCGACAGGCACCGTGACACGGACTACCAGCTCGCCGGATACCTCATCCTGCGCCTCGTCTGGGATGACCTGCACGCCGACGAAGCCGACGCGACGACCCGCCGGCTTCGCCGTCTCCTGCGGATGCAGGCGGAGGCTTGAGGCCAGGCGCAGCACATGGCTGCGCCCAGTCACAAGGCCCGGCCTACAGCGCCTTGAGGATGTCCTCGACGCGATCCTTGGCGTCGCCGAAGAGCATCTGCGTGTTCTCGCGGAAGAACAGCGGGTTCTGCACGCCCGCGTAGCCCGAGGCCATCGACCGCTTGAAGACGATGACGTTCTCGGCCTCCCAGACGTGCAGGACCGGCATGCCGGCGATCGGGGAGCTCGGGTCCTCCGACGCGGCCGGGTTGACCGTGTCGTTGGCGCCGATGACGAGGACGACCGACGTGTCGGCGAAGTCGTCGTTGATCTCGTCCATCTCCAGGACGATGTCGTACGGCACCTTGGCCTCGGCCAGCAGGACGTTCATGTGCCCGGGCAGGCGGCCGGCGACGGGATGGATCCCGAAGCGCACCTCCACCCCGGCGTCGCGCAGCTTGCGCGTGAGGTCCGCGACGCCGTGCTGGGCCTGCGCGACGGCCATGCCGTAGCCGGGCGTGATGATCACGGACTTCGCGCTCTTGAGCAGCTCGGCGGCGCCCTCGGCGTTGACCTCGCGGTGCTCGCCGTAGTCCGTGTCGTCGCCGCTCGGGGCCTCGATGCCGAAGCCGCCCGCGATGACGGAGATGAACGAGCGGTTCATCGCCTCGCACATGATGTAGCTCAGGTAGGCACCGGAGGAACCCACGAGCGCACCCGTGATGATGAGCGCGTCGTTGTCGAGCAGGAAGCCCGAGGCGGCGGCCGCCCAGCCGGAGTACGAGTTGAGCATCGAGACGACGACGGGCATGTCGCCGCCGCCGATCGACGCGACAAGGTGCAGCCCGAGGCCGAGGGCGACGATCGTCAGCAGCACGAGCGGGACGACGCCGGGGCTCGCGCAGAACCAGACGGTCAGCGCGGCGAAGACGACGAGCGAGCCGAGGTTGATCGCGTTCTTGCCCGGCAGCATCAGCGGCTTGGAATCGATCTTCGCCGAGAGCTTCAGGTAGGCGATGATCGAGCCGGTGAAGGTCACGGCGCCGATGAAGATGCCGATGGCGACCTCGGCGTGGTGAATCCCGAGCGTCCCGATCGCGTCAAGGTGCAGCGCCTCCTCGCCGTTCTCGTCGTTCTCGACGAGCAGGAAGCCGTTCCACCCGACGAGGACGGCGGCGAGGCCGACGAACGAGTGCAGGAGCGCGATGAGCTCGGGCATCCCGGTCATCTCGACGATCCGCGCACGCCAGAGGCCGATCGCGGCCCCGACGCCGACGGCGATGAGCAGCAGGACGAGCCCCGAGCCCTCGATGTCGCTGTTGATGGCCAGCCAGATCGTGGCGACGAGCGCCACGGCCATGCCGGCCATGCCGTAGCGCAGGCCGACCTTGGCGGTCTCGTGCTTGGAGAGGCCGGCCAGCGCGGCGATGAACAGCAGCGCGGCGACGATGTACGCGGCCTGGGCCGGCACGGTGACGGAAACTTGCATGGCCTTAGCTCCTGGTGAACATGGCGAGCATGCGGCGCGTGACCGCGAAGCCACCGAAGACGTTGATGCTCGCAAGCAGGATCGCGATGGTCGCGACCGCGGTGATGGCCGTGTCGTCGTGGCCGATCTGCAGCAGGCCGCCGACGACGATGATCCCCGAGATCGCGTTCGTCACCGACATGAGCGGCGTGTGCAGCGCGTGGTGGACGTTCCCGATGACGTAGTAGCCGATGACGATCGCCAGCGCGAACACCGTCAGGTGCGGCACGAGCGGGTCCGGCGAGACGGCGACCAGGCCGAAGAAGACGGCGGCGGCGCCGAGCACGATCGCCAGGCGCGTCTGGTCGGACATCGGCTCCGGTGGCGGCGGCTTCTCCACCGGCGCGGCCGCAGCGGCCGCCGGCGCGGCGGAGACCTGGACCTCCGGTGGCGGCCACGTCAGCTCGCCGTCGCGCACGACGGTGATCCCGCGCTGCACGACGTCGTCGAAGTCGAGCACGAGGACGCCGTCCTTCTCGGGCGTCA
>CAZRLR010000397.1:0-4355 GCA_964600395.1 uncultured Conexibacter sp.
CGTCCGCCCGGCCCGGCTACCCCTGGGTCTTCAGGAACGCCACGATCGCCGCGAAGTCCTCGTCGGTGACGACGGACGGCGGGAAGAGGCCGTGCGCGTGGACGCCGCGGAACTCCTCCAGGTCCCGGCCGCCGGCCAGCGCCGGGCCCCGCCCGCCCTGGGCCTTGTCGCCGTGACAGGCCGCGCAGCCGAGCCCGGTCGTGGAGAACGCCATCGCCCCGGCCTTCTCGGGGGCGACGCCCTGCGCCAGCGCGAGGTTGAGCTTCTCGGCCCCCGTGGCGGTCTGCGCGAACTGGCCGCCGGCCTCCACGCCGACGCCGTGCTCGTACGTCATGCGCCCGCCGAGGTAGCCCTGCAGCCCGACCATCGCCAGCAGCAGCAGGCTGACGCCGAGCACCGGGACGCCGACGGTCGTCACGCGCGCCTTCAGCGGCCGGTAGCGCGACGCGGCGAAGGCCAGGAGGGTGACGCCCATCGCGATGCCGAGCCAGAAGTGGACGCTGCCGTTGCGGAACGTGTCGCCCCGCAGCTGCTGCTGCGCCTGGCCCCACACGAGCAGGCCGGTGAGGCCCGAGGCGGCGACGCCGGCGACCGCCGCGCCGAGCAGCCAGGGCTCGATCAGGACGAGCAGCGGGTCCTGGCGGCCGAGGCGCCGCAGGAGCAGGACGAGCGCGTAGACGGGGATCGCGACGACCGCCAGATGGGTGGCGGCACCGTGGAGCTCGGAGAGATGGGGCACGGCGGGATCCTCGCCGCCGTCGTGCAAAGACCGCGTAAAACTGGGGAACTTCTCACCTAGCCGGGCGGGGCCTGCATGACCTCGACGCGGTGCCCGGCCGGGGAGCGGACGAAGCACCGCGGCGCGCCCCAGTACTCACGGCGGACGAGGACCTCGAGCCCGGCGTCACGCAGCGTCGCGAGCTGCGCGTCGTACGCGGGGCGGACGATCGCGACGTGCGCGCCCGCCGGGACCGTCGGCGGGTCCGCGAAGAGCAGGTGCACCTGCTGGGCCGACGCCGCGTCCTGCACCCAGCGCGACGTGCCGGCGAGCGCCCGCGGGGGCGCCACCTCGGCGAAGCCCAGCAGCGCCCAGAAGGCGACCTCGGCGTCCGCGGCGGCCTCGCGGACCTCCAGCGAGACGTGGTGGATCACGCGGTCGCGTGCTCCTGGTTGCGCCGGTGGAGCTTCAGCTGCTCGGGGCCGCGGCGGGCGATCGGCAGCGTCCAGTCCTCCAGGTACGCGGCGTCCTCGCGCAGGATCGCCAGCGCGCGCGTGCCGTCGAGTACCGCGCCGTGGCCGGGGACGACGTGGTCGGCCTGCTCAACGAGCGGTTTCAGGCGCGCGAGCGTCGCCAGGTAGGCGCTGCGCGAGCCGCCGGCGCTGAGCATCGGCAGCTCGACGGGCGAGAGGTGGTCGCCCACGACGAGCACGCGCGCCCACGGCAGCCAGACCGCCATCCCGTCGGCGGTGTGGCCGCCGGTCGGGTGCAGCTCCATGGCGCGGTCGCCGACGTCCAGGTGCCCGGGGACCGGCAGCGCCTGCACCGAGCCGAGCGCGAGCGGCGCGGGCCGCTCCAGGTACCACTCCTGGTCGAACTCCCGCAGCCGCCGCGCCGCCTCGCCGGGGGACGCGGTCAGCCGCGCGGCCGTCGTCTCGGCGACGCCCAGCGGTGCCTCGGCGCCGAAGGCCAGGCGGCCGAGCAGGTGGTCCCAGTCGCCGTGCGTCGCGAGCAGCCCGGTGAACGGGAAGCCCGAGCGCTCGAGGATCGTCGGCAGGACCTCGAGCTCCTGCGGCAGGACGGGTGAGTCGATGACGAACGCCTCGGCGGCGTCCGGGCCGGCGTCGTCCACCGGGCCGCGGACGATCGTGCAGGTCGTCTGCCACGCCGCGGAGGTGGCGACGAGGACGTCGGGGTGCAGCGAGACGACGCGCACGGCGTGGCCGGCGTGCCGGGGCCGGCTAGAGGCCGAGGAGGCGCGCGGCCTCCAGCAGCGTCTTGACCTCTTCGGTCGGCTTCTTCTGCCCCGGCTCCAGCGGCGTCTTGTGGCGGTTGACCCAGATGACCGGGATCTTCGCCTTCAGGCACGGCTCGACGTCGTGGTAGTAGCTGGACCCGATGTGGACCCAGCCCTTCTTCGTCCCGATGCGGCGCGCGAACTCGTTGAAGTGCGCGGGGTCGGGCTTGTAGGAGCGGACCTGCTGGGCGGTGACGACGAGGTCGTAGTCGCCGGGGATGTGGCGGCGGGTCTGGCCCAGGAGCTTGTCGTCGATGTTCGACAGGAGCGCCGTCTGGTACTTGCCGAAGAACTTCTTCATCTGCGGCGCGGTCTCCTTGAACGGCATCCAGCGCGCGACGGAGTCCGGGAGGAAGCCCGAGCGCGAGGGCTCCAGCGACCAGCCGATCTCCTTGGCGATCTTCACGGCCGTCTGGCGCAGGACCTCGGCGTAGAGCTCGTAGGAGCCGCTCTCGACCTGGCGCGAGGTCTCGTGGAAGAGCCGGATGATCTCCTCCTTGTCCTTCTCCTCGATGGAGAAGCCTTCGCGGGCGGCCTCGCGCTTGAAGGCTTGGAACACCCCGGTCTCCCAATCGATCAACGTGCCGTACACGTCGAAGGTGACCCATTGGACTTTCGCGGGGAGCGCCATGAGTCGACCATTGTGACAAAGGGCATCCGAAAACGGCGTTCCCCAGGGCCTGACGGTCTAGGGTGACGCCGGTGAACACGCCTTCCCAGCAGGCCGACGCCATCGTCGTCGGCGCCGGACTCGCGGGGCTCGTCGCGACCGCCGAGCTCGCCGACGCCGGCCGCCGCGTCATCGTCGTCGACCAGGAGCCCGAGGCGACGTTCGGCGGTCAGGCCTTCTGGTCGCTGGGTGGCCTGATGTTCGTCGACAGCCCCGAGCAGCGGCGCATGCGCATCAAGGACTCGCGCGAGCTGGCGTGGGCCGACTGGGTCGGCACCGCGGGCTTCGACCGCGACGAGGACCACTGGGGCCGCCGCTGGGCCGAGGCGTACGTCGACTTCGCCGCCGGGGAGAAGCGCGCGTGGCTGCACGCCCAGGGCATGCGCTGGATCCCGAACCCCGGCTGGCCCGAACGCGGCGGCTCGACCGCCGACGGGCACGGCAACTCCGTCCCGCGCTTCCACATCACCTGGGGCACCGGCCCCGGCGTCCTGGAGCCGTTCGTCCGCCGGGTGCGCGAGCACGTCGCCGCCGGGCGGGTCCAGCTGCGCTTCCGTCACCGCGTCACCGGCCTGACCGTCGACGGCGGGACGGTCACCGGCGTGTCGGGCGAGGTGCTCGTCCCGGACGGTGCGGTGCGGGGCGCGCCGTCCTCCCGCGAGGTCGCCGGCGACTTCGCGCTCAGCGCCGCGGTCGTCCTCGTGACGACCGGCGGCATCGGCGGCAACCACGAGCTCGTGCGCAAGAACTGGCCCGCGCGCCTGGGCACGGCGCCCGCACGGATGATCACCGGCGTCCCCGCGCACGTCGACGGCCTCATGCAGGGCGTGGTCAAGGCCGCGGGCGCCAACGCGGTCAACGAGGACCGAATGTGGCACTACGTCGAGGGCATCCACAACTGGGACCCGATCTGGCCCCAGCACGCGATCCGGATCATCCCCGGGCCGTCGTCGATGTGGTTCGACGCGACCGGCAAGCGCCTGCCCGGGCCGCTGTACCCCGGCTTCGACACGCTCGCGACGCTCGACCACATCATGGGCACGGGGTACGACCACACCTGGTTCGTCCTGACCGAGAAGATCATCGAGAAGGAGTTCGGGCTCAGCGGCTCCGAGCAGAACCCGGACGTCACCTCCAAGTCGATCCGCGCGGTGCTGAAGGACCGCCTCGCCGGCGGCCCGCCGACCCCCGTGCAGAAGTTCAAGGACCACGGCGTGGACTTCGTCGTCGAGCGCGACCTGGAGGCGCTCGTGCGCGGGATGAACAAGGTCACCGGGGACGAGCCGCACATCGACCACGACGCGCTGAAGGCGCAGATCGTCGCGCGCGACCTGCAGGTCGCCAACGGCTACGGCAAGGACGGGCAGATCGCGGCGATCCACGAGGCGCGCAACTACCTCGCCGACAAGCTCACCCGCGTCGCCACGCCGCACCGCATCCTGGACCCGGCGGCGGGGCCGCTCATCGCCGTGCGGCTGAACATCCTCACCCGCAAGTCCCTCGGCGGGCTGGAGACCGACCTGGACGCGCGGGTGCTGCGGCCAGGCGGCGAGCCCCTGCCCGGCCTCTACGCCGCCGGCGAGGTCGCGGGCTTCGGCGGGGGCGGGATGCACGGGTACCGCGCGCTCGAGGGGACCTTCCTGGGCGGCTGCCTGTTCAGCGGTCGCGTG
>CAZRLR010000398.1:0-4347 GCA_964600395.1 uncultured Conexibacter sp.
CCCGGGGCCCCGGGGTCTCCGGGAGTGCCCGGTGCGCCGGGCGTGCCGGGCGTGCCGGGAGTGCCCGGTGCGCCGGGCGTGCCGGGCGTGCCGGGAGTGCCGGGGGCACCGGGGGCACCGGGCTCGCCCGTCGGCGTCGGGTCGGGGCCGACGACGAAGCGCGGCTCCTGCAGGGCCAGGTCGGTGAACTGGATCGACCCTGTCGGCGTCGCGACGCCGAAGCCCAGGGCGATCGTCTTCACCTGCGTCAGGTCGACCCCGGTGAAGGCGTTGAGGGGGATCCGGACGCCGTTGAGGATCTGCTTGCGGGCGGTCGTCCCGGGCGGCGGCTCCAGCGCGGCCGAGTAGTCGACGGACCGGACGGTCTTCGTGACGTTCGCCGTGTCGGTGAGCGTCACCGTGATCGTCGCCTCCAGCGGCAGCTGCAGGGGGCTCGTGAAGTTCTCCGACACCCGGAAGTTCAGCGTCGAGAAGTCGCTGATGTCCCGGTGGGCGGCCGTCGGCGTGACCGTCAGCGTCGCCGGCCCCGCCCACTCGAGCGTCAGCTGCGGCCCGTCGCTGCGGTTCGGCGACGCCCCGCAGCCCGTCGTCACCACGACGACGTCGGAGGGGACGCAGGCGCTGGTCGTCCGGAAGCCGTCGAAGGTCACGGGGTCGCCGGCCGGGGTCGTGGCGGGCACCGTCGGGGCGGTCGCCGTCCCGGTCGGCGCCACGAGGACGCGGCGGCCCGGCGCCGCGTAGGAGGTCTGCACGACGTTGCGGCAGGTCACGCCCAGCGGCGGGTCCGCTCCGGCGTTCGGACAGGCGGCGGGCGCCAGGCTCTCACCGCGGACGATCGGCAGGAACTGCGTCTCCCCGCCCACCATCGCGCGCAGGAACCCACCCATCGTCGCGAGCCCGATGAGGCGCTGCTCCTCGGGCTGCAGCCGCGTCGGACCGGCCCCGATGTTGCAGTTCGGGTCGCCGAAGCCGAAGAGGTTGGCGTCGTCGGAGGTCCAGACCGTGTTGAAGTTGTTGTGGTTGGCGCCGTTGACGAGGTACTGCGCCGCGACGAACCCGCCCGCCGCCAGCCCCGCCTTGCTGCGCTCGAAGACCGGCGCGCCCTGCAGGTTGAAGACGTCGCCGTCGCAGTAGGGCAGCAAGGTCGCGAAGTTCGTGCCCGAGACGACGGGGAAGCGCGCGCCCTGACCGTCGACGGGCGCGAGCGAGAAGACGGCCTTCAGGTCGTACCTCGGCCCGAAGTCCGGGACGGGCTGCGGCCGCGCCGGGTTCTCGGGGTCCTTGCGCGTCCGTGCCGCCTCCGCGGTCGCGGGGCGCGTGAGGTTGTACTCGGCGAAGGCGTTGACGCCTTCGCCGCCGCGGGAGTGGCCCATGACGCCGACCCGGCTGATGTCGACGCGCCCCTTCAGGGCGTCGCCGATCCCGGACGGCCCGCTGCGGGTGTTCCAGGAGGCGACGAGGTCGAGCGTCCGGCTCATCGCCTCGGCCCGCGCGAGGTACCCCGACTCGTTGCCGTTGTTCGTCCAGTCGGTGATGTCGTTGACGTCCATCGACACGACGATGTACCCCTGCGTCGCCAGGCGTTCGGCGAGGTAGTCGTAGCCCTTGTACGAGCGGGCCTCGTCGATCCCGAGGAGCTCGTCCTGCGTGGCGTCGTCCGTCGAGCACTCGCCGTTGGCGTAGGCGGCCCCGATCGCGAGCGGGTCGACCTGCAGGCCGAGTTGCGAGCCGGTCCGGCTCTCGCAGGTCGAGTGGTTGCCGTGCATGAAGACCAGCACCGGGAAGGGCCCGGCACCGTTGGCGGGGTAGTGGACGTCCCCGGCCAGGCGCATCGTCTTCAGCAGGGTCGTCGGTGCGGGCGTGGCCGCCGGGTCGCCGACCCCGACCGTGATGCGGTCCGGCAGGTTGTACTCGGCCCGCTGGAACCCGAGCACGCCCGGGGCGCCCGGGTCCGGCGTCGTGTCCGCCGGGCCGACGGCCGAGGCGGCGGCCGGCGACGCGAGCGCCAGGACCACGGTCAGGAGGAGGGCGCGGCGTCCGGGCCGGCGCGTCGGGCGGTTCGGGGCATCCATGTCCGAGCACCAACGCCAGAACGGCGCCCGTCAAGCTGGACCGCCGGTCGGAGCCCGGCCGCCCGGCGGTCGACCGCCGGTCGAGCGCCGTGGCGCCTGCGGGGCGCGGCGTTCGGCGGCGTTCACATTCGCGCCCGGCCGGCTTGGCATGATTCACGGGCGCCCGCCGTGGGCACGACCGTGACCCATCGAGACCTTGAGCGCCTCCCTGCCCCAGAGCACGAGCACCGACCGCGGCGGACACGCGTCGACGGTGGCGGCGTTGGCGTCCGCCCGCGAGCGGACGCTCGCCCTCGTCGCGCACCTGTCGACGGTGGACCTCGAGCGCCAGATCGTCCCGATCCTCTCCCCGCTCGTCTGGGACCTCGGGCACATCGCCGCCTACGAGGACCTGTGGCTCGTGCACCGGCACGCGGGCCTGGCGCTGCTGCACCCCGAGCTCACCGGGCACTACGACGCCTTCGAGACCCCACGCGCCGTCCGTGGCGACCTGGAGATCCTCGGCCACGCCGACGCGGTGCGCTACCTCGAGGACGTCCGGGAGCGGACGCTGCGCGCCATCGTCACCCACGGCGTGGACCCCGTCGTGCACGAGATGGTGCTGCGCCACGAGCTGCAGCACACCGAGACGATGCGCCAGGCGATGGAGGTCGCGGGCCTGCTGCCGCTCGGGGACGGGCGGCTGCCCGGGCTCGCCGGCGACCCGCAGGACCCGGCCGGCGGCTGGCTCGACGTCCCGGCGGGCACCTTCGCGATGGGCGCCCACCCCGGCGTCTTCTCCTACGACAACGAGCGACCGCGCCACGCCGTCGAGGTCGACGCCTTCCGCATCGCGCGGCGCCCCGTCACGAACGCCAGCTGGCTGACCTTCGCCGAGGGCGGCGGCTACGTGCGCCGCGAGTGGTGGTCCGACGAGGGCTGGGCGTGGAAGCAGGACCAGGACATCAACGGGGACCACGTGGGGGCAGACGGCGCGCGTGCCGACGCGCCCGTCTGCCACGTCTCCTGGTTCGAGGCCGATGCCTTCGCCCGCTCGCACGGGGCCCGCCTGCCCACCGAGGCGGAGTGGGAGAAGGCAGCGACCTGGACCCAGGGGCCGCACGCAGCACCGCCGTTGGAAGGGGTCGGCCTGGCGTGGGAGTGGACCGCGTCGACGTTCGACCCGTACCCCGGGTTCGTGGCCCACCCGTACCGTGAGTACTCCGAGGTCTTCTTCGGGCAGGGTCTGTGGGTGCTGCGCGGTGGCTCCTGGGCGACCGACCCGCGCGCGGGCACGCGCCCCAGCCGCACCAGGGGCCAGCCCCCCCGCCGCCACAACGTCTCGGGCGGCCGCCTCGCGTGCGACGCCGCCCCCCACCCCACCCCCCGGAGCTGATCACCTGATGGACCCCGTCCGCACCGTCGACCGCGTGACCGTGCGCTCCTACCTGGAGGCCGAGGCCGGCACGTCGCTGGCCGACGACGCCCTGGACGGGCTGACGCGCCCGTTCAAGGAACTGCCGCCCAAGCACTTCTACGACGAGGTCGGGGCCGAGCTCTTCGACCGGATCTGCGACCTGCCGGAGTACTACCCCACGCGCGCCGAGCGCGAGATCCTCGAGCTGCGCTCGGACGAGATCGCCGCGCTGACCGGCGCCGCGGAGCTCGTCGAGCTCGGGTCCGGGACGGCCGCCAAGACGCGCGTGCTGCTCGACGCGCTGCGGGACGCCGGGACGCTGCGCCGCTACGTCCCCTTCGACGTCACCGAGGGCATGGTCCGGGACGTGGCCTCCGCGCTGACGGACGAGTACCCGGGGCTGGAGGTGCACGGCATCGTCGGCGACTTCGAGCGCCACCTGCACCACGTCCCGCCGGCCGTCGGCCCGCGGATCGTCGCCTTCCTCGGCGGGACGATCGGCAACTTCACCCCCGGCTCGCGGCGTGGCTTCCTGCGCGCGATGGGCGAGCTGCTCGGGGACGGGGACCACCTGCTGCTCGGCACCGACCTCGTGAAGGACCCGGCCATCCTGGAGGCGGCCTACGACGACAGCGCCGGCGTGACCGCCGCCTTCAACCGGAACCTGCTGCGCGTGCTCAACCGCGAGCTGGACGCCGACTTCGACCCCGAGGCCTTCGACCACGTCGCCTTCTTCGACCGCGAGCACGAGTGGATCGAGATGCGCCTGCGCGCGCAGCGGCGGATGGTCGTCCCGGTCCGCGGCCTGGATCTCGAGGTGACCTTCGAGGCGCGTGAGGAGCTGCGGACGGAGATCAGCGCGAAGTTCACCCGCGAGCG
>CAZRLR010000399.1:0-4340 GCA_964600395.1 uncultured Conexibacter sp.
CTCCCGCAGCCGCGACAATCCCTGGGGCTTTTACGACCGCGAGCTCACGAAGAACCGCCGGGACTGGAAGCAGATCTGGGATTTCGGACCGCCCTGTGACACCGGCCCCCTGGCCGGCAGTGCCCCGCAGTTTCCCGAGCGGCTCCCGGCCTTCCGGCGGGCGGGCGTGCGCCTCTCCCCCCGGCTCATCGACCCCGCCCGGACGTTCGACGACGCCGTCGCCGGGCGCCGCGGGCTCTACGCGATCGCCAAGGGCAAGGTGCGGCCCGGCGACCTGCTGCTCTTCGCGCTGCACGACGGCTCGCCGCTGGCGTCGCACATCGCGATCGTCACGACGAGGCCGCGGGGTGGGAAGGTCCGCACCGTCGAGGGGAACATCTCCAACCGCGTCGGGCGCCGCACCCGTGGGCTGAAGTACGCCGTCCTCGCGGTCCGCGTGCGCCGCTGACCGGCGCCGCGCTCAGGCGACGAAGAGCGTGAGGTCCGGCTCGCGCTCGCCGCGCAGGACCGCGAGGTCGACCTCGACGCAGCGCAGCCCGCGCGACTCGGCGAGCACCCGCGCCTGCGGCTTGATCTGCTGCGCCGCCAGGACGCCCGTGCAGTCCGCGAGCGCCGGATCGTCGCGGCGGATGAAGTCCAGGTAGCGCGTCAGCTGCTCGACGGCGTCGATCGTCGCCACGCGCTTGATCTCGACGGCGATCCAGCCGTCGGCGTCGTCGCGGCACATCAGGTCCACCGGGCCGATGTCCGTCGGCCACTCGCGGCGGACGAGGCGGAAGCCCTCGCCGCACCAGTGCGGCTGGGCGGCGAGGAGCTCCTGCAGGTGCTTCTCGACGCCGTCCTTCTCGAGCGCCGCCGCCTCGCCCATGTCGTGGGTGACGTCCGAGACGATCTCCGCGATCCGGATGTCCAGCCGGTCTTCCGTCTTGCCGGCGAACTTGCGCACGACGATGCGCTCCAGCGGCTCACCCTCGAACTCGAGCGCCGTCGGCGGCGTCATCCAGTTCTGCGGCTTGTAGCCGCCGGTGTCGGCGTGCACGAGGACGGACCCGTCGCTCTTGAGCATGAGCAGCCGCAGCGCCTCGGGGAGGATCGCGGTCAGGCGGCCGGTGTACGTGACTTCGCAGCGGGCGACGATGAGGCGCATCCGGACGGACGGTACCGTGGGCGCCCGACGCCCTCACGGGCGCTCCCGCACGTTGCGGGGATTCGGGTGCGCGGCCTGCGTCAGCGCTTCGCCAGCCGCGCGAGCAGCCGCGCCGCGTTGACCCGCGGCGCCCGGCCGGCGCCGGCGGCGCTGGCCCGTGAGCGACCGCTCGGCCGGGTGATGGCCCGCGCCAAGGCGTCGACGTCGAGGCGCGGGTGCAGGGCGAGCGCGAGCGCCGCGACGCCCGCCACCTGCGGGGCGGCCATGCTCGTGCCGCTGCGCAGCTCGAAGCCCCCGCCGCGTCGCGTCGCGGCGATGTCCTCCCCGGGCGCCGTGACGTCGACGCACGCGCCCCGGTTGCTGAAGGACGACAGCGCCCCGCTCTTGCCCACGGAGGCGACCGTCACGACGTTCGGCGACGGGGAGCAGGCCGGGTAGGACGGCGTGACGCCGAGGTCGACCCCGTCGTTGCCGGCGCTCACGACGAGCAGGACGCCGGCCGCCCGGGCCCGCTGCACCGCGGCGCCGACCGCCGGCACGTCGGTCGACGTGTTGATCGAGATGTTGACGACGCTCGCCCCGTTGGCGACCGCATAGTCCAGCGCCGACGCCAGCCAGCTCGTGTTGCCGTCGTTGCGGGCGTCCAGCGCGCGGACCGCCATGAGGCGCACCCGCGGCGCGACCCCTGCGACACCGATGCCGTTGCCCCCGCGGGCGCCGAGGATGCCGGCCACGTGGGTGCCGTGTCCGTGCTCGTCGGTCGGGTCGCCGTCGCGATCGACGAAGTCGTAGCCGTGGACGTCGTCGACGTAGCCGTTGCCGTCGTCGTCGACGCCGTTGCCGGCGATCTCGCCGGTGTTCGTCCAGAGGTTGGGCGCCAGGTCCGGGTGCCGCAGGTCCACGCCCGAGTCGACGACGGCGACGACGACGCCCTTGCCGAGCGTCGACGGCCATGCCGCGCGGAGGCCGTCACGCCGCAGGTGCCACTGCAGGCCGGCGAGGGGGTCGTTCAGCGTCGCCGGCGTGAGGGCGGAGGACGACGCCTGGGCGGCGGGCAGGGTGCCCACGGCGGCGAGCAGCGACACGATGGCGATGACCAGGAGGGCGGCGCCGGTACGAGGGGAAACCATCCCGACCAGCTTCGGGGAGTCGGCGTCCGGCCCCCATCCGCCCATCGGCCCGACCGCGAGACGGCGCTGGGGGCGCGATCAGATGCCTCGCGTCCGCCGATCGGATGAGGCGGCGGTGGCGCGACCGTCGCCGCGCCACCGTCCGACCGTCCCGGTCAGGGACGGAACTTCTTGTACGGCAGCGCCGTCTTCTTCAGCGGGATCGCCCCGTCGTAGGTCACCCGGACGCGCCACTGCCCCTTGCGCGCGAGCTTCTGCTTGAACGCGAACGGCTTGCCGGCGGAGGACCCGCCCTTGTGGAAGGTCACCCACTTGGAGACGTAGGCCTTCTTGCCGGGCACCTTGCTCTTGACGCGCATCTTCACGAAGAGCTGCCACTCGACCCGCACGCGACCGGACAGGGCGACGCCGGCCGGGCCGGTCAGGCGCCCGGAGACGGTGCAGGTCAGGCCCTTGCACTTGGGCTGCTTGCCCTTGGCCAGGACGATCTTCGTGTCGTAGCTCGTCTTGACGCACGAGGCGCCCTTGCAGACGTTCACCGTCGACGAGCTGACGTTGCCGTTCAGGTCGCGGGCCTGGACGGTGATCTTGTGCTGGCCGTCCGGGAGCTTCGTCGCGCCGAAGTAGTCCTGCTCGACGACGGCGCCGTCCTCGCCGGCGAAGTTGCCGATGGCCTGCGGGTTGTCGTCGACCTTGAACGTCAGGCGCAGCAGCCCGACGGGGGTCACGCCCGCGCCCGCCTTGTCCGTCGCCGAGGCGCGGATGAGCAGCCGGCCGGTGAAGCCGAAGTCCGGCGTGGGCGAGAGGATCTGGATGTCGGGTCCGACGAAGTCACCGCACGGGCCGGCCGCGTTGCCACCCCCGGCGACGACGGCCTTGAAGGCGTCGAGGCTCGGCTTGGGGACGAAGTCGCTGCCCAGCAGCCCATAGTGGCGGTTCTCGTTCAGCGGCTCGGCGGGGTCGTCGAACATCGTGAACCAGAGGGCGGCCTTGACGTACTTGTCCTGCGCGAGGCAGCCGTAGGCCTGCGTGAGGAACTTCGCCTGGTCGGCGGCCGAGACGCCGTCGGAGCGGCTGCCGGGGTTCGCGACGCGGCTGGGGTCGCACGTGCCGGGCGCCCCGCCGGTGCTCGACCAGCCGAGCTCGGTCATCCAGATGCCCTTCTCGCCGTCGGAGTTGGCGAGCATGACGTCGCGGACGGTCCGGTAGCCGAGGAACGAGAACGGGTTGATGCGGTCGTTGCGGTCCGAGTCGCGGACGAAGAAGTCCGGGCCGTTCGTCAGGCAGGCGGTGTCCGTGTGGACCGCGATGCCGTCGAAGCTGTCCTTGGCGCCCTTGGCGTAGAGCTGGGCGATGTAGTCGGCGTTGTTGCCGATCGTCGGGCCGACGAGGATCGGCGAGTCGCCGGCGACGGGCTTGGCCGCCCGGTAGGTCGCCGTCAGCAGGGCGACGTAGTCGGAGGCGTCGTTCGGGTCGGCCGTGTGCCAGAAGCCCTTGCCGTCCTCCTCGTTCCAGACCTCGTAGGCGCCGATGCTGCCGCCCGCGGCCGAGGCCACCGCCCGCGTGTGGCGGATGAAGCGCGCCATGAAGCCCGCGTAGTCGTCCGGGTCCTTCGGCGGGACGTAGGGGTCGTCGGACCCGTTGGCCCACTGGGGCGTGCCGAGGACGACGAAGATGGGCTGGGCGCCCCCGGCGACGACCTGGCGGATCGCGTCGTCGAAGACCCCGGCCAGGTACGCGGCGCCGGGGTCGGTCGCCGGGTAGCTGTCGCCCTTGCTCGGCTGCAGCGTCTTCCACTCGACGAAGAAGCGGACGAGCTTCGCCTTCGTGTCGAGCGCGGCGGCGATGCGCCGCTGGTCGGGGTGGGCGACGTTGATGCCCGGGACCGCGGCCTGGGCGACCCCGCCGACGGCCAGGCCGGCGACGAGCGTGGTGAGCAGGGTGGCGAGCAGGCGCAGGCTGCGGCGGGAAGTGTGGGTCACGAGGTTCCTGACGGGGGAATCGGCTGCGGGGTGAGACACGCCACTCCCCCGAAAGCAGCGGTCCGTAGATCGATTTTCGAC
>CAZRLR010000400.1:0-4322 GCA_964600395.1 uncultured Conexibacter sp.
GCTGGACGACGCGCTGGAGGTCTGCGTCCTGCTGCGCGACCGCGAGCCCGAGCGCTACGAGCGCGCGGCGGTGCGCTGGATCGCCCGCTTCTGCGTCGAGCGCGAGCAGGTCTCCGTCGAGGACGTCGCTCAC
This sequence comes from uncultured Conexibacter sp., assembly GCA_964600395.1. Classification (GTDB taxonomy): domain Bacteria; phylum Actinomycetota; class Thermoleophilia; order Solirubrobacterales; family Solirubrobacteraceae; genus Paraconexibacter. The sequence goes on from CAZRLR010000400.1 coordinate 134, forward strand.
GCCAGCACCGCGTTCGCGCTCATGCGCACGAACCCCGAGCGCGCGCTGTCGATCCTGCAGGTGCTCTGCGCCGGGCCGTGATCGCGCCGCTCAGGCCGGCAGCGCCTGGACGAGCGTCGCGACCTCCGCGAAGAGGTCACCGTCGCGGGCGACCCGGTCCAGCACGTCTTGCGGGCCGAAGACCAGCGCGTCCGGGTCCCCCGCCTCGACCTCGTCCCACGTCAGCGGCGTGGAGACCTGCGGCCGGGCCGTGGCCCGCAGCGAGTAGACGCAGACCGTCGTCTTGTGCTCGTCGTTCTGCGACCAGTCGACGAGGACCTTCCCCTTGCGCTGCGCCTTGACCTGCGTGGCGACGACAAGCTCGGGCGCCTCCTGCGTCAGCAGCTGCGCGATCGTCCGCGACAACCCCTTCGTCCCCTCGTACGTCGCCGCCGGGTGGTTCAGCGGGACGTAGACCTGCATGCCCTTGGAGCCGGAGGTCTTCGGGAAGGCGCGCAGGCCCAGGCCGTCGAGCATCGCCCGCAGCCACAGCGCGACGGTGCAGCACTCCGCCAGGCCCGCGCCGGGGCCCGGGTCCAGGTCGAAGGCGAGGATCGTCGGGCGCTCGGGCGCGTCCATCCGGGCGAGCGGCGTGTGGAGCTCCAGGTCGGCGAGGTTGCCGAGCCAGGCCAGCGCCTGCGGCGAGTCGGCGACGACGAAGCCACCCGCGGTCGTGACCCAGTCGGGCCGGTGAGAGGGCGCGTTCTTCTCGTAGAAGAAGTCGCCCTCCACCCCGTTCGGGTAGCGCTTGAGCGTCAGCCGCCGGTCGCGCGTGTGGGGCAGCAGGACGTCGGCGATCGCAACGAGGTAGTCGACGAGGTCCCGCTTCGTGAAGCCGGTGGCGGGATAGAGGACCTTCGTCGGGTTCGAGAGCGGGACGTCCTCGACGGCGACGCCACTCATCTTGCCGCGCTCGGCCGTCACGAGGCCTTTGTACGACGGCGCGCGGATCTGCCCGGTGGGCGTGCGCTCGAGGAACTCGACCTCGCAGGACAGCTCGGGTCGGCAGAAGACGGCGGTGCGGGGGATCTTCGCGGCGGCGGCCCGTGTGGACTCCGGCAGGAACGGTGACTCGTCCTGCTCGAGCGCGCCGAGCAGCCCGCTGAGCCTCGTCAGCTCGGCCTCGTCGAAGCCCGTCCCCACGCGGCCGACCGAGCGCAGCGCCTGGGTGCCGTCGGTCTCCGCAGCGTCGACCGGCTCGCCGAGAAGCAGCGCGCCGATGCGGTCGCGGCGGCGCCCCTCCCCCGGCACCCAGCCACCGATGACGAACGGCGCGCGCTGCAGGAGCTTGTGTTTGCCCCAGGTGCCGTCGCGCCGGCCCGGCTCGTAGGTCGAGTCCGTCCGCTTGGCGATGATCCCCTCCAGGCGCTGGGCGCGGGCGGCGGCCAGCAGCGCGTCGCCCTCCCCGATCACGTGGTCGGGCGTGCGCCAGTGCTCGCCGTGCAGGCCGAGCTCGAGCAGCGCGGCGCGACGCTCGAGGTACGGCAGGCGCATGAGCGAGCGCCCGTCTTGCCAGAGCAGGTCGAAGACCATGTACGTCACCGGCGACTCCTGCGCCAGGCGCTTGCGCGCGGCGTCCTTGCCGACGTGCATCCGGCGCTGCAGCGCGCTGAAGGACGGCTTGCCTTCGGCGTCGAGGGCGACGATCTCGCCGTCGAGGATGACGCGGTGGTGGTGCAGCGCCCGGTTCATCCGCGCGAGCTCCGGATACTGCGCGGTGATGTCGTTGCCCGCCCGCGAGCGCAAGGTCATCCTCCCCGGCTCTGAGTGGCAGATCGCCCGCACGCCGTCCCACTTGATCTCGAAGGCCCACTCGCCCTGGCGCGCCTTGGGCGGCAGCTTCTTCTCCAGGCGGACGAGCATGGGCGCCACGGTCTCGGGCATCGGCTCGTAGGCCGGGTCGGCCGGCGGGTCCATCCGGTGGATCATCCATTCAGGATCGCCCGGCTTCTTGGCGATCGGGAAGAGGGCGAAGCGCGCGTTCTCCTGCGTGCCGTGCAGGTGGATCTCGATCTTCTTGCCCTCCTCCCACTTGAGCGTCTCGTAGGTGCCGGTGTCGAAGATCGTCATCGTGCCGGCGCCGTAGTTGCCGGCCGGGATCTCGCCGTGGAAGTCCAGGTACTTCAGCGGGTGGTCCTCGGTCCGGACGGCGAGCAGGTTGCGCCCCGGCTCGGGCGGCAGCCCCGACGGCAGCGCGAACGAGACGAGGACGCCGTCGCGCTCCAGGCGCAGGTCCCAGTGCAGGCGGGTGGCGCTGTGCTCCTGCACGACGAACCGCGTCCCCGGACCGTCGGGGGCGCTCGCCCCGTCGTCGCCCGGCTCGGGCGTGGCGGCGAAGTCCCGCTTGGCGGCGTAGTGGTCCAGGCGCTTCTCGGGCACGCCCCTCCCTTACCCGAGGGGACGCAGCGTGCGCGCCGGGACGCCGGCGACGAGGTGGGCGGCGGGGAAGTCGCCGCCGTTGAGGACGGCGCCGGCGGCGATGACCGCACGGTCCCCGACGGTCGTGCCGCGCAGGATCACGGCGTTCGTCCCGACGAAGACGTTCTGGCCGATCGTGATCGGCGCGCTGCGGACGGGCTGCTCGAGGACGAAGGTGTCCGAGCCGTCGAACCCGTGGTCGGAGTCGATGATCGTCGTGCGCTCGGCGATCGCGCAGCGCTCGCCGATGTCGATGCGCTCGTGGCAGTGCAGCGTCGCCGTCCGGGACAGGACGCAGCGCGCGCCCAGGCGCAGGTCGCCGGTGGACTTCAGCTCGCAGCGGTCGCGGACCTGGGCGCCCGCGTCGATCCGGATGCGCCCGCCCCACGGCTGCAGGCGCACGCCGTCCTGCAGCGTGACGCCGTCGCCGAGGACGATCTCCCCGTCGACGCCGGCGGCGAGGTCGAGGACGAGGTCACGCCCGAGCTTCACGTCGCGGCCGATCCGGAGGGTCAGCGTGCCGGGGAAGCCGTCGATGTCGACGTGCGGCAGGCCGAGCAGCCGTGGAGGCTGCGCGACGTCGACGACGAGGTCGCCGCCGAGGCGGCGCAGGCGCACGCGGACGACGAGCACCCACGCCCGGAAGCGGGCGCCGCGGTACGTGTCGAGGGCGAAGGTCAGCACGGCCGCAAGGCTAACCCTGCCGCGACGTTCCGAGCCGCTAGGCGAGGAACTCGCAAGGGGATGGGGCCGTCCGAGCCGTCAGGCGAGGACCGGCGTCATCCCCCCGCGACCGCAGGCAGGATCTGCACTTCGCCGCCCGCCGGGACCGGCGTCTCGAGGCCCTGCTCGAAGCGGATGTCCTCGCCGCCGACGTAGACGTTGACGAAGCGCCGCAGCCCGCCGTCCTCGTCGCAGAGGCGCTCGCGCAGCTCGCCGTGGACGGCGAAGAGCGCCTCCAGGACCTCGCTGACGTTCGACCCCTCGACGGTGATCTCGCCCTCGCCGCCGGAGTTGGCGCGCAGCTGGGTGGGGATCTTGACCTTGACGCTCATCGTTCGTGTTCTCCTGCGGCGGTGTGCTTGACGGTGTCCGGAGCCGGCGCCTAGAAGGCGCCGACCGTCGCGAACTCGGCCTCGAACGCGTCGAAGGACGGCTCGATCGTGTGGGTCGTGAACGTATCGCGCACGGCGTCCAGCGTCTTGAGGCCCTCGCCGGTGATGACGATGACGACGCGCTCGTCCGGGTCGATCTCGCCGCGCTCGGCGAGCTTCTTGAGGACGGCCGTCGTGACGCCGCCGGCCGTCTCGGTGAAGACGCCGGTCGTGCGCGCCAGCAGGCTGATGCCCTCGCGGATCTCGTCGTCGGTGACCGAGTCGATGCCGCCCCCGGTCTGGCGGGCCAGCTCGAGCGCGTACGGGCCGTCGGCCGGGTTCCCGATGGCCAGCGACTTGGCGATCGTGTCGGGCTTGACGGGACGGCAGATGTCGTGGCCCGCGGCGAACGCCGTGGCGACCGGCGAGCACCCCAGCGCCTGCGCGCCGTTCATCTTCGGCTGCCCGCCCGTGGCGATGCCGAGGTCCAGCCACTCGCCGAAGCCCTTGGCGATCTTCGTGAAGAGCGAGCCGGAGGCGATCGGCGAGACGATGCGGTCGGGCGTCTTGAACCCGAGCTGCTCGGCGATCTCGTACGCGAGGGTCTTGGAGCCCTCCGCGTAGTACGGGCGCATGTT
>CAZRLR010000401.1:0-4312 GCA_964600395.1 uncultured Conexibacter sp.
CGCGGCATGAGCTGCGTCGTGGGGTGGCGCACGAAGTAGCGGACGTAGGCGCCGAGGTACGGCGTCGGGTCGAAGACCTCGTCCTCCAGGACGCCGGCGAACGGGTCGCCCGTCACGTTGCGGACGGTGTTGCCGCAGCCCTCGCGGCTGGAGAGCTTGGCGGCCGACAGCTTGCGGATGAGCTTCGCCATCTGCGCCAGCGGGACGTGGTGGATCTGGATGTTCTGCCGCGTCGTGATGTGGCCCTTGTTGAGCGGCGCGAACTCCTCGACGACGTCGGCGAACGCGTCCATCTGGTCGGGGGTCACCCCGCCGTAGGGCAGCTTGACGCGGACCATGTTGACGTTGGGCTGGCGCTGCCCGTACACGCCCTGCTTCAGGCGGAAGCCGATGAACTCGGCCTCCTCGGTGTTCCCGGCGAGGAACTTCGTCGCCTCGCTGTCGAAGTCGTCGAACTCACGCTCGATGATCGGGATGATGTGCCCCGGGACGTTCTCGTAGATCTCGGGGTCGCTCAGGGAGCCGCGGCCAGAAACGCTCATCGGCCGGAGAATAGCTGATTCCCGACCGGGTTTTACCGCATTAACCGCACCGAATCGGTGGGGAACGCGGTGCGGCGGGGCCCTACCAGGGGTGCGCGTCGCCCCACTCGGTGGGGCCGTCGGGCTCGCGCCCGGTCTGCTCGAGCAGCGCGGCGCGCAGCCAGGGGTTCTGCCGCTCCTCCTGCGCCACGGCGACCGGCGTCGTCTCGCGCAGGAACTGCTCCACCGCCGCGATGACCGCGGCGGCCTCGGCGTCGGTGGCGGCCGTGGAGATGGCCATCTGCAGCTGCGGGCGACGGTTCGGCATGGGTGAGGCATCATGCCACGCCGTGACCGACATTCCCGTCCTGGACCGCGCCGCCGTACTGGCCGCCGTCCCGCCCGCCGCCGCCATCGACGCCGTCCGGGCCGCGTTCCTCGCGCACCACCGCGGCGAGTGGACCATGCCGAGCAAGGTCTACCTGCAGTCCCCGCCCCACGGCGACTTCCGCGCGATGCCCGCGCTCGGCGGCGAGCTGGCGATGCTCAAGTGGATCTCGTCGTTCCCGGGCAACCCCGCCCACGGCCTGCCGTCGGTCATGGGCGTCGTCGTCGTCAGCGACGCCGCGACGAGCGCCCCGCTCATGCTCCTGGACGCGGGCGCGGTGACGGCGCTGCGGACCGGAGCCGTGGCGGCGATCGCGGCGCAGGCGCTCGCGCGGGACGGCGCGACGAGCGTCGGGATCATCGGCTGCGGCGAGCACGGCGCCTGGGCGGCGCGGTGCCTGCAGACCGCCGGCTACACCGAGGGCGTCTGCGCCGACCCGCGGGAGGAGGCCGCCCGCGCGCTCGCGGACGAGCTCGACTGGCGCGCAGGCCCGCGGTCGGACGCGCTGGCCTGTGACGTCGTCTGCTGCGTGACCCCGGGCAGCGAGGTCGTCGTCGACACCGCCGACCTGCACCCCGGCGTCCACCTGAACATGCTCGGCGCCGACGGGCCGGGCAAGGCGGAGGCGTCGCTCGGCGCGGTGGCCGCGTGCGAGCTCTTCTGCGACGAGTGGGCGCAGGCCTCCCACGGCGGCGAGCTCACCGGCGCCGTCGAGGCCGGCCTCGTCCAGCGCGGGCAGGTCACCGACCTCGGCACGGTCCTGGCGGGCGAGGCCCGCGGCCGCAGCGAGGCGGACGCCGTCACGCTCTTCGACTCGACCGGTCTGGCGATCCAGGACCTGGCGATCGCCGCGGCCGCGCTGGCCGTGCACCGGGCCGGGGAGGCGGACGCCCAGACCGTCCGCCTGTAGCGGGCGTGGCCGCGGGCGGCGGGCAGATACCCTGACGGCGAATGCTCCCGGCGGCGCTCCAGCGACTCGAGGCGACGGTCCCCGACGACGCGCTCGTCCTGGACGTCGGGGGCTGGGGCGCGCCGCTGCGCCGGGCGGACTGGGTGCTCGACGTCCAGCCGTACGACACCCGCGCGCCCGACGGAACGCACGGCGAGGGCCGCGAGCGCTTCACCTCACGGACCTGGGTGCAGCGGGACATGTGCGACCGCGAGCCGTGGCCGTTCCGCGACGGGCAGTTCGACGTCGCGGTCTGCGTCATGGCGCTGGCGGACGTGCGCGACCCGATCTGGGTCTGCCAGGAGCTTTCGCGGGTGGCCCGCAGCGGCTACGTCGAGGTGCCGACGGTCGTGGCGGAGCTGCTGCAGCACGAGCGCTCGGACCTCGGCGGCCAGCACCTCGGGCTCGCCCAGCGGCGCTGGTTCGTGCAGACCGAGGGCGGCGAGCTCGTCTTCGTCCACAAGTCGCACGACATCCATCACGACTGGGCGCTGCGGATCTCCTCCCGCTGGCAGGAGCGGATGACGATCGCCGACGAGCGTCAGGGCCTGTTCTGGGAGGGTGTCCTGCCCGCCCGCGAGCGCCTGCTCCTCACCGCCGAGGACCACCGCCACCTGCGCGACGACCTCGCCGCGCACCTGAACGAGCGCTTCGAGCCGACGACCGCGGAGGTCGTCGTCCGGCAGGCGCGCAACGTCGCGCGCCACGGGTTCGACCTCGCCGGCCAGCCGCTGCGCGCGGCGGCCGGGCGGGTCGTGGACCGCATCATCGGCACGCGCTGAGCGGGGCGGCGCGTCACACCCCGCGCTGCGAGGAGTCAGACGACGCCCGGGAGAATGGCCCCCTGGGCCAGTCTCCCAACGCCTTCCTGACCGCGGGCCGGAGGCCCAGCGTCAGGAAGGCCCCGTGACCGCCGGCCGCAGGCCAGGCGTCAGGAGGCCGCCGGCCCGTGGACGCCCTTGATCGACTTCTGCCCGCGCTTGACGTCGTAGCGGTAGGTGTCCAGCGGCAGCGTCTTCGTCGACTTCTGCTTGATCGTCTCCAGGCGGACCATCTCGCAGGTCAGCCCGTCGGCGTCGGCCTTGATCTGGCCGTAGCCGTGGTGGTCGAAGTCGGCCTGGTCGACCCACGGGTTGACGCCGCGCAGGGCGTCGATGATCGCGGTCGGCGTCGACGGCTTGGCGTCGTTGCCCTTGATCGTCACGCCGCCACCGGCCTCGATGTCCGTCTCGCCGAGGGACTGCGACGTGATCGAGCCGCCGACGAACTCCAGGGCGACGTTCTCGCCCTTGCCCATGTCCGTCCGCACATCGCCGGTGATGAACGTGTGGATGTCGCCGGTGATGAAGACGACGTCGTCGATCTTGTTGTCCTTGATGTGCTTGAGCAGCTCCTCGCGCTCGCGCGGGTAGCCCTGCCACGAGTCGAAGGTGTAGTACGAGTCGCCGAGGACCTTCGTCGGCATGATCGTCAGCTCGTTGGCCATGATCTTCCACGCCGCCTTGGACGCCGACAGGCGGTTCTTGACGAAGCTCATCTGCTGGGCGCCGAGGAAGTTGCGCGGCTGGTCCCAGTCGGCGCAGGCCGGGGCGACGGCGTCGTCGCACGGCTGGTCGGCGCGATAGCGACGCTGGTCCATGACGATGAGCTCGACGGTGTTGCCGAAGGTCAGCGACCGGTAGAGGCGGTCCTGGCCGGCGCCGGCGAAGGCGGGCATCGACTCGAAGAACGCCTTCGTCGCCGCCTTCTTGCGCGCCGCGGAGAACCGCTTGGCGGCTGGCAGGCCGCCGTCCGCCTCGCCGCCGGCGTAGTTGTCCTGGACCTCGTGGTCGTCCCAGAGCATGACCATCGGGAACTTCGCGTGGACGGCCTGCAGGCTCTTGTCCGAGCGGTAGAGGCTGTACTTGTCGCGGTAGTTCTGGAGCGTCAGCGCCTCGCGGACGATCGACGGGTTCGGCCCGGTCTTGCCGATGTTGTCGTCGCGGACGGCGGTCTTGGTCCCCTTGACCGAGTGGTAGCTCTCGGCGTAGATGTAGTCGCCGAGGCAGACGACGAAGTCGTAGTCGCCCTTGGCCATGAGTTCGTGGGCGTTGTAGTAGCCGTGCGTGTAGTCCTGGCAGGAGAAGAAGGCGAAGTTCACCGGCGCCTTGGACCCGGCCGGCGGCGCGGTGCGGAAGCGGCCGACCTTGGACTCGCCCGTCTTCGTGGAGAAGCGGTAGTAGTACTCCTCGTGGGCCTTCAGCCTGCCCACGCGCGCCTTGACGCTGTGGTTGACGGCGTCGCTCGTGGCGATCTGCGTGCGCTGCACGGTCTTGCGGAAGAGCTTGTCCGTCGCGATCTCGAGCTCGACGCGGCCGGCGCCCTCGACGCCGTCCAGCCGGGTCCACAGCGTGATGCCGCTGGCCGACGGGTCGCCGGAGATGACGCCGTCGGCGAACTTGCCGCCACGGAAGA
>CAZRLR010000402.1:0-4311 GCA_964600395.1 uncultured Conexibacter sp.
TGGGCCTGGACGACCGCATCGGCCCGAAGTTCCTGCAGGCCGGCGTCGGCTTCGGGGGCTCGTGCTTCCCCAAGGACGTCAGCGCGCTGAAGCAGCTGGCCGGCAACTCGGGCTACCACTTCCAGCTGCTCAACGCCGTCATCGAGGTCAACGAGCTGCAGAAGCGCCGCGTGATGGGCAAGCTCGAGAAGCACCTGGGCTCGCTCGTCGGCAAGCGCATCGCGCTGCTGGGCCTGGCCTTCAAGCCGAACACCGACGACATGCGCGAGGCGACGTCGCTCGTGCTCTCCGCCCGCCTGCAGGCCGCCGGGGCGCAGGTCACCGCCTTCGACCCGATCGCCGAGGAGGAGGCGCGCAAGCTCATCACCGGCGTGCACTTCGCCGACAGCGCGCTGGACGCCGTCGCCGGCGCGGACGCGATCGTGCTCGTCACGGAGTGGCAGGAGTTCCGGACCCTGGACTGGGCCGCCGTCGCCGAGGCGATGGCCGGGAACGTCCTGGTGGACGGGCGCAACGCCCTGGACCCCGGCGCGGTCACCGCCGCGGGCCTCGTCTACGAGGGCATCGGCCGAGGGGGCAGCTGACGTGCAGGCCGTCATCCTCGTCGGCGGGGAGGGGACCCGCCTGCGCCCGCTCACGAGCGGCACGCCCAAGCCGATCGTGACGTTCGTGGACCGGCCGTTCATGGGCTTCATGCTCGAGTGGCTCTCGCGCCACGGCGTCACCGACGTCGTCATGTGCTGCGGCTTCCTCGCGACGAAGGTCAAGGACGTCCTCGGCGACGGGTCGGCGTTCGGCGTCAACCTGCAGTTCGTCGAGGAGCCCGAGCCCCGCGGCACCGCCGGCGCGCTGAAGTTCGCCGAGCACCTGCTGCAGGACCGCTTCCTCATGCTCAACGGGGACACGCTGACCGACATCGACCTCAGCGCCCAGCTCGAGCAGCACGCCCGGACCGGCGCGGTCGGCACGCTCGGTCTCGTCCCGGTCGCCGACCCCTCGGCCTTCGGGCTCGTCCTGCGCAACCCCGACGCGAGCGTCTCGGGCTTCCTGGAGAAGCCCGGTCCCGACCAGCTCGTCGGGCTCGACAGCTACCTCGTCTCGGGCGGCATCTACGTCCTGGAGAAGCCGGTGCTGGACCTCATCCCCGCCGACCAGAACGTGTCGATCGAGACGGAGATCTGGCCCGCCCTCGTGGGCGCCGGGCTCTACGGCTTCGCGGCGGATGCCTCGTCCTACTGGCTCGACATCGGCACCCCCGACCGCTACATGCAGGGGACCGCCGACATCCTCACCGGTGCCGTGCACACGGCCGTCGCCGCGCGCCTGGACGGCGACCGCCAGACGATCGAGGGCGACGTGCACGCCGGCGCCACGGTCAGCGGTCCGGTCATCGTCGAGGCGGGCGCGACCATCGCCGCCGGCGCCACGGTCACCGGCCCGGCCATCATCGGGGCGGGCACGACCGTCGCGGCAGGGGCGACCGTCGACGGGGCGGTCATCCTCGACCACTGCACGATCGGCGCGGGGGCCGTCGTCCGCGGTGCCATCCTGTCCCCGAACGTCACCGTCGGGGAGCGCACGGTCGTCAGCGACCTGGCCATGCTCGGCGAGGGCGTCGGCGTCGGCGCCGACAACGTGCTCGGCGCGGCGGTGAAGCTCTTCCCGGGCACGCAGCTCGGGGACGGCGCCATCAAGGTCTGAAGACGGCACAGCGGCAGAGGAGAGCAGCATGAGCACGACCGACAGCACGGGGCAGGCGGGCCTCACCCGCGAGGCGCTCGCCCAGACCGACCCCACGGATCAGATCACGGACGTCCTCGCGCTGCCGGAGCTCCTGCGCGACGCGCTGTGGAAGGTCGAGTCCGCGGGCCTCAAGCCGACCGACTCGCCGGACGGGATGGTCTTCGCCGGCATGGGCGCCACGTCGACCGCCGGCCTGCTGGCCCGGGCCGCGCTCGGGGACCAGGCCTCGCGGCCGATCCTGCCGGCGCGCGCCTACGGCCTGCCGCCGTGGACGACGCCCGCCACGACGGTGCTCTGCGCCTCCTACTCGGGGGACACCGAGGAGACGCTCGCGTGCTACGAGGCCGCCGGCGCGCTCGGCGCCCCGCGCGTCGTCGTCACAACCGGCGGCCAGCTCGCGTCGCTGGCCCGCGAGGACGGCGTCCCCGTCATCCCGATCGCCGGGGGCCTGGCGCCGGCCAACGCCGTCGCCTACGTCATCGTCGCCGCCCTCGAGGTCGCCGCGCAGTGCGGCGCGGGCACGCGCATGACGAGCGAGATCGACGTGGCCGCCGAGCACCTGGAGGAGCTCGTCGTCGCCTGGGGGCCGGAGGCGGACGAGGACTCGGCCGCCAAGTCGCTGGCCCGCGCGCTGCACGGCAGCGTGCCGGTCATCGCCGGGGCCGGGCTGACCGTCCCGCTGGCCGTCCGCTTCAAGCAGCAGCTCAACCACGTCGCGCAGCTGCCGGCCTTCGCCGCCGAGCTGCCGGACGCCGACCACGCCGAGCTCGCCGGCTGGCTCGGGGCCGACACGCTGGCGCGCTTCAGCGCCGTCTTCCTCGACGACTGCGACACGCATCCCCGGGCGCAGGCGCGCCTGGCGCTGAGCAAGGAGCTCATCGCGCCGCACGCCGTCGGGACGCACGTCGTCGCCACGCGTGGGCAGACGGCCGTCGAGCGCGTCCTCTCGCTCGTGCTCTTCGCCGACCTCGTCGCGCACTACGTCGCGGCGCTGCGGGGGGTGGACCCGGCGGCCGAGACCCCGGTCGAGTCGCTCAAGGCGGACCTCGCCAGCTGATCCGCGGGCCGGGCGCCGCCCGGCAAACCTTGACAGACTTGTGGTAAGGTTGACCCAGTCCAATGGCTGGGTTGACCATCAACGAGGCAGCAGCGACGACCGGCTGGTCGCCGCGCATGCTGCGGTACGTGGAGAGTGCGGGGCTCATCGAGCCCAAGCGCTCGGCCGCGGGATACCGCCTCTACGGTCCTGAGGAGCTGCAGCGCCTGCGCACCCTGCGCGAGCTGCTGGAGCACCACGGGATCGGCCTCGGCGACGTCGGCTTCGCGCTACGCCTGCGCCGCGACACGGAGCTCCGTGACGCGGTGGAGGCGTGGTTCGAGGCGGAGGCCACCAAGCCGGCGGACGTCCCCGACAGCGCCTGGCTGCGCTGGGAGCAGGAGAAGCACTCGCGTCTCCTCGCTGCCCTCTCGTAAACGAACCAAAGGCTTACATGACCGACATCGCCATCAGCACCGATCAGGACTTCAAGGTCGCCGACCTCTCGCTCGCCCCCTTCGGGCGCAAGGAGATGGACATCGCCGAGCACGAGATGCCCGGCCTCATGTCCATCCGCCGGGAGTTCGCCGACGCGCAGCCGCTCAAGGGCGCGCGCATCATCGGCTCGCTGCACATGACGATCCAGACGGCCGTCCTCATCGAGACGCTCACCGCGCTCGGCGCCGAGGTCCGCTGGTGCTCGTGCAACATCTTCTCGACGCAGGACCACGCGGCGGCCGCCGTCGCGGTCGGCCCCAACGGCACGCCCGAGGACCCACAGGGCGTCCCGGTCTTCGCCTGGAAGGGCGAGACGCTGGAGGAGTACTGGTGGTGCACCGAGCAGGTCGTCGCCGGTTGGGGCGATGAGCCCGCCAACATGATCCTCGACGACGGCGGCGACGCCACGATGCTCATCCACAAGGGCACCGAGTTCGAGAAGGCCGGCGCCGTCCCGAACCCGGCCGACGCCGAGTCCGAGGAGTTCCAGGTCTTCCTGACGCTGCTGCAGCGCTCGCTGGGCGAGGACCCGCAGCGCTACACGAAGATCGGCCAGGCCATCAAGGGCGTCACCGAGGAGACGACGACGGGCGTGCACCGCCTGTACGAGCTCGCGAAGAACGGCGAGCTGCTCTTCCCGGCGATCAACGTCAACGACTCCGTCACGAAGTCGAAGTTCGACAACCTCTACGGCTGCCGCCACTCGCTCGTCGACGGCATCTTCCGCGCGACCGACGTCATGCTCGCCGGCAAGCACGCCGTGGTCTGCGGCTACGGCGACGTCGGCAAGGGCTCGGCCGCCTCGCTGCGCGCCCAGGGCGCCCGCGTCACGGTCACCGAGATCGACCCGATCTGCGCGCTGCAGGCGTGCATGGAGGGCTACGACGTCAAGACCCTCGAGGACTGCCTGGCGACCGGCGACGTGTTCATCACGACGACCGGCAACAAGGACATCATCACCGCCGAGCACATGGCGGCGATGAAGCACAACGCCATCGTCGGCAACATCGGCCACTTCGACAACGAGATCCAGG
>CAZRLR010000403.1:0-4280 GCA_964600395.1 uncultured Conexibacter sp.
CGCGCCAGACGACGGCGGCGTCCTCGGCGACGAAGAAGCCGATCGACATGACCTTGACGCCGTGCGCCTCCAGCGGCTGGATCTTGCGGTCCGGGGAGACCGGCGGGCGGTCCGAGCCGAGGCCGAACATGCGCGGGATCGAGTAGCCCCAGACGTCGGCGTCCAGGACCCCGACCTGCTTGCCGTCGGCGGCGAGCGCCGCGGCGAGGTTGGAGGTGAGCGTCGACTTGCCGACGCCGCCCTTGCCCGAGCCGACGCAGATGACGTTCTTGACCTGCGCGAGCGCGCCCTGCGGCATCGAGCCGCGGCCGAGCTTCTGCTGCAGCGCGCCCTTCTCGCCGGCGCTGAGGACGTCGAATGCGACTGAGATCCGCCCGGGCACGATCTCGCGCAGGACGTTCGTCACGTCCTGCTCGAACTGGCTCTTGATCGGGCAGCCGGGCGTCGTCAGGGAGACGACGACGTGGACGTCGCCCTCGGCGGTCTGGTCGATCGAGCGGACCATGCCGAGCTCGACGATGTCCTGGCGCAGCTCGGGGTCGATGACCGCGCGCAGCGCGTCGCGGATGTCGTCAACGGAAGGCATGCCCCCATTGTCGCAGCCTCGAGGCCTCGGCCGCCGGTCCGTCGCGCCCGTTTGCGCAGGCTGTGCCGGTGCGGCGGTGTCGGCGCCCCTAGGCTCGCGGCCATGGACGTCATCGTCGAGCGCATCGCCATCCGGGCCACCGCGGACGGTCCCACGCGGGAGGTCGACCACGTGGACGCCACCCCGGGCGGTGGCCTCGCCGGCGATCGCTACGCGACGGGGGACGGCACGTTCTACGAGGAGGGCAAGTCCGGACAGGACCTGACGATCGTCGCCGCCGAGGCGCTGGAGGCCGCGGGGGTGTCGGTGGCCGAGGCGGGACGGAACGTCGTCGTCCGTGGCCTGCCGGACCTCAACGGCCTCGTCGGGCGGACGCTCGCGCTCGGCGAGCTGGAGGTCTACGTCGACCGGCTCTGCGACCCGTGCGCGACGCTCGCGCGGCGGACCCGGCCCGAGGTCCTGCGCGCGCTCGCCCACCGCGGCGGCCTGCGCTGCGACGTGCGCGTCGGCGGGACGCTGCGGGTCGGGGACCGGCTCGTCGTCTGACCGGCGGCCGGAGGGCGGGCCCCACGCGGTCGGCGGCGGAATGACAAAGGGCCCGTCCGAGGACGGGCCCTTTGCCGAGGGAGGAGAGGGTGCTGCTTTCCGGCGACGGGGTTATGAGGTCGCCAGACCGACCCGCGGCCCGGCCCTCTCCGGAGCCGGCGCGGGGGAAGGGGGTGCCTAGGCCAGCGCGGCGACGCGCTCGACGACGGTGTTCGCCACCTCGGCGCCGGTCTTGTTGACCGTGGCGACGACGTTGTTGGCGGTCGCGGTGACGAGCTCCGTGCGGGCGGCGACGTCCTTGCGCAGCTCGGCGACCTGCTTGTCGAGGTCCGTGCGCAGGCCCTTGAGCTGCTTCTCGGCCTCGGCGCGGTTGCGCTTCAGCTCGCGCTCGGCCTTCGTGCGCCGCGTGCGCAGCTCGCGCTCGACGCGGGTGCGGGTCTTCTTGACCTCGCGCTCGGCACGGGTGCGGGCGGTCGTGCCGCGCTTCTCGGCCTTCTTGACGTCGGCGGTGAGCTCCTTGCGCAGCTGCTCGAACTGCTTCTGCGCAGCCTCGACGCTGCCGTACTTGGCGGTCAGCTCGTCGACGGTGGAGACGACGGCGTCACGGGCGATGAGGGCGGCGCCGACGGGGATGAGGACGGCCTTCTCGGCGTAGACCTGGACGCGCTCGACCGGGGTCTCGACCTTCGGGGCGACCTTCTTGGCCGTCGCACGGGTCGTCGTCTTGGCCTTCGCGGTCGTCGCGTTCGCCTTGCGGGTCGTCGCGGCCTTCTTCGCCGTCGTCGACCGCTTCGTCGCGGCGGTCGCGCGCTTCGTGGCCGGCGTGGACTTCGTCGCCGCAGCAGCGTTGCTCGCCGGGGTCGGCTTGGCGGTCGTGGTGCGGGCGGGGGTCTTGGGGGCGCTCTGGTCAGCCATGAGGTCTCTCCCTCTCTCTAACGATATTAGAAGTAAGTTGTCTTCAGTGTAGCACCGAACACCTGTTTGTAAACCCGTCCGACGAGTTTGTTACAGCAGGGGTCACCGGATGGTCACAAAGGCCGTGAACAGGGTGTCAACGCCCTATCGGCTTGTGACACGCCGAACGGGCGTTCGCCGCCTGATCCGGGTCCTGCGCCTTGCGGTCGTCAGCCCTGGCGGGCGACCCAGGCGGCCGGGTCGGCCAGCTCGGCGGCGGTCGGCAGCGCCTCGGGCGCCGAGAACGCCTGGTGCAGCGCCGCGACGCCGGCCTGCGCCACGACCGCGTCGCAGAACGCCTTGCCGTCGGCGTACTGCTGCAGCTTGAGCTCGAGTCCGAGCAGCTTGTCGAGGATCTGCCAGCGCCCGAGGCCGCCGGCCTCGCGCCGGGCCTCCAGACCCTCGCGCAGTGCGGCGAGGTCCGGCAGGACGTCGGCACCGGCCGCGTCCATGACGTGCTCGGCGTGGCCCTCGACGAGCGCCATCGTCGTCTGCATCCGCTCCAGGAGCTCCGACCGGCCCGGCCCGAGCGCGAGCGACACGAGCGACCCGCTCCGCACCTGGTCCACGAGCGTCCGCACGTCGTCCAGGCTCGGCAGCTGCAGCAGCGCGCCGAGGTCGACGGACGGGCGGCCGACGTCCAGCAGCTCCGCGAGCATCGCGCCGAGGTGACCGCGCAGCCACGGCACCGCGGTGAACTGCACCGCGTGGGTCACCTCGTGGACCATGACCCAGCGCACGAGCTGCGCCTCGTCGAGGTCGAGCGTCGCGGCGGCCGCATGGAGGTTGGGGACGACGAGCAGCAGGCGCAGCGGCGCGGAGGGGTCGGTCAGGCTCGCGTCGACCTGGCCGAGCACCCGACGGCCCAGCAGCCCGGTGACGACACCGGCCTCGGCCCCGACGAGGGCGCCCATCCCGGCGGCGACGGGCCCGGCCAGCGGCCCGAGCCCCGCCCCGGCCTTGGCCACCACCGGCCCGAGCATCCCCTCGAAGCCCGCGTAGTTCGCCGCGCGCCAGCCCGCCCGGTCGACCCCCTCGGCCCGGGGCAGCGCCGTCTGCGGCTTCAGCCCGGTGTAGGCGACGACCCGGGCGGCGCTGTCGAGCGCCAGCCACTCCAGGTCGACGTCCAGCGGCGAGGTGTCCCCCGGCCCGCCGCCCGTTGCGCCCGCCACGCGCTCGGCCAGACCCCAGTCGATGGCCGTGCTCACGCGGTCCCGCCGGTGGCGAGCGTCGCCAGGCGCGTGATCGCCTCGTCCGTGCGGGCGGCGACGACCGGGGAGTGCGGCAGGAGGTCCAGCGGCGCGCCGAGCGGGTCCTCGAAGCCGGTGAACGCGACGATGCCGCCGGACTCGCGGACGATGAGCTGCGCCGCCGCGGCGTCGACCGCGCGCGAGCGCCAGAGCGTCGCCATGCCGTCCACCCGGGCCGTGGCCACCTGGCAGAGGGCGATCGCGATCGACCCCATGGCGCGGATCCGGTAGACGTGCTCGACGAGCGCCTCGGAGGAGGCGGCGAGGTAGTGCGGGTGCGCGGACTCGATCGCGACGAGCTCCAGGCGCCCGTCGCTCGCGCGGCGCTCCGGCGGGACGTCGGCGATGCGCACGCCGTCGAGGAACGCGCCCTGGCCCCGCACGGCGTACCACTCCTCGCCGGGCCCGAAGTCGAAGACGAAGCCGAAGAAGACGTCGGCCATCGTCGGGCCGTCGGCCACCGCGACGGAGACGGAGTGGTGCCCCATCCCGCGCTTGGCGTTGAGCGACCCGTCGATCGGGTCGACGACGACGAGCAGGCCCTCGCCGCCGTAGTCGACGGTCCCGCGCTCCTCCGAGACGACGGAGAAGCGCGCCCCCGCGTCGTGCAGCTTCTCGAGCTCGTCGAAGACGAACTGCTCGGCCGCGGCGTCGATGACGAGCGTCCGGTCCCCGCCCTCCCCGCGCTCGCCGGTCTCGGCCGTGCGCTCCCCGCCGAAGGGCGTGCGACCGAGCAGCCCGCGCAGCTGCACCGTCGCGTTTCGGCACGCGCCGAGCCAATCGATCTCGAGCGCGGGTGCCGGGTCAGCCATGGCGACATACTAGGTCGACCCGTGCCGCCGGACCTCCGCATCGACGCCCTGACCGAGCCCCAGCAGGCTGCCGCGACGCACACCGGCAGGCCGCTCGTGCTGCTCGGCGGCGCCGGGACGGGCCAGACGGTG
>CAZRLR010000404.1:0-4266 GCA_964600395.1 uncultured Conexibacter sp.
GGGCCGGGGCGCGGCCCGGGG
Source organism: uncultured Conexibacter sp. (assembly GCA_964600395.1). Lineage (GTDB taxonomy): Bacteria > Actinomycetota > Thermoleophilia > Solirubrobacterales > Solirubrobacteraceae > Paraconexibacter. Next base: position 22 of record CAZRLR010000404.1, read on the forward strand.
TCGCCACCGTCACCGTGACCGTGCTCTCCGACCGCCGGCCGCAGACGCGGCGCTTCGTCGTCCGCGTGCGCTGAGGCTCAGCGGCCGGGGCCGTCCCCGACCGCGGGGGGCTCGGCCGGCACCCGGAAGTGGGGGTTCTCGATGATCCCCAGCACGCTGCCGCCGACCTCGCGGACCTCGGCGACCCGGATGCCGTCCCCGGTGTCGGTGACGGGCTGGTGCACGGTCGCCCCGGCGGCCACCAGCGCCGCGAGCGCCACGTCGGCGTCCGGCACGCCCCAGTAGGTGACGGCCCCGTCGGCCAGGGCGGCGTTCGGGTTCAGGCCGAGTTCGTAGCCGCCGACGTCGTAGCCGACGTAGAACGGCTGGTCGAAGTACGGGCCGACGCCGAGCAGCGCGGTGAACCAGGCCTTGGAGGCCTCCAGGTCGTCGGTGGGGTAGATGACCGTGCGCAGTCCGAGGAACATGCGGGCAAGCATCGCGGGTGCGCCCGGCGGGCGCCAGGCGCCGGTCAGAGGCCGGTCGGGTGGCGGACGACGAAGCCGTCGTCCGAGCGCTTGGCGGTCTGCCAGCGCGAGCCGCTCTGCTTCTGGCCGCTCGTGTCGAAGCGCAGGCCGGCGACGTACATGTAGACGTGCCCGGCGTTGGCGTGGATCGTGACCCAGCGCCCGGGACCGGCGGAGCCGTAGTCCTCCAGCTCGCCCGAGGTCATCGTGCGGTCCAGCAGGTCCGCGCCGTGCAGCGCGAAGGAGACCGAGCCCGAGCAGTCGTAGGCGGTGTCGTCGAAGCTGCCGTGCCCGCCGCCGTAGCGGTAGGGGAGCTTGGCGATCCGGTTGGCGGCGGCGATGATCGCGACGACGGCGGCCGGGGCGTCCGACGGCGCGACGGCCGTGCCGTCGCTGCGCAGCGTCGCGACGCCGGGCGGGCCCTTGGGCGTCGGGGGCGCGGCGGGCGGTGGGGTCGCGGCCGCCTGGGCCGGCTTGGCGGCGGGCGCCTGCCCGAAGGTCACCCCGCCGTCGGCCGAGCGGGCCGCCGGCACGGCACCCGCGGACTTCACCGCGGACCTGAGGACCTTGACGGTGCCGGGGCCGGCCGCGCCCGTGGGCTGACGGTGGGCGGCGCGCTGGAAGCCCAGCAACGCGGTGCGCGTGCCCTCACCGAAGGCCCCGTCGGCCGGGACGGTGAAGCCGACCCGCGTGAGCAGCTGCTGCAGGGCCTTGACGTCGCTGCCGGTGCTGCCCAGGCGCAGCGTCCGCTCACCCAGGCGCCGCGCGGCCGAGGCGGGCGCCACCGGGGCGAGCGCGACGGCCAGCAGGGTGAGGCCGGTGAGGAGCGTGGCGCTGAGGCGCAGGCGGACCATGTAGGCCGGTTCTCGTGCCTTCACACCCACCAACCCTCACCATCGCTGCCCATGCGCACCCTCGGCGGCCCAAAGCTGCAGCTTCTTGCGCGGAAGCTGCAGGTCGGACGGGTTGCAACGTCCGTTGCGCCGACGAGGAAGGCCCTGCACCGGCCCGAAAAACCGGGCCATGCGCAACCGCCAGCTCCGCGCCGCCCTCGCGGCCTTCGCCGAGGAGGCCGCCTGGCAGCTCGCCTCCGAGATGGCCGACGGCCACGAGCTGCCGTTCGAGGTCGTCGAGACCGCCCGCTCGCGTCAGCAGCCCGCGCTCTACTGCTATCGGCCGCTGACCGGGGCGTTCATCGACGAGCGCGTGTCGCTGCTGGCCCGCCTGGAGAGCTACCTCCCGGCGGTCGGCGCCCTGCAGTCCGCCGGCGGCCTGGACGAGTACCTGCAGGCCCGCGTCGCCCAGGGCGTCCCGCGCGACGCCCGCGAGCGGGCCGAGCTCACGCTGCGCGCGTTCCTCGCCCGCGTCTTCGAGGACTCCAGCGACTTCGTCCTGCAGGCCGAGCGCCTGGACCGCGCCTACGCCGAGCTCGAGGCGATCGTCCACGAGGGCGTCATGGAGACCGTCCTCGTCTGCGCCGTCCTCGGCCTCGAGCTCGAGTCCGGCGAGCTCGCGATGGGCGACGGCCTGACGCTGATGCGCGCCGAGGTCCTGGAGGACGGCCCGGCCGACGCCGTGCGCGGCGACGGCTCGCGGACGCTCGCGGTGCTGCGCTGGGACGGCAGCCTCGGCGGGCCCGCGCACGAGACCCCGTACGAGCACGGCCGCGTCCGCCTCGCCCGGCTCGTCGCCGCGCTGCGCCTCTACGACGAGGCCGGGGCGGCCCTGACCCCCGTCGCGTGGACCCGCGCGGCCGGCGGCCCGTGGCAGGTCGTGTCCCTCGGCGCGGCCGCCGGCGGCCGCGTCCACGGCAGCTGCCTCGTCACCGCCGACCAGGAGGACGAGCTGCGCGCCTTCTGCAACCTCGTGGCCCGGCGGATGCCGAAGGCCGGCGAGCTGGCCTGGGCGCTGCGGCGCTTCGAGCTCGGCTGCACCCGCGAGCGCGCCGACGACGCGCTGACCGACCATCTGCTCGCCCTGCGCGCGCTGCTCGAGCCCGAGGGGCCGCAGAGCGGCCGCCTGCCCGGACGGCTGGCCGCGCTCTGCGCCCAGCCCGAGCAGCGCGAGGAGTTCGCCGCCCGCGTCGGGCACGTCGTCGCCCTCGAGCGCTCGCTCGTGACGGGCACCGGCCTGCCGGAGGCCGACACGCTCGCAGCGCTCACGGGCGAGCTGGCCGGGCACCTGCGCGCGATCCTGCGCGACGTCCTCTGCGGTCACCTGGACACCGACGTCCGGGACGTCGCCGACCGGATCCTCCTGCGCGAGTTCGCCGAGGCGCCGACCCAGGCCTGAGCCGGCGGTCGCCCGGGCGCGAGCGACGCGTCGACCCGCCTCAGGCGGGCGGATCCGTCACTCGGTGACGGTGAGGCCGGCGGCCTGCGCCATCATCCGCCGGCGCGTCTCGTCGTCCGCGAAGAGGTGCTGCTCGACGAGCGCCAGGCCGTCGAGGTCGTGCACGTCGTCGTCGAACTGCGGGACGAGCAGCGCCTCGGCCTCGCCGAGGGCGTCCTGCAGGTGGGCGATCGACGCCGCGTCGCGGTCGGCGAGCACGCGGGCGTCCGTCAGCGTCCGTGCGACCTTCGCCGCCAGCGGCGCACCGAGGTCGTCGGTGAGCTCCGCCTCCAGCGCGCTGATCGCCTCCGCGTCCGGCGGGTCCAGGTCCGCCACCCCCGGGTCCACGCGGTTGACGATGAGCGCGCCGAAGCGCAGCTTCGCCTCGCGCAGCTTGCCCGCGAAGTGGATCGCCTCCTCGACCGGCTCGTGCTGGGGTGAGCTGACGATGAGGAACGTCGTCGCCGGGTCGGCGAGCAGCGTCTTGACGCCGGCGGCGCGCTCCTTGAAGCCGTCCATGATCCCGCCGAGGGCGCGGAAGAAGACGCTGACGTCCTCCAGCAGGTCCACCCCGGTCACGCGGCGCAGGACGGAGAAGACGACGGACGTCCCCCGGCCCATGACCTTCGCCGCCAGGCCGGTGGGGGCGAGGAAGATCTTCAGCGCCCGGCCCTCGAAGAAGTTCGTGAGCCGGTCGGGCGCGTCGAGGAAGTCCAGCGCGTTGCGCGACGGCGGCGTGTCGAGGATGAGGACGTCGAAGCCGCCCTCGCGGTCCAGGTCGTAGAGCTTGGCGATCGCCGTGAACTCCTGCGAGCCGGCGACCGCGGAGGAGAGCTCCTGGTAGATGCGGTTGCCGAGGATCTCGTCGCGCGTGGCGGCGTCGGGGGAGAGGCGCTCGATGAGGTCGTCGAAGGTGCGCTTGGCGTCGAGCATCATCGCCCACAGCTCGCCCTGGACCTCGATGCCGTGGTCGCTGAAGCGCGAGGGGTCGACCTGTCGCGGCTCGTTGCCGAGCTCCTCGAGGCCGAGCGCGTCGGCCAGGCGCTTGGCCGGGTCGATCGTGATGACCGCGACGCGTTTGCCCGCGGCCGCGAGCCCGAGGGCGATCGCCGCGGACGTCGTCGTCTTGCCCACGCCGCCGGAGCCCGCGACGATGACGACGCGGCGGCCCTCCAGGCGCTCGCCGAGGGAGCTCATCGCGCGCCGTCCAGGCGGCGGGCCAGGCCGGCGACCTCCGCGTCGCCGATCCGCCGGGCGGGCAGCGCGGGGAGCGTGAGGACCGGGACGCCGGGCCCCAGGCCGCGGCGCAGGCGCTGCAGCTGCGCCCGCTGGGCGCGGGCGCGCGTGTGGTGCACGGCGGCGGCGCGCAGCGCGACCTGGCGGTGCGGGGAGCGGCCGATGGCGTCGG
>CAZRLR010000405.1:0-4253 GCA_964600395.1 uncultured Conexibacter sp.
AGTCGTTCTTCAACCTCGGCGTCCAGTTCGCGGGCGCCTCCTCGGTCGCGACCGCGCTCAACTTCCTGGTCACGATCGTGACGATGCGGGCGCCGGGGATGAACTTCTGGCGGATGCCGCTGCTGGTCTGGGCGAACCTCTCGACCTCCCTTCTGGTCGTCGGCGCGACGCCGTTCATCGCCGGCGTCCAGTTCATGGTCCTGTTCGACCGCGCGCTCGGCACCAACTTCTTCCAGGCGGCCGCCGGCGGCGACGTCATCTCCTACCAGCACATCTTCTGGTTCTACTCGCACCCGGCCGTCTACATCATGATGCTGCCGGGCTTCGGGATCATCAGCGAGATCCTCGCCGTCAAGGCGCGCAAGCCGATCTTCGGCTACCGCATGATGGCCTTCTCGCTGCTGGCGATCGTCGGCCTCGGCTTCACCGTCTGGGCGCACCACATGTTCGTCTCGGGCATGCAGACGTGGATCCGCGTCCCGATGATGATCACGACGGCGATCATCGCCGTCCCGACGGGCATCAAGATCTTCAGCTGGCTGGCCACGCTCTGGCGCGGCGTCCTGAAGCTCGACACTCCGATGCTCTTCGCGCTGGGCTTCCTCACGATGTTCACGCTCGGCGGCATCTCCGGCGTGATGCTCGCGATGATCCCGATCACGATCCACGTCAGCGACACGTACTTCATCGTGGCCCACATCCACTACGTGCTCTTCGGCGGATCGCTCTTCACGATCTTCGCCGGGACCTACTACTGGTTCCCGAAGATGACGGGCCGGATGTACGACGAGCGCCTCGGCAAGATCCACTTCTGGCTGACGTTCGTGTTCTTCAACGCGACGTTCGCGCCGATGCACCTCATCGGCCTGGACGGGATGCCGCGACGGGTCGCCGACTACGCCGACACGTACGCGACGTGGAACCTCGTCATCTCGATCGCGTCGTTCGGCCTCGGGCTGAGCACGCTGATCTTCGCCTACAACATGATCGCCTCGTGGCGCGGCGGCCCGCGGGCCACGGCCAACCCGTGGCGCGCCCTGACGCTCGAGTGGCAGGTCAGCTCGCCGCCGCCGGTGTTCAACTTCGACGCGATCCCGACGGTGGTCGGCGGCCCGTACGAGTACGGCGTCCCCGGTGCCGTGCACGGGGTCTTCGCCGACGAGGCGCCGCCTGCGGTGGTCGCCGGCGGCCCCACCGTCACCCCCACCCCGACCACCACCGCGAACGACTAGCGGACAGGAGCACGCACCGTGAAGACCATTCTCGCCGTCGCCAACGAGACCATCGGCGGCCAGCAGCTCATCGACACGATCGTCGGCAAGGCCGGGGGTGGCCAGGCGCGGGTCATCCTGTGCGTCCCGCGCACGCAACCCCAGCACGGCAACGTCATCTACGCCGACTCGGTGTACGACGCCGCGCGCGTCCGCGTCGACCTCGCGCGCACGTACCTGCGCTCGGAAGGGATCGAGGCGATCGGCGAGGTCGGCGACCCCGACCCGTACAGCGCGACGATGGACGCGGTGGCCGAGTACCACCCCGACGAGATCGTCATCTCGACCAAGCCCGCGGCGAGCTCCGGCTGGATGCGGCGCGACCTCGTCGAGCGCATCGAGGACGCGTCGGGGCTGCCGGTCGAGCACGTCGTCACCGACGTGGAAGGCCAGGGCATCGCCTTCGGCGTGACGCTCGTCGTCGCCAACCGGACGGCGTCCAGCGATGAGCTGCTGGAGTGCATGCGCAGCAAGGCCTCAGGCGAGCAGCACCTCTTCATCATCGTCGTCCCCCAGGAGGGCGGCGAGGGCACGGCCGCCTCGCGCGCCCGGGCGCGCCTCGTCCAGCTCGTGGACCGGGCCAAGGCGGCGGGCCTGCTCGCCGCGGGCATGATCGCCGACCCCGACCCGTACACCGCGACGATGAACGCGATCCAGTTCTTCCGGGTGGACGACATCATCGTCTCCACCCTGCCCGCCACCCGCTCGGGGTGGCTGCGTGCCGACCTCGTCAAGCGGATCGGCACCGCGACCGGCAAGCCCGTCACCCACGTCGAGGTCCAGGGCGCCGGCGCACCGGCCACCGCCTAGACCCCACGGCCCGAGACAGACACGAGAGAGACCATGGAAGCCGCCGCGATCCACGCAGACCACGCGCACCACCACGGCCCGCCCGAGGCCAACCGCAGCTCGCGGGTCGACCCGCAGATGCTCGGGATGCTGCTGTTCATCATCAGCGAGATCATGGTGTTCGGTGCGTTCTTCACGGCGTACTTCTTCATCCGCGTCGTCAACGAGAACGCCCAGTGGTTCCCCTTCGACGGGTACGAGCTGCCGAAGCTCGTGGCCGGGGTGAACACCGCGATCCTGCTGTCGTCGTCGCTGACGCTCCACTGGGCGCAGACCTGCGCGAAGAACGGGAACCGCTTCGGCCTCAAGGCCGGGATGCTCACGACCTTCCTGCTCGGCTTCACGTTCCTGTTCATCCAGGTCAACGAGTACATCCACATCGGCTTCGCGCCGCACGACCACGCCCAGGGCTCGGTCTTCTACGGGCTCACGGGCCTGCACGGCGCGCACGTCTTCATCGGCCTCACGCTGCTCGGGATCGTCACGATCCGCGCCTTCCGCGGGCACTTCACGCCGGAGGAGCACGCCGGGGTCGAGATCCCCGGCATCTACTGGCACTTCGTCGACGTGATGTGGATCGTCGTGTACACGACGATCTACATCCTCTAGGCCGCCCGGCCGGCCGTGCCGTCGGACCCGTCGGCGCCGCGCGAGCCCTGGTGGCTGCGCGCGATGGAGCCCCTGCGCTCGGAGGCCGCGATGTTCCGCGTCCTCCTCGGGGTCGTGGCGGTCTGCGCCGTCATCATCGCGGTGACGTTGCTCGTGCACGCGGTCAGCTGACTGCATCTCCGTGCGAGCCGGCGTGGGTCGGCTGCTCCGTGTGGGGCGGGACGCCCCCTCCGATTGCAAGGTGAACGACGGTTCCGCGAGGGACAACCCCTGCAACTCCACGTCGACTGCGGCGTCCGCGTCCGGCGGCGGGTGAGCGCCTTCTGCTGCAGCCGGGCGTGCCGGGCGGGGGACCTGGGCGAGCCGCGGGCGGCCCGCCGCCTACTTGACGGTGAGCGTGCCCTTCATGCCCGCCTGCAGGTGCCCGGCGACCTCGCAGATGTAGGTGTAGGTCCCGGGCTCGAAGGTCGCCTTGAAGCTCGACTTGCCCTTCGGGACGACCGGCCCCTGCCCCTTGCCCTTGATGGCGATGTTGTGCGGGACGCCGGAGGCGTTGTCCATCTCGATGGTGAGCTCGCCGGCGGGCGCCTCGGCCTTGGAGTTGACGAACAGGAGCTGGCCGGAGGGGTCGGCCGGGATCTTCAGGAGGCCGTTGACGGCGACGGCCGGCTTGTCCGAGCCCGCCGGCTTGACGGCGGTGGCCAGCAGCCCCGTGTCCTTGCCGCCGGCGCCCGCGACCTTCGCGACGTACGCCGCGATGTCCTGCGCCGCTTCCCCGGAGACGAGGTTCGCCGGCATGACGCCCTGGCCCGCGTAGCCCGACCGCGAGGGGTAGCCGATCTGCTTCTTCACGACGCCGCGGATCGCGTCGTCACCGAGGCCGTCGATCTTCGCGCGGCGGAAGGCCTCGTCGAGGTTGGGACCCGTGACCCCCTTCGTCCCCGCGCGCGAGAGCACGTGGCAGGAGCCGCACTTCTGCACGAACATCTGCTTGCCGGCGACGAGGTCAGGGTTGTCGTCCTTGACCGAGCAGCCGCTCATCGCGAGCGCTGTGGTGACCGTCGCAAGCGACGCGGCTACGGTGATCCCTCTCATCGAGCGCGATGCTACATGGGTTCGCCGACGCCGCGCCAGGGAAGCGGTCCGTTCAGGCGCCGGGGGTCCTCGAGCCGGGTCCTCCGGGCGATCGGTAGAGTTCGCCGGGTGAGCATCCGTCAGCGTTATCGCATGCGTACCCCGTCGACCGGCCGCGAGATCTTCCTCGAGGCCGAGCCGGGCAAGACCTACGTGGACCGCGACACCGGTGAGCCCCTTGAGGTCGTCGGCAAGGTCCTCCCCCTGCCCCCGTCCGAGTCCAACCTGCCCTGGGCCGTCGAGAACCTCCGCTTCTGCCCCTGGTGTGACCAGATGGCGCAGAAGGACCTGAACGACTGCCCCACGTGCGGTCGCCGCATGGGCCCCGTCCCCGCGCGCTGAGCGATCTCACCGTGTCCCCGCGCCACACCTCCGCCGCCCTGCTGACCG